>JBGPLF010000043.1:0-20770 GCA_041486265.1 bacterium
CAGCGCGAGCGGCCCCGGGCAGCGCTCGATCCGCGCATGGATTTTGACCTCGACCGGGACAATGCGCCTCTCCTGTCCAATCCGAACGGTGGTGTTGTAGGTGAGGCGGTAGTGGAAGTCCAGGACGTCGCATGGACAGTCGTCCTTGAGTTCGGGACAACAGGGCACCACTTGAGTCTGACCGGGCTGCGTTCCCATAGACATACTCTTCCCCCCTTGTGCGAATGATTGAACCTTCCAGCGCCGGCGGAGTCCGGCGAGGTCACCACCCCCTTTCCTGATGGTCATCAGGAGCGGCCCGGGTCGCCTGGCGGCCCGGACGAATGCGGACGATCTCCAGAAACACAGAGACCTGCCAGGTTTCTCTGCCCCGGCAGGCCTCTCTGGGTCTTTCAGTGTTGGGGCGCTATTCGCGCCGGAGGCGGCCTATCCTTCCGTGCTACGGCACGCGCCTTCAACGAACGGTGCACGATCTCTACACGAGGATCGCCATGCCCGCGGGAGGCAGATCGATCCGGACGATCGCGCGGCCGTCCGCGTGCCTGACAGGAACCGTTTGATCGGCCGGCGGGTTTCGCAGGTCTTCGTCGCTCCAGTCGCTGCGGTACAAAAAGGTCATGGTCGAGCCCGCGGGATGCAACGAGGCGTCGACGGTACCATCGGCGCCCCGGGGGTCCGTCCCATGCGTGTTGAGGGCCACAAGCACTTCTTGATGGTGAAGGACGCGCGACCAGGCCACGAGCTCGCCGCGCCCCGGGGTGGAGAACGGGCGATCAAGGAACGAGGTCTCCCGCGGGTACTGCCGGCCCCGCCGCAGCGCGAGCCCGACGAGGTCCCGGCGGTCGCGGACCCGCGCGATCGCAGCGATGCGGAGATACGAGGGGTGATTCACATCAAAGAAATGACAGCCCGACGTCTCGAAGGCCCCAAACGTCCTGCCGAACATCGACTCGCGAATGTAGCGGTCCTCGAACCCGCCGTCCACCGTGGGGTCGCCGCGCGCGTCCGTCCCGTCAAACGCCTGCTCGGTGCCGTAATAGATGCACGGAATCCCGAGGATCGTGAGTTGGGCGCCCACGGCGTGGGCGACCTGCTCGTAGCGGCTCGGGATCTCGACCCCCGTCGCAAACCGCTGCTTGGCTCGACCCACCATGTCATGGTCGTCCAGGATCGAGACATGATAGCGTCCCGTCTCGCGGTGGCTGCCCAGCACATCGTGGCCCGTAAACTCGTCGAAGAACTCCGCAGGATCGACGAGCCCCTTGACCATGCCGGCCAGCCGGGCCGCGGGGACGCCGATATCCAGCACGGCGTCGATGTTGCGGCCGAAGATCTCGAGATAATCGCGGGCCATCGCGGCCCCACCCGTTACCTCGCCGAGCAGCAGAAAGCGCTCCTTGCCGATCGATTCCGCGAACTCCCGGATCGCCCCGCAGAAGTGCCGCGAAGCCTCCCACGGGACATGCTTGACCGTGTCGATCCGAAACCCGTCGCAGTCGCTGAGGGCGATCCAATACTGATAGACGTTGATGATCGCCGAGAGAACGTCGTTGTCGTTGAGCTCGAGATCTTTGAGATCGAAAAAGTCCCCACGCCGGAACTCGTTGTCGGGGGATAGCGGGTCTTCCCACGGCTCGGGGTCCCAGCGCCCGATCTGACCGGCACGGGTGTAGTACTCGAGATTCTGAAACTCTTTCGGCCAGACTCCGTCGTCCAGGCGGGTGATTGTTGGAATGCTCGCCCCCGTGCTGGACCGCCGGCCATGAACCGGATACGCCGGCTGGAACCGGTAGGGGACGGTGTCGCGCGCGGCCCCGTCGACATCATAAAACCAGTTATTCCCTGTGTGATTGTAGATGACGTCCAGCAGGACATACATCCCGCGGTCGTGGGCCGCATCGACGAGATCCCGCAGGTCCTGGCGGGTGCCGAAGCGAGGATCGACGTCGAGGAAGTTCTGGATGCCGTAGCCGTGGTAGGTCTCCAGATCCGGCCGCTGCCGCCAGACTGGGCCGATCCAGAGGGCCGTGACCCCCAGCGCGCGCAGATAGTCTAACTTGCCGGTGATCCCCTTGAGGGTCCCGCCCTGGAATCTGCGTCCTGCCACCATCCACTGCCGCCTGTCAGGGGCCCGAAACTGCTCCGGGTGCGCCCGATCAAAGGACGGGCGCAGGTCTTCATGGCCGTCACTGAACCGGTCCGGCAGGAGAAAGTAGAACACCTGATCACGCCAGTCGTCCGGGCTCCGCTGCACCCGCCCGCGCGGCCGCAAGTCGGCCTGGGCGACTTCGGTTGAGGCCGCGGGCTCGAGGGTGACAGGCATGCACTCCTACCCTTCGATCCCCGACAGCGCCTCCACATACTTCGCAATCCCCGAATGGTCGAGATCCTGATGCCCCTGCGCCATCAGCGCCGTCAGCACCTCGTGCACGAGCGCGGTGTTGAACAACGGCACGCCGTACGCCTCGCCGGTGGCCAGCGCGATCCGCAAGTCCTTCTGGTGCAGCCGGATCCGGAAACCCGGCGCGAAGTTGTGGTCGAGGATGCGCTGGCCATGCAGCTCGAGGATGCGGCTCTGCGCGAATCCGCCGAGGAGCGCCGCGCGCACCTTGGCCGGATCCACCCCCGCCTTCCTCGCCAGCGTCAGCGCCTCGGCCACCGCCATAATCGTGATGCCGACGACAATCTGGTTGCAGGCCTTGGTGACCTGGCCGGCGCCCGGGTCTTCGCCGATGTGCACGATGTTCTTGCCCATCGTCTGGAAGACCGGCAGCACGCGGTCGAACGCCGCCTTGGGCCCACCCACCATGATCGAGAGCGTGGCCTCGATCGCGCCCTTCTGCCCGCCGCTGACCGGCGCGTCGAGCGCGGGGATACCCTTCTTGGCCATCGCGTCGTACACTTCGCGGCTGGTGAGCGGCGAGATCGTGCTCATGTCCACGAAGACCTGTCCCTGGCGGACGCCCTCGAGCACGCCGCCTGCGCTAAAGACCACCTCGTGCACCTGCGGGGAGTCGGGCAGCATGGTGATCACGACGTCGCTGGTCTCGGTGACGGCCTTCGCGGACCCGCCGTCCTTGGCGCCCGCCCCGACGACCTCATGGACCGCGGGTCGCACGATGTCGTGCACGACGAGCGAGTAACCGGCCTTCAATAGATTGAGCGACATGGGCTTGCCCATGATCCCCAACCCGATCAACCCAATCCGCTCAGGCATCCATTTGCCTCCTTCTGAGTGGCGTTTCTGCGTTACCCTCGAGTGTAGCCCATCGCCTCGATCCAGTCGAACGACTCGTCGGTCGCGCCGGTGGGACGATACTCCAGGCCGACCTCGCCTTCGTAGTCGGTTCGATCGAGCACGCGGAACAGGTAGGCGTAGTTGATCTCGCCGGTGCCGGGCTGGTTGCGATCGGGAGAGTCGGCCACCTGAATGTGCCCCATGCGGCCAATGTTGGTTCGCAGCGTGTTGGCGAGATTCCCTTCCATACGCTGCGCGTGATAGACGTCGAACTGCACCTTGAAATTCGCCGCGCCCACGGCGTCCTGGAGTTGAAACGCTTCAGCCGTCGTCCGGAGGAAGAAGCCTGGCATATCAAACGTGTTGATCGGTTCCACCAACAACACCAGGCCGATCTGTTCGAAGGCCGCGGCCGCTCCTTTCAGGTTGTCCACAAGCGTGGCCCACTGCTCGGGGAGCGGCACGTGTTCGAGTTGCTTGCCGACCAGGCAGTTGACGCGCGGGCACTGGAACCGGCGGGCGAGGTCGATGGCCAAGGGGACCCCGTCACGAAACTCGGCCCGGCGGTTCGGATCCACCGCGATGC
The DNA here is from genome assembly GCA_041486265.1 of bacterium. Classification (GTDB taxonomy): domain Bacteria; phylum Sysuimicrobiota; class Sysuimicrobiia; order Sysuimicrobiales; family Humicultoraceae; genus JBGPLF01. Next base: position 3,825 of record JBGPLF010000043.1, read on the forward strand.
CGCGGTCCCCGGCGGCCCAGTCGCCGGCCGGCAAATTGAAGAGCACCTGCCGCAGCTTGAGCCGTCGCAGTTCGCCGGCGATCGCTTCAATATCCTCAGCGTACGGGAACATGTACTCAACCGCCCCAAACCCCGCGCGGGCGGCAGCATCGAAGCGAGCGATGAAAGGACGATCAGTCCAGAGGAACGTCAGGTTGGCAGCAAAGCGCGGCATCGACACCTCCCGGCACTGTAGTGAACATTCGTTCTCAGTATACGACATGGAGCCCGTCGTCTGCGGCACCATCGGGGCAGGACCCGATGCCTGCGCGGCAGGTCGCCGGTAAACTCTCATGTGGGCAACGTTGTCCGGCACGGGCGCGCGGGCCGTGGAAGGGGAATGCGGGCGGGCACGAGAAGCGCAATATTGTTCCGGCACGCGGGAGGGATGATGCATGGCGGTGACCACGTACGAGATCGGCACGTACACGTTCAATCCGACGGCGTTCTTTCCCAGAGATCTCTTCGACCGCATCAACGAGATCAGGGTCGATAAGCCCGAAATCGTTGAAGAGGAAGCCCGCCGGCGGGAGCGGCGCACCACGCTCACCACGAACGGCCGCCTGGTGATCCTGGCGGCCGACCACCCGGCGCGGAACGTCACCGGGGTCGGAGACGATCCCATCGTGATGGGCAACCGGTGGGGCCTGCTCGGCCGGATTCTCCGGGTCGTCACCGCCCCCGACGCCGACGGCGTGATGACCACGCCGGACATCATGGAGGAACTGCTGATCGTCAACCGCATCACCCGGGACCTGGGCGGCCCGTCGTTCCTCGATGGGAAGGTGCTGATGGGGTGTATGAACCGGGGCGGGCTGGCCGGCGCCGCCTTCGAGATGGACGACCGGATGACGGGCTTCACACCCGAGCGGATCTCGCAGCTCCGCCTCGACGCGGCCAAACTGATGTTCCGGCTCGAGCCGTCGGAGCCCACCTCCCTGGACACGATTGAGTACTGCGTCCATGCGATCAACCGGCTGCACGACCTGGGGATCCCGGCGTTCCTGGAATGCCTGGCCGTGCAGAAGAGCGAAGGCAAGTACAAGATGATCAAAGCGGCCCCGGACCTGGTCAAGGTCATCGGCGTCGCATCGGGGCTTGGCAAGTCGTCCATGGGCACCTGGCTCAAGATCCCCTACTGCGACAAGTATGAGCTGATCGCCCAGGCGACCACCTGCCCGATCCTGATGTTGGGCGGCGAGTCGAAGGGCGATCCGACCGGCATTCTCACCGAGTTCGCCGCCGGGATGCGCGCCGGCGCGACGATCCGCGGCGCGCTCGTGGGCCGTAACGTCACGTTCCCCGGCCGCGACGACCCCCGGGCCGTGGCGGCCGCCGTGGCGGGCATCGTCCACAAGGGCTGGGATGCGGCGCAGGCGATGGCCTCGCTGTCCGTGGCGCGCGATCGGGAGATCGACTTCTTCACCCGGCTGCCGGGTGTGCGGAGGTGAATGCGTGATGACGCCTCTCCGGGGCAACCTCATTGTCGGCCAGTCCGGCGGGCCGACCGCCGTCATCAACAGCAGCCTGGCCGGCGTCATCCACGAAGCCATCGAGCAGGAGGGGATCGAAGAGATCTACGGTATGATCCACGGGGTCGAGGGGCTCCTCAAGGAAGAGATCATCGATCTGGGGAGCCAGAGTGCTTCGACGATCGAAGGGCTGCGGTCCACTCCGTCCGCCGCCCTGGGATCCTGCCGCCACAAACTGAAGGACGCCGACTACGAGCGGCTGCTGGCGGTGCTGCGCGCGCACGAGATCCGCTACTTCATATACATCGGGGGGAACGACTCGGCCGACACCGCGTGGCGGCTTGGTAAGCTCGCGGGCGAGCGCGGCTACGACCTGCGCGTGATGAGCGTCCCCAAGACGATCGACAACGACCTGGTGGAGACTGACCATTGCCCGGGCTACGGCAGCGTCGCGCGGTGGCTGGCGACGGCGGTCCGCGACGCCGGGCTCGACACCGAAGCCATCGGCGTGGTGGACACCATCAAGGTCATCGAGACGATGGGCCGCAACACTGGCTGGATCACCGCGGCGACGGCGCTGGCGCGGGATCACGACGACTCGGCGCCGCACCTGATCTACCTGCCGGAGCGACCGCTCATCCGCGACCGGTTCCTGGCCGACGTGGACCGCGTCTACCGCAAACTCGGGTACGCGGTCATCACCGTCTGCGAAGGGACAAAAGACGAGCGCGGCGAGTACCTCTCGGCCAGCGGCAAAGCGGTGGATGTGGACAAGTTCGGCCACAAGCAACTCGGCGGCGTCGCGGCGACGATGTGCGACATGATCGCAGAAGGCTTGAAGATCAAGGCCCGGTGGGACAAGCCGGGGACGATCCAGCGCGTCTCGACGCTGGCCGCCTCGCCGGTCGATTCAGAGGAAGCGTACCAGGTCGGCCGGGCCGCGGTGCGCCACGCGGCGGATGGGCCGGATGGCCACATGGTGACTCTGGTCCGCGAGTCGCCCGAGCCATACCGCTGGACGACCGGTCTGGCGCCGCTCGAGAAGATCGCCAACGCTGAGCGCAAGATGCCGGACGCGTTTATCGCGCCCGACGGCAACGATGTAACCGAGGCATTCCTGGCGTATGCGCGCCCGTTGATCGGTCCTCCGCTGCCGCACTACGCACGGCTGGAGCGGACAAAGGTATCGCAGCGCACGCGATAGCGGAGTGACGTCCGCTAGGTGCTGCGGGCGGTCAGACCTTCTGAACCTTGACGTCTCGCAGGAGGTACCCAAACGCGCCGTCGCCGGCTGAGAAGCTTTGCGCGGACGAGTCGCTGACGTCGAACGTGAACTCGGACAGGTCGCTCACCGTTGTGCTGACTTTGCCGGACAAGCGCCGCCAGACCCGTGAGAACCTGAGCACCGCCCGGTACGTTCCCGGAGTGATGGTCGCCATCTGCTTCTCGCCAACCGGGACGAAGAGGAGGTTCTGCTCCGCCTCGGACCGAGCTTTGATCACCAGCGGCCTGAAGCGCTCCTTCTGATGCGCGATCCATCTGCCTTTTGATTCAGTGAACGCGTCTGCCTCCATGAACGCGTACGGGTCAAGCTCGAACGTCGAGTTATCAGCAACGCGGACGAGCCTGAGGACCACCTTGTCGAAAATCTCGGGAAGCAACCCGGGATTGTAGCACATGAATCTCACCGTCACCACCACCGGGACTGGACCGTTCATGTCGAGCCACGGGTAAGTCCTCGTCGGCGGCCAGAAGAGAATCTCCCAGACCCACACGGCTCTGATCACCCATCGTCAATAGAGATACGCAGCGATCCCGAACACGATGCCTGCCAGGGTGAACAGGGACTTGAAGCGATCGATCCAGGTCCAAATGGTAATAGGGTCCATGACTCACACAGAGGCCGACAGGCGCCGCCGCACGACCGCCCGATGGAGGGACGCCATCGCCACGCCGGTGATGAACCCGCCGATGTGGGCCCACCACGCCACCCCCGGCCCGCCGAGCGAGGCAAAGTAGATCTGCAGCGCCAGCCAGATGCCCAGGTACCAGATCGCGCGGATGCGCTTCAGCATGAAGAAGAACATCAGGTAGATGCGCCGCTGGGGGAAGAGGTAGCCTCCCGCAGGGTTCATGATTACCCGGGGGACGCCTCCAGGGCGATCAGGCGACGTCGGATGACCGCACGGTGCCACGCGGCGAACGCCACGCCGACGGCAAGACCCCCGATGTGAGCCCACCACGCGACGCCCGGCGCGCCCCGCACTGCGAAGTAGACCTGAAACGCCAGCCAGATGACGACATACCAGACCGCACGCACCCGGCGCATGAAGACGACGAGCATCATGTAGAGCTTCCGGTGCGGGAAGAGATAGACGTACGCGCCCAGGACGGCCGAGATGGCGCCGCTCGCGCCGAGTACGCGAACGTCCGAGAATGGGTTGGCGGCGATGTGGGCGAGCGCGGCGCCCAGGCCGCCCACGAAGTAGAGCGCGAGGTACTGCGCCACGCCCAACCGGTCCTCGACGTTGTCTCCGAAGACGGCCAGGAAGTACATGTTCCCGGCCAGGTGAACGAGATTGCCGTGCAGGAACATCGCCGTCACGATCGTCCACGGCGCGATCCAGTGGAGGAACGAGTTCGGTACCAGCGCAAGGTCCATCAATCCCCCGTCGACCGACTGCAGCGCGAAGACCGCAAGGTTCGTGGCGATCAGCGCGTACGTGGCGATGGGCCGCCGGCGCACCGGGCTGTAGATCTTCAAAGGGGCCAGGGGAGCCTGAAGCAGCAGGAGCATTGATGGAAGGTCTTTCTCTCGTCTGGCAATCTGAGCCTCATCCGCCTTGTGCTGCGCCTCGTCAATCCTGAGCTTCAGGGTCTGGATCCGATCTTCCGAGGCCACCTCAGGTCGAGGAAGGTGCGGGCGGAGACGCCTGAGGTCCTCCGCCTCCACCCACACCCCCACACACTGCGAGCACCCGCAGGCATCTGTTCGGTCCGTCTCGAGCTCCAGCGTGACCTCGCGCAGCATCCCATGGCTCCTGGGGCAGGGCAGCGGCGTCGCCCGCGACCGGGGGCCACCAAGATTGTCCCGAAACGGGGCCGCCTCGCTGCCAATGACACGGACCACCTCGTCCCCGTCAAACCACAGGCCTTTGCATTCCAGGCAAGAGTAGAGGGCCACCCCGCCGTGCGTGAGCGGCTGCATCGGGAGCTTGCATTTGGGGCAGTGGGCGGGTTCCGTCTGAATCGTCACTGTCTCACCCCCTGGTGCTCTCTCCATCGCTTCTATCCGTGCGGCCACCCGGTGGCGGTGCAGCCTGCCGCGTCACGAATCGGCCCCCCGTACACGAGGATGGCAGCGAGCGACGGGCACACCCCCCGGTGCCAATGGGGTGACATCCCCCCGTGCCTATCCCCTCCGGCGCGTGCTCGGATCAGGTGGTGCCGTTACGAAGACCCTGGTGGAAGCAGGTACAATCCCGATGGAGCGAACTGCAACGTCACCGTCACGCCGACCGCGTGCATCCGGTCAACGCTCTGCGCATCGGCGACGCTGATCTCGCCGACGTCGGTCTCGATGATATAGTCGGCGAACGTCCCCATGAAGAAGGCGCTGCGGACGCGGCCGGGGAGGCCTTCGCCGTCGGTTCCCACACGGATCGCCTCCGGCCGGGCCATCAGCGTGGCGGGACCGGGGCCAACACCGCTCTGACGGCAGACGAACCGATAACTCCCCACGCGCACCGTCCCGTCCTCGACGGTCGCGGGCAGCAGGTTCGCCTCGCCGATGAAGTCGGCCACAAAGCGGGATGCCGGGCGCCGGTAGAGATCGGTCGGGGTCCCGATCTGTTCGATGCGGCCCTGGTTCATCACGACAACGATGTCCGAGATGGCCAGCGCCTCGGACTGATCGTGGGTCACATAGATGCCGGTGATCCCCAGGTCCTGCTGCAGCAGTCTGATGTCGGCCCGCACGCGCTTGCGGAGTTTCGCATCGAGGTTCGACAGCGGCTCGTCGAACAGTAGGACCCGCGGCTGCATGACCAGCGCGCGGGCCAGGGCGACCCGTTGCTGCTGCCCGCCCGACAACTGCGCCGGCGAGCGTCGCTCCAATCCCGGCAGTCCCACGAGGCCCAGCGCCTCGCCAACGCGTTGCTTGATCTCTTCCTCGGGCCGGCGCCGTACGCGCAGCCCGTAGGCGATGTTCTCGAAGACGGTGAGATGCGGAAATAAGGCGTAGGACTGAAAGACCATCGTCGTGCTGCGGTTGGCCGCAGGCAGGGGGGTGACATCTTCATCGCCGATGAAGATCCGCCCGGCGGTCGGGTGCTCCAGGCCCGCGATCATCCGGAGCGTGGTCGTCTTGCCGCATCCAGACGGGCCGAGCAGCGTGATGAGCTTGCCGGCCGGGATCTCCAACGTCACGTTGTCCACGGCCACGACCATGCCGAACCGCTTGGTGATCCCGTCCAGTCGAACCGGCGCGGCTTCCTCGTGTAGGACCTCCTTCAACCGGACCGCCACGCGCATCCCTCCGTTTCCTCGCCCAGGAGCTAGAAGGTCGGCATCTGCCCTGCGGTCCGGCTGCCAGACCTGTTCATCAGCAGGTACAGAACGACGATGACGAGGGCCATGAAGATCACAAGAAGCATGGAAAGCGCAGCAGCCAGGCTGACCGCGCCGTAGTTGACGTACGTCAGGATCTGCGTCGTCGCGAGGTTGGTCCCCGGCGTGATGAGGAAGATCACCTGGCTGATTGCGGTCATGGCTCGCACGAAGCTGAAGATCAATCCCGACAGGAGTGCGCCCGGGATCAGCGGCAGAACGATGCGCCGGAAGGTTGTCGCCGATCCGGCGCGCAGCATCGTCGAGGCCTCCTCGAGGGAGCGATCGATCTGGGTGATGGCCGCCACGCCCGCCCGCAGCGCCACCGGCATGTTCCGGAAGACAAACGCCAGGATGATGATCAGTCCAGTGCCCGTGAAGAGCAGCGGCCCCTGGTTGAACGCCAGGATGTAGCCGATGCCCATGACTGTCCCCGGGGCCGCGAACGAGAGCATCGAGGCGAACTGCAGCGCATTGCGGCCTGGGAAGGTGAACCGCGTCACCAGATAGCCGATGATCAGGCCCACCGCCGTCGACGGGACGGCCGCCAGGATCGACAGCCGTGCCGACGTCCGGAAGACGGCCCACCCGGTCGGCGACAGGCCCTTGATGTGCGCCAGGGTAAACGTGTAGTCAAACCCCCAGAGCTTCGTGACACTGCCGACCGCCACCGATCCGTACAGCAGGACGATCAGCAGAATCCAGACGATGAAGATCCCGGTGACCGCGTAGTCCAGCGTGGGTGGGAGGACCCGGCTGATCCCCTGTCCGGGTTTGCCGGTCACCGTGACGTAGGATTTCTGCCCCAGCCAGAGATACTGGGCGAGGAAGATCGTCAGCGTCATCATTAGCAGGGTGACGCCGAACACTGCCGCGATGTTCCGGCCGGCCCCTCCCAAGTACGCAAAGTAGATCTCGGTGGCCAAGTAGGGCTTGCCTCCGCCCACGATGACGGGATTGCCGAAATCGGCCAGGCTCTCGATGGCCACGAGCAGGAAGGCGTTGGCGAGACCGGGCCTGGCCAGCGGCCAGATCACCGTTCGGAGGATGTGCCACCGGTTGGCTCCCAGCGTCTCGGCGGCTTCCTCCATCGCCACGTTCAGCGCCCCGACCACCCCCACCAGGATGAGGAAGGCAATGGGCGTGTAGGCCAGCACCTGGGCCAGGCTCAGGCCGAGCAGCCCAAAGAAGATGTTGGTGTTGAGGCCGAGCAATTCGTGCGTCACGTACCCTCGCCGGCCGAAGAGATAGATGATGGCCAGGCCGAGGACAAACGGCGGGGTGATGATGGGCAGGATGGAGACAGGGCCAAACAACCTACGCGTGGGCAGACGCGAGCGCTCCGCGAGGATCGCAAAGAGGAACCCCAGGGCCGTCGAGATCGTGCTGACGGTGAGGGCGAGAATGATGCTGTTGCGCACGGCCCCGATACCGACATAGAGGGCGCTGAGGATGAAGGCGACCACGCCGCCGACGATCGTCCACCCGGCGGCCCGCCGCAGACTTCGGGTCCGCAGGCCCGCGACGACAGCGATGGCGGCGGTGAGCACCGCGCCCGCGACCAACGCAGGGCGCGCCTCATTCTCAGGGGTCGTGGGGTTATCGATGAGTAGAAAACTGGGAGAGCTGATCGTCTCGCGCACGAACCTGAACGTGAGGTGGCCATCCGCGTAGACGCTCTCTTTCAGCACGCTCCAGAGCGGGTAGATGACGAAGATGGCGACGAAGACGGCCGACCAGACGATGCAGACCGCGATGAACGCATCGGCCCGCAGATACCCGCCGAGGGCCAGGCCGATGCCGATCAACGTTAGGCATCCCAGGACCGCCGCCAGCGCGCCAGGGCCCATGGGTCTGCCGAATGACTCGATGGTCCAGAGCGCGGCAAGTCCCCCGACGAGCCCGACGCCCAGCGCCAGACGGCCCCTCCGGTAGAGTGGGAGCTGAGCGATCCCAAGGAGGGCCGCCATGCCGGCGCACACCAGAACCAGCCCGGCGCTCCAGGCCCCGCCGGCGATCAGATCGAATCCGGCGCTGTGGGGCGCGAACTCTGCGAGTTCGCGCCCCACGCGCCACCACGGCATCAGCAGCGGCCCGATCAGCGTGACGAGACCCCAGACCACGAGTGTGGTATTCACCCGTGTGACGGGACTGGGGATCGCGACCGCCGCTCGCGCCATCCCCCGCCTCTATTTGGGGAGCGGGAACACCTCGGTGGTCCAGCGCTTCAAGAGCGCGTCGTGGACTGCCGGCGTCCCGAACTTGACGAAGTCGTATTTGATCATCTTGAAGTCCTGAAAGCGGGGCGCCACGTTCGGCACCGGCGTCTTCGCATTCGACGGGATCTGGAGGGACTTGCCCTCGGACGCCGCCAGCCCCTGCGCCTCAGGTGTCAGGGCCCAATCGATGAACGTAATGGCGTTCGCCCGGTTGGTGGCCCCCTTCACCAGGCTGAGCCCTCCGATCTCAAAGCCGGTCCCGTCCCGGGATGCCCCATACGTCAGGGTGAAGCCGTTGAGAATGGCGGCGATCGCATCGTGCACGAAGACGACACCGATGGCAATCTCTCCGCGCCCGGCCAGGGTTGCCGGCGCCGCCCCGGCCTGCGTGTACTCGGCGACATTCCGGTGTGCGCGCTTGAGAATGTCGATGGTCTTGTCCTCGCCGTAGATCTGGACCATCGTGGCCAGCATGTTGTAGGCGGTGCCTGAGGTATTCGGGTTCGCGTAGGCAATAAGCCCCCTGTAGCGAGGGTCGGCCAGATCCTCCCACGTCTTCGGCTCGGGCAGGTTCTTCTCGCGAAGCAGGCGGCCGTTGATGGCCCAGCCCAGAATGCCCGCGTATAGCGGGATATACTTGCCGCCGACGGCGTCGCGCAGTTCAGGCCGGAGGTCGTTCCACGCCTTGGGCCTGTAGAACTCCGTAATGCCTTCGATGGCGGCCACCAGGTGCGGATCGCCCGTACCGCCAAACCACACGTCGAAAATGGGGTTGGTCTTCTCCGCGCGAAGCCGCGCCAGCGACTCGTTGGCGCTCATGCGCACAAAGTCGATGGCAATACCCGTGTCCTTGGGGAAGTGCGCTTTCACCGCATCGCACCACTCCACGTTCGGGCCGCAGAGCACCACCACGCGCCCGGCCGGCGCAGCGTGAGCGACCCCGAGCGCGGTCATCAGGACCGCCAGACTCACAATCAGCACTCGCCTCATGGATCCACCTCCTTGGCGTCTCTGAGGGCTTTCATAGTGCCTCTGACTTCATTGATACGTGATCAGGCGACCGTCCCCTCTACCAGCGGCCGGAGCGTCCGCAGCGTCTTGCGCGCAGCCGCTTCGGGATCGGGCCTCGGGAGGATCTCCGCGGAGAGAAACCCCGTATACCCAAACCGGCGCAGCGAGGTCACCACCGCTCCAAAATCCAGGTGCCCGAATCCCGGCGCCCACCGGTTGCTGTCCGCAGTATGGACGTGCCACAGACGGCCAGCCGCGGCGGCCGCGGCCAGACCATCTTCGATTCGCACTTCCTCGATGTTCATGTGGAAGGTATCGGCGAGCACGCCGAGATGCGGTGCCGCCGACGCGTCGATGATGGCCAGCGTCTCATCCACCGTCGCCAGGAAATCGGTCTCGTAGCGGTTGATAGGCTCAATGACCAGGCGGATCCCGGCGGCGGCCGCGGCGTCGAGCACCGGTTTCATGCCTTCGAGGAATCGTCGGGTAGTCACCTCCACCCCGCCGTCGGTACGGCCGCGGATCAACCCGATGATCACCAGGCTGCGCAGGCGCGCCGCGAGACGCACGTGCGCGGACAGGCGGCCGGCGGCGGCGCCCCGCACGCCTGGATCCGCACTGGAGATGCTCAACCCATCATGAAGGAAGGCCTGGCCCGTGCCGAGCGCCGGCACGCTCACGCCTGCTGCGCGAACAACGTCCGCGACTCGTCCGGCATCCACGGCTGCGGGATCCCGGATGGCCAGTTCGACACCGTCGAAACCCAGGGCCGCCAAATGCGCGACGGCCGACTCCCAGCCGCCGCGCACCGCCACCGCATCGAACGCCGTCTCTTCCACCGAGACGACCAGGCTGAGCTTCATCAATCGCGCTCCCGCGCGCCGCCTACGGTTGTCCCTTCGTGGTCTTGGAGCACGTGCGTGCGCTCCGGCGCGAGCACCAGATACACCTCGCCGCTGAACATCCGTTCCCCCGGCGCCGGCTGATCTACGACCCACTCGACGTTCATTGTCTCGACCCAATACCTGGCCAGACCCCCCAGGAAGGCGCTGGTCTTGATCCGCCCGCGCAGGAAGGGCCGCCCACCTTCTGTTGGGGGCGCCGTCGCCAGTGCGATCGTCTCGGGACGAATCACGAGCGTGGCCTCTCCGGAGCCCGCGGCGCCGGTCACCGGGAACTCCATCTCGCCCAGTCGCACCCGTCCCAAGCCGACCACCGTCACCGGCACGAAGTTCGCCAGACCCACAAAATCGGCGACGAACCGGTCTGCCGGCCGGTAGTAGATCTCCCGTGGCTCACCAATCTGGATAATACGGCCATGGTTCATGACCGCAATCAGGTCGGAGATCGATAGCGCTTCCTCCTGATCGTGCGTCACGTAGATCGTCGTCTTTCCGAGCTTCTGCTGCAACGTGCGCAACTCAGTTCGTACCCGCACGCGCAGCTTGGCGTCCAGGTTGGAGAGCGGCTCGTCGAGCAGCAACACTTCAGGCTCTACCACCAGCGCCCGGGCCACCGCCACGCGCTGCTGCTGGCCGCCGGAGAGTTGCTGCGGGAACTTGCCCTCCTGACCGGACAGACCCACCAACTCGACCACCGCAACGAGCCGGCGACGGGCCTCGCCGGACTCAACCCGGCGCATCCGCAGGCCGTAGCCGATGTTCTCGCCGACGGTCATGTGGGGGAAGAGCGCGTACTCCTGAAAGACCATCGCGGTGTTGCGCCGGTGCGGAGGGATGTCGGTCACGCTGACGTCGCGCACGAAGATCTCGCCCGCATCGGGGTGGTAGAACCCCGCGATCATCCGCAGTGTGGTCGTCTTGCCGCATCCGGAGGGACCAAGCAGGGTGGCGAAGCACCCCTCGGGGACGTCGAGGGACACATCGTCAACGGCCAGCGTGGCGCCCAGTCGTTTGGTAACGTTCTTCAGCCGGACGTGCGGCCGTGCGACAGGTCGATCCATCGGATTCACCCACCCATCCGGTTCAGCGGAATGCCGCGCACCGCGCGGCCGACCCCGACCTGCGCGAGCCCCACGGCGACAAAGGTCAACAGCAGCAGCATCGTCGTCAGCGCCGCGGCCGCGCCCCAGATGCCGTTACCGATCATGTTCAGGATCGCAAAGGTGGCGACGATGTTCCCCGGTGCCACGAGAAACACGACGATGCTGACGTTGGTCACGGCGCGGATGAAGGACACGGTGAAGGCCCCGAGGAACGCGCGCCGTAGCAGCGGCAGATAGACGTCCCACAGCACGCGCAGGCCGCTGGCTCCGAGGTTCGTGGCGGCTTCCTCGATCGACCGCTCGATCTGCTTGAGGGTCGCGACCGCCGCCTGATACCCCATCGGGAGATGCCAGAACGCCAGCGCAAGCGCGAGAATCCAGATCGTGCCGGCGAGTTCCAGCGGCGGCTTGTTGAATGCCAGCACGTACCCCACGCCGACGAACACGCCGGGGAGCGCCCCCGGCAGGACCGCCAGGAAGTCCAGCGCCTGGCGCAGGGGCAGGGTCCGTGAGGTGAGGAAGGCGACCATGACGCTCACCACACCGGTGATCACGCCCGCCAGCACCCCGATCTTCACGCTCACCCAGAGCGAGTCGAGCCGGTCCATGGCGAGTCGCCAGTGGGCCAGCGTCGGCGTCCAGTTGCGCCCCCACACCGTGGTGAACGCGCCTGCGATCACGCCGAAGTAGACCAGCAGGACCATCACGCTCGTCGCCGCGCAGCAGGCGACCATGACCCACTTGAGGACGGGATGAGTCGGCGGATGCTCGATACGCGAACCGCGACCCATCACCGTCACATAGGCCCGGCGGCCCACCCAGTAGCGCTCGAGCATGAATAGGATCGTGGTCGGAACGATGAGGATGGCGACGACGAGCGCCGATCCTTTGAGATCCCCCATGCCTTCCATCCGGAACCAGGCCTCGGTGGCGAGCAGCGGGAAGCCGCCGGCGATGACGACGGCATTGCCGAAGTCGGCCAGCACCGAGATCGCCACGATCAGCGCGGCACCGGCGATCCCCGGCCGCGCGAGTACAAAAGAGATCGTGCGCAGGACGGTCCACTCGTCGGCGCCCAGGTTGCGCGCGGCGTGCTCCAGGCTCGGGTTCACCGACTCGAGGACGCCGACGATGATCAGCATCGCCAGCGGGAAGAACGCGACCGTCTGCACCAGCCAGAGCCCGTGCCAGCCGAAGATGTTGGCGCTGAGCCCCAACAGCGTGTGCGTGATCAGACCCTGCCGGCCGAACATGAGGATGTAGGCGAACGCGATCATGAACGGCGGCGCAAACAGCGGCAGCAGGGCGATCGTCTGGAAGAAGCGCCGGCCGGGCACGTCGGAGCGCGTGATCGCAAAGGCGAAGATCATGCCCGACAGGGTAGCGGTCAGGGTGGAGATCACCATCATGAACAGGCTGTTGCGCGCCGCCTGCATCCACCGCAGGCTCTGCGGGATCGCCAGGTAGTCCCGCAGCGAGGGATACACGAGGACCCGGTAGGTCGGGTAGAGGACGAACGTCACCAGGACCGCCGCGGCGCCGAAGAAGGCCAGGGCAACGCCTGGATCCCCCGCCTGCCGCCTGACCGCGTTCCAGGAGACCACCGCCATTATGACCCTCAGCGACGGCTGGGGGTGACCCGCCCGTGTGTCGGGACAGGCCACCCCAGCGTCTGATTCACCGTCGGCCGCGCCCGCCTAGCGCCCGATCTCCTGCTGCCAGCGGTTGCGGATACGGTCCATGTTGTCAATCGCCCACTGACGATCGTATTTGACGAACTTGATCTGACTGAACGGCGTGGCGCCCAGCGGGGACGCGACGTCGCCGCGCACCGGATACCGGAACCCGTACTTGGCGTTGATGTCCTGCGGCACGCGGCCCAGGACGAAGTCCACATACGCCTTCGCTCCCTCGGGGTTGGGGCCGCCCTTGATGATCGACACCGAACCGATCTCGTAGGCGGTGTCGGGCGGCACGACGTTCTCGAGCGCCTGCTGCCGCAGGATGCGCGAGCCGATCGCCTCGTGCGCCCACTGCATCGCGACGATGCCCTCGCCCCGCTCCATCAGTGTGATCGTGCCCGGCGCGGTGGGCGTGTACTGGGAGGCGTTGCCGTTCAGCGTCTTGACAAACTGCCAGGCGCGATCCTCGCCGAGCCGGAAGATCTGCGCGGCCACGAAGATGTAGCCTGCGCCGGTCGTGATCGGGCTCGGCATGATGAACTGCCCTTTGAACTCAGGCCTGACAAGATCGTCCCAGGTGGCCGGCTTGGCAACCCGGCGCGGCGCCATTTCGCGCTCCCACCGGTCGGTGTTCGTGACGATGGACAGCGCGCCCAGGTACCACCCATACCAGAGGCCGTTGGGATCCATGAAGGTGGGGCTGAGTTTGGCCTCAGCCGCAACCGGCGATCGGTACGCCAGCAGCAGGCCGTCCCTGGCCAGCGGCGCGTGAAAGTCCGCCGAGCCGCCCACGAAGATATCGCCCCGCGGCTTGTCCTTCTCGACGCGGATGCGCGCCGCGAGCGTGCCCGCCGCGGCGACGGTGATGGCTTCCACCGGGATTCCGGTGCGTTTCGTGAACTCGCGATCCACCAGGCTCGTCTCGAGGTCCGGCAGGGCCGAATAGACGACGATCTTGGCCGGCTGCGCGTAGGCGGCGCCCGGCCCGGTCGCCACGAGCGTCACCCCGAGCACCACCAGCATCCCGAAGACTATCCACCGCTTCATGCGTGTCCCCCCCATCGTCAGTCTCGTGCGCTCACACCGCGTGCGTGTGCACTGCGTACAGGTATATTGTGCCACGCCCGTCCTTACACCGGCGTCAGGATGAAGCGCTCGATCACCTCCTGCAGGCCATGTTCATTGTTGCTCGGGGCGACGAAGTCGGCCCGAACCCGCAGCGCTTCGGGCGCGTTGCCCATCGCCACTCCCAACCCCGCGTACTCGATCATTGCCAGGTCGTTCAGATTGTCGCCGGCCGCGATGATCTCCTCGCGCATGATGCCGAGGTGGGACGCCACCGCCCGGAGCGCTGCGCCCTTATCGATCCCAGGTGGGAGGATCTCGAGGTAGCTGATCTCCGAGTAGACGTGATTGATCTGATAGGGCAGCGCATCCAGATCGCGGGCCACCGCCTCCAGGGCAGGCCGCTCACCGATGATCAAGATCTTCATGGGATCTGTGCTGAGCCAGTCCACGAGATCGCCGACCGCCTCGACGCTGAGATTGTCCTTCTGCTGGTAGATCATCGTCGCCTCGCTCATCCGAGGGACATAGATGCGGTCGTCGACGTACAGGTGCGGCTGGACCGCCGGGTGCCGGCGGAGGATCCGGAGCGCATCCAGCGCCTGCTCGCGGGGCAGCGTCACGCGCATCCACACCTCATCGTGCGCGAAGTCATAGACGATCGCGCCGTTGTACAGGATGACCGGCGGGTCGGCACCCAGACCCTCGACAAACCGCCGCGCCGACGGCCAGATCCGACCCGTCGCTAGGCAAACGCGCACGCCCCGGGCCTGCGCCGCGGCGACCGCGGCATGCACCGGTGGCGTGATCTCACGGGCCGCGTTGATCAGCGTCCCATCGATGTCGGCGACGAACAGGCGGTACGCCATGTCCTACGTCCCGCGCCTCACGGCGACTCCGGCAGCGGCAACCGCACCGCCTGACCGGTCTTCGCCGCCCGGTAGACGGCCTCGACCAGCTCGGTCGCCCGGTACCCGTCCTCGGCCGTCACGGCCGGGGGGCGCTCGCCCCGCACGGCGTCGATGAACAGGCGGTCTTCTTCGACGTAGCCCCACTTCTCCTCGAAGGGCATGTGGAAGCAGTCGATCGCCTCGACCTCGTCGCGCATGCCGGGGCTGAACCACGCGCGCTCGAGTTCCTCCGTGACTGCGGTGCAGTGCGCACCGTACACTTCGACCCGTTCGTACGGGAAGAACCAGGAGGTGTGGGCTACACTCGTCACCGACGCGACAACGCCGCTCTGGAAGGTAAAGAGCATGACGAACCCGTCGGGTTCGCGGTAGACGCTCTGCCGGGCCGCCCCCGAGATCTCCTTCACGTCGCCGAAGAGGAACCGGCCCATGTCGAAGAGGTGGACCGGTGTCTCGTAGAGATACCCGCCGGTCACCGACG
The DNA here is from genome assembly GCA_041486265.1 of bacterium. Taxonomy (GTDB): domain Bacteria; phylum Sysuimicrobiota; class Sysuimicrobiia; order Sysuimicrobiales; family Humicultoraceae; genus JBGPLF01. The sequence continues at coordinate 19,318 of JBGPLF010000043.1, forward strand.
GATCGCCGGTCCACGGCGGCTGCACCAGCTCACCGCGGTTGTGCTTCATTTGAGCCATCTTCGGCGCGATGCGCCCGTCCTCGATGCGCTGCTTGACGAACCGGTAGACGTTGGCGAACCGCCGGTTGAGCCCGATCTGATAGATGCCTCGCGCGCGCGCGGCGGCATCGCGGATCGTCTTCGCGCCCTCGAGCGACGTCGCCATAGGCTTCTCCGAGAAGACGCACAGCCCCGCGCCGAGCGCGGTGATGACGGGTTCGACGTGCAGTGAGTTCGGCGTGCAGACAAAGACCGCCTGCGCGCCAGCGTTGATCAGCGCCGGTAGCCCATCGAACGCCTTCGCCCCGACCTCGCCGGCCAGCCGCAAGGCCGCGGCCGGCACCACGTCGGCGATCCCGACGAGCTCGACGCGCGCATCCCGCTTCAAGTTCAGGGCGTGGATCCGCCCGATGAATCCAGCTCCCAGCAGACCAACCTTGACGCTCATGTGCACGCTCCTTGGGTTCTCACGCCTTTTCTCTCACGGCCCCGAACGTCAGCGCCATGATCACGTAGCGCCGCGCGAGCAGCAGCAGCGTGATGGGTACCAGGGCCGAGATCACGCCCGCCGCGGCCATCTCATTCCAGATGATCTCGAACTGCGTGACCAGGCTGGCGACGCCGATCGAGAACGTCTGTGACTGCGGCGAAGCCGTGAGGATGAAGGCGAACATAAACTCGCTCCACGTCAACGAAAAGGTGATCACCCCCGCGGCGAGCAGCGCGGGGGCCATCTGCGGCAGGAGGATCCGGAAGAAGGCCCGCAGGCGGGTCGCGCCGTCCACGAGCGCGGCCTCCTCGATCTCCATCGGGATCTCCGCCAGGAACCCCTTTAACATCCACACGGCGAAGGGCAGGCTGAAGACCGTGTACAGGAGGATCAGCGCCGTCCGGGTATCGTACAGGCCGAGCTTGCGCACGATGTCAAAGAAGGGGATCACCACCACGATCGGCGGCAGGAACCGCAGGCTCAGGATCCAGCCCAACAGGCCGCGCCTGAACCCCGGGGTGACCGGTAGCCGGGTCAGCGGGTAGGTGATGAGCAGGCTCACCGCCAGCCCACCCAGGACAGCCGCCAGCGACACGACCAGGCTGTTCGTCAGCAGGTGCAGGTACCGGCGGCCCACCAGCACTGAGGTGAACGCGTCCAGGCTGGGCGCCGCCGGGATAACCGTGGGCGGGTAGCGATACAGCTCGGCCTTGGGCTTCACGGCCGTCGAGATCATCCAGACGAACGGGAACAGGTAGACGACCACAATGACCGCCAGGATGGCGTACGCCACGGCCAGCGCGAGACGCTTCCGGATCACATCACGCCCTCCGCCGCCAGCCACCGGCTGAGCCGCGAGAACAACACCGACGTCACGATGACCACATAGAACCCGATCGCGGCCGCGTAGCCAAGATCGAAGAA
>JBGPLF010000044.1:0-20090 GCA_041486265.1 bacterium
GCTGCCTTGGTCGTGCTCACGGTGCACCCACCCCCAGTGCCGCCTCCGTTGCTTCCTATCCTAGGCGCGGCCACCCCTGGCACCATCGGGTAGGGAATTGATTTTGTCCGGCGGGCGCCTGATGGCTCAGACGGTTGAGCGCGCGATCCAGAAAGCCACCACCAGCAGCGCCGCCCACAGGACCGCGCTCGTTGTGCACCAGATGCAGAGGGCGTGGATCACCGCCAGCTGCAGCCAGACCAGATAGGCCGAGAAGGTAGCGCCGAAGGCGGCCAGGCCGAACAATGCCAGCGGCCACCACGGCGGCACCGTCCGGCGCCACGCGCCGGTCATCGCCACACTGCCGGTGATCGCGTACAACAAGAACCCCCAGGCTGCTGTCGGCAGTCCCAGGAACCGGGCGAAGGAACTGCTGGCCACCTCACTGCAGGAACTCCCCACCAGGCAGATGGGCGACGCGCCCCGCAGCCCCTCGATGAGCAAATATCCCGACACGCCGATGCCGGCGGCGGTCACGATGGCGGCCACCCGCCAGGCCGAGCTCGGCCTGGACGCCTCGGGACGCGTCTGGCCCTGAGGACCCCGGCGGGCGTTACCGCGGACGCGCGGCGTTGATGGCATCACGGAATACCCCAATGGGCTGTGCGCCGACGATCTTCAGGTTGCCGATGAAGATGGTCGGCGTCCCGTCCACCCCGCGGCGCACGCCGTCGGCGCGATCCGCCTCGACGCGGGCCCGCGCCTTGCCGCTCTTGATGCAGTCGACAAATATCGGGCCGTCCAGCCCGACCTCCTGCGCGGCGGACCGCAGGTCCCCCGCCCCCTTGAGCTCATTGCGGACGGCGCGGGCGAAGAGCACGTCGTGATAGGCCCAGAAGTGCTGCTGCTCGGCGGCGCATTCGCTGGCCTCCGCGATCACCGCCGAGAGCGGCTGGAGCGGGAAGTGCCGGTACACCAGGCGGGCAATCCCCGGCTCCACGAACTCTGAGATGATCGCCGGCTCCGCGTCCGCGGCAAACTCGGCGCAGTGGCTGCACAGGAAGTCTGAGAACACTTCCACGGTCACGGGCGCATCGGGCCGTCCCCGCGACTTGCCCCCCGGCTCGCGCAGCGCCGGCTTCGGCGCGGTCGCCGACGGCGCCGAGGGGACCGTGGCGCTCATCCAGTGGATGGCCGCGACGGCGAGCGCGGCCACGACGGCCGCGGCGCCGACCATGATCAGGGCGCTGGACGTGGGGCGACTGGAGCGAGTACGGGGCTTCATGATGTCAGACTCCTCACCGTGAAGACTGGGACGGGCCCGTGACTGACGACGTGCTCGGCCACGCTGCCGAACAGGAGGTGCGCGAGCCCGGTACGCCCGTGGGTGCCCATGACGATCAGATCCGCCTTGACATCCCTCGCGGCCGTGAGGATCTCGTGCCGCGGCACACCCTCGCGGATTAACGTGGTCGCGTCCGGGACGCGCCCGGCCAGTTCTGCCATGGCGGCGCGCGCCTCGTCGAGCAACTCGTCGAGCAGCATGGTCGGAGCGGGCGGGGTCAGGACGCCACCCGGCCCCCCCATGACAGTGCTGGTCGAGGTGTCAACCACGTGCAGCAGGATGAGCGTCGCCGAGAACGCACCGGCCAGCGCCTGCGCCCACTCGACGGCAGCGTCTGACCCTGGTGAGAAGTCGACCGGGACCAGAATCGTTCTGACCTGACGTGGCATACGCATCCCCCCTTGCGTGGTCCACGCGTCCATGCTAGCGAACGAACAGCGAGAGGGTATCGGCTCTCGGCCCGATGCTACTCAGAGAAAATGGTCAGATGGCGAGCCCCCGTGATCGCGCCAGCGCCAGCACCTCGTCACGCGTCGGCATGGACGGTTGCGCGCCCATGCGCGTCACCGACACTGCCCCGGCCGCATTGGCGAACTGCACGGCGGCGGGGAGATCCGTCCCCTCTGCCAGCGCCACAGCGAGGGCCCCGGCAAAGGCGTCGCCGGCAGCGGTGGTATCCAGGGCGGTGACGGCGATGCCCGGGATGTACTCGCTCGTCGACGCCGTGGCGAGGAACGCTCCCCGGGCGCCGAGCTTGATGACGGCCGCCTCACAGCCCAGGCCGAGCAAGCGCCGGGCCGCGGAATCGGCGCGGCGCTCGTCGCTGACGGGGATCCCGGTGAGGACCTTCGCCTCTACCTCATTTGGATTGATCACCGAAACAGCCTGGTACAGCTCACCAGGCAGGGGCTGTGCAGGGGCCGGAGCAGGATCCAAGACCACGCGAACGTCACGGCTGCGAGCCAGCCGCGCCGCGTACATGACGACGTCGAGCGGCACCTCGAGTTGCAGCAACAGGACGTGACTGGCGAAGATCTCCTCCCGGGCCGCCAGAACGTCCTCTCGGGAGAGGTGGAAGTTGGCCCCCGGGGCAGCGACGATGGTATTGCGTCCGGACGGGTCCACGGTGATGAGGGCGAACCCCGAAGGCGCCTCTGGAGCGACCCGGACGCGGTCGGCCCTGATGCCCGCGGCCGCCAGCCCCTCGCGAAGCCGCTGCCCGAAGGCGTCGCTGCCGACACAGCCGACCATTACGACGTCGGCGCCCAGTCGCGCGGCGGCCACGGCCTGGTTGGCGCCTTTGCCTCCTGGGAAGGTCGCGAACTCTCCCCCCAGCACGGTCTCCCCCACTTTCGGCAGCTTTGGTGATTTGATCACCAGGTCGGTGTTCAGGCTGCCGACGACCGTCACACGGGGCTTCATGCGGGCAATGTGTGAACGAGGTCGGATCCGATCCCGGCAGCAACCCCCCTGAATCGGATCCGACTCGGAGCGATCTACGTGCTCTCTACTTCGTGATCAGTTTCAGCGGCACAGGCGTGAACTTCGGCACCGCCTGTTTGTTCAGAATCTTGACCGCGGCCTCCACGGCCAGCCGTCCCATCTCCTTCGGCTGCTGCGCGATCGTCGCCGCCATTTTGCCGGCCTTCACCGCAGTCAGGGCGTCGCTGATGGCGTCAAACCCGACGACGAACATCTCCTTATCCCGCTTCGCCGCTCCGATCGCCTGGATCGCACCCAGCGCCATCTCGTCGTTTTGCGTGAAGACGGCGTCGATCTTCTTCTGCGCCTGGAGGATGTTCTCCATCACCTGCAGGCCCTTGGCCCGATCGAAGTCGGCGGTCTGGCTGGCCACGATCTTGATGCCGGGGAACTTCGTCAGGCCGTCGCGGAAGCCCTTACCGCGGTCGCGCGCGGCGGAGGTCCCGGCGATGCCCTCGAGCATGACCACGTTCCCCTTGCCGCCGAGGCGCTTGCCGACATAGGCTGCCGCCATCGCGCCGCCCGCCACGTTGTCCGAGGCAATGTGCGCGACGACGTCGCCGCCGCTCGCGCCACGGTCAACAGTGATCACCGGGATCTTCGCGGCGTTCAGCTTCTTGACGGTAGGCACAATCGCGTCGCTGTCGGTAGGATTGATGATGACCAGGGAGACCTTCTTCTGGATCAAGTCGTCGATGCCGTTCGCTTCCTTGGCCGAGTCGTTCTGGGCATCGAGGACGACCACGTCGACTTTGAGGCGGCCGGCCGCGGCCTTCGCGCCGTCCCGCAGGTCAACGAAGAACGGGTTGTTCAGGGTCGAGATGGACAACCCGATGGTACGCATGCCCGCCGCTTGCAACGGCGTCACGACCAGTGCAAGCACGCCGACAAGGATCACAGGAATCATTCTGCGCATGCTGTTCCCTCCTTCACTTCTGTAAACGCATCAAGCCTACGGGAGGTTCCTGTGCCACCACAATCCGGCCAACGCCCGATCTCCGCGCGCTCACGCCTAGCGGAGCCGCCGGTCGAGAAGCACCGCCAGCAGGATGACGATGCCCTTCACCACCTGCTGGTAAAACGACGACACGTTGAGCAGGTTCAGACCATTGTTGAGCACGCCGATGATAAACGCGCCCAGCAGCGTCCCCCAGAGGCTTCCTTCACCCCCCGCCAGCGTGGTCCCGCCGAGCACGACGGCCGCGATCGCGTCCAGCTCATACCCGACGCCGGCGGTCGGCTGCGCCGAGTTGAGACGCGCAGTGATGATAATGGCACTGATGGCGGACAGGGTCCCGCTGATGACATACACCAGCGTCTTGTCGAGCAGCACGTTGACTCCCGACAGCCGTGCGGCCTCTTCATTGCCGCCGATCGCATAGACGTACCGGCCGAACGGCGTCTGCGACAGGATCACGTAGGACACGACGAACACCAGCAGCATCACGATGACCGGGACCGGCACGCCCGCCACGCTGCCGGCCCCCAGCCAGACGAAGGCGTCCGGCAGCCCGGTGATCGGCCGGCCGTCGGTGTAGACGAGCGTCATGCCCCGGGCGAGCGTCAGCATCGCCAGCGTGGCGATGAACGGCTGCACCTTCCCCTTCGTGATGACGATCCCATCAACGAGCCCCAGCAGGGCGCCGATGACCAGACCCGTTACGATGGCGAGGAGCACTGGTCTGCCGGCCGCCAGGACGCCCGCTATGATCGCGCCGGAGAAGGCCAGCACCGATCCTACGCTCAGGTCGATGCCCGCGGTGAGGATGACGAAGGTCATGCCCGCCGCAATGATGGCGTTGATCGAAACCTGGAGGGCGATGTTGAGCAGGTTGCTGACGGTGAGAAAGGCGCTGCTCAGGAACGAGATGGCGGCCATCAGCAGCGCCAGAGCCGCGACCATGCCGAACCGCCGGAGGAAGGTGGGGATACGCCGGGCGCCGGGCGGACGCGCGGGGGGAACTGTAGCCGCGCGGTTAGACGCCACGGTGGACCCTCCCCGTGGCGGAAGCCAGAATCGCCTCTTGCGAGGCCTGCGCCCGGGTGAACTCGCCGGTGAGCCGGCCCTCGTGCATCACCAGGATCCGATCGCTCATCCCCAGTATCTCCGGGAGTTCAGAGGAGATCATGACGATCGCGACCCCGCGCCGCGCCAGGTCGGTTGTGAGCCGGTACATCTCGACCTTCGCGCCGACGTCGATACCGCGGGTCGGTTCTGAAAGCAGCAGCACGCGCGCCCGGGTCTGCAGCCACTTGGCGACGACCACCTTCTGCTGCGTGCCGCCGCTCAGATTGCGGACGAGCTGCTCTGGAGAGGTGACCGCCATGTCCAGATCCTGGATGACCTTCCGGACGAGCGCATCCTCGTTGGCGTGTCGGATGAAGGGACCGCGCTCCAACTCCGCTAGGATCGGCAGCGTGATGTTGTCCCGTACGCTCATGCCCAGCACGAGCCCCAGCCGCTTCCGGTCTTCGGTGACGAACCCGATCCCCTGCGCGATCGCGTCGGACGGAGACCGAATGGTCACCGGACGGCCGTCCACCAGAATCTCGCCGGCATCGAGTGGGATCGCCCCGAAGATCGCGTGGGCGAGTTCAATCTTGCCGGAGCCGACCAGCCCGGAGATGCCCAGGACCTCGCCCCGATGCGCGGTGAAACTGACACCGTCGAAAGCCCCCCGCACGGTGAGGCCGCGGACTTCGAGGATGGGATCCCCCACCGCCACCTGTTCCTTGGGGTACTGCTCGGTGAGTTGCCGGCCCACCATCAGCCGGATCAGGTCGTCCAGAGTGATCTCATCCATCCCGTAAGTCCCGACGTACTGGCCGTCGCGCAGGACCGTCACGCGGTCGGCGATGCGAAACACTTCCTCCAGCCGGTGGGTGATGTAGACGATTCCCACACCGCGCTGGCGGAGGTCGTGGATGAACGAGAAGAGCCGCTCCGTCTCTTCGATCGTCAGCGCCGCCGTCGGCTCGTCCATGACCAGCAGGTCGGCCTCCACCGAGAGGGCCTTGGCGATCTCCACCAGTTGCTGTTCGGCCACTGTGAGGGTGCCGAGACGCCGGTGGGGATCGATGGGCAGCCCGAGATCCTGCAGCAGCGCCCCCGCCCGCGCAAACATCGCCTCCCAATCCAGGAACCCTAGCGCCCGGCGCGGCTCCCGGCCCAGGAAGATGTTCTCGGCGACCGACAGTGCGGGAATCTGGTTGAGTTCCTGGTGGATGATGCTGACGCCTTGCACCCGGGCCTGGAACGGCGACAGAATCTCCACGACCTGTCCCCGCAGACGGATCTCGCCGGCATCGCGCTGGTGGATGCCGCCCAGGATTCGCATCAGCGTGGATTTGCCGGCGCCGTTCTCCCCGACGAGCGCGTGGACTTCCCCGACGCGGACCTCAAGCGAGACATCCCGGAGGGCCTGCACGCCGGGGAAGGTCTTGCTGATCTCCTTCATCTCGAGCAGGGGCGCGTCCATCCGGATCCCAGAGCGTGACGCGGCGAACCAGGATACCCCTCCTCTTCATCGAGAGGCCTCTCTGTGGTTCATGCGGCGCGCAGTTCCTGCAGCGTGCGCAGGTAGCTAATGATGTCCTCGCGGGCGAGCATGCCCAGGATCCGCCCGTCCGCCATCACGGGCAACTGGTTCACCCCATCGCGGTCCATCTTTTCGGTGGCGGCCCACAATTCGGTCTCGGCCCGGACCCACCTCATGCGTTCCAGCGGGATCATCGCGCGGGCGGCGGTGGTCGCGGGCCACTCCTCGCGAGGCACCTCCTTAATGTCGTGGAGGGTCACCAGGCCCACAACCCGCTCGCCGTCTTTCACCACGAAGCTACGGCGCCCGCTAGCCAAGACGTGCTGATCGACCAATTGCTGCAGAGTGGCGTCGCCGGGGATCACGACGTAGTTGGTGCCCATCGCTTCGGACACTTTGTGGCCGGCCAGCAGGCTCTGGATCATCTGCTGCTGGACCTGGCCCGCCGCCGCGCTCTCCAGGAACCAACCGATGAAAGCGATCCAGATGCCGCCGCCAAAGTTGCCGCGGAAGATCTGCGCTACACCCACGACGATGAAAATGAAGGCGATCAGCCGTCCCACGTTGGCGGCGATGAGCGTGGCCCGCCGCAGGCTGCGGGTGGTGCCCCACACGATCGCCCGGAAGATCCGCCCCCCATCCAGCGGGAAGCCGGGGATCAGGTTGAAGACCGCCAGCGTCACGTTGATGTAGGCCAGGTATTTGGCCAGCGCCAGGAGGGGCTCGACGGACACCACTGAGAACTGCAAGAGTCTGAACACCACGGCCAGTGCGAAACTGACGATGGGCCCGGCGATCGCGATCCAGAACTCAGAGGTGGCGCTGGGTGGCTCGGCGCCGATCTGGGCCACCCCACCGAAGACGAAGAGCGTGATGCTGCGCACCGGAATCGCATAGCGACGCGCGACCATGGAGTGGCCCAGTTCGTGGAGCAGGACGCACCCGAAAAACAGCACCGCCGTCACGGCACCGATGATCCAGTACTGACCGGTCGACCAGTTGCTGAACTCCGCGGGATAGTAACTGGCGGCCAGGGTCCAGGTGAGCAGGGCGAAGATGAGGAACCAGGAGTAGTCCAGCCCGATGGAGATGCCGAGAAGCCGGCCCAGTGGAATCGCCTGGCGGTTCATCGCTGAAGCCTCTCTCCCCCACCTAAGAGTATACCGGGAGGTGCGCCGTGTCCCTGCGACACGTCGATCCCAGCATGTCGTTCCTAGAAGGTGACACCGCTGATCAACATCACATTGGCGTACGGCGTCTGCTCGCCTGTGCGCACGATCGCCCGCACGCTCGGGAGCATCCCCTTGAACGATTCGTGTGGGACGCGGTCGAGTCGGATCGCGCCGAGCAGCCGCTGCGTGGCGCTGTAGATTTGAGGGCTGCGTGCCACCATCTCCTCGGCGACCACAGCCCCTTCCACCTGAAGCTCGGCCAGTACCGCCTCGAGGGTCTGCGCGAACGTCGGGACGCCGGCGACCAGCGCCAGGTCGATGCGGCGGACGCCGGGAGGAATCGGAAGGCCGCTGTCGGCGACTACCAGCCGGTCGGTGTGACCCATCTGGCCAATGACAGCGAGGAGTTCGGGGTTGAGGATACCGGTCTTCTTCATGGCGACACCTCTGGATGCTGCAAGGGGATCTCGGAGAATGCTTCGTCGGAGCCCGTGATCCCGCCTGCGTTTTCGCCGATCGCCGCGGCGGCCTGCGCGTCCATTGACAGGGCAGGGATCCTCCGGGGTAGGATGTACCGAACACACCGTCGAGGCATCGGGCCATGGCTGTCCAGGCAGAACCCGTCACATCGCAGCAACTCCGCATCTGGAAGCAGCACTGTCAGGATGAAGGCGACGCTGCGTACCTGTACCGCCGCATCGCGGGCGCCGAGACGGATCCGGGGCGGGTTCATCTCTTCCATGACCTGGCCGAGGTCGAGGACCGGCATGTGGTCCGCTGGGTCGAGGTGCTGCGTGACGCGGGCGTCGAGATGCCATCCCCGCAGCCGAGCGGACGGGCTCGGCTCCTCCTGCTGGTCGGCCGGCTGTTCGGATGGAAGACTCTTGTCTCGATGCTGCTGGCCGAAGAAGGCCGTGAGACGAAAGGCTACCTGCTCGAGGCGCGCGGCGACGAGCACGCGACGGCCGCGGCGGTGGCCCTCGACCTGGCACGCGAGTCCGCCGAGCACGCCGACCGCCTGGGCAAGTTGCTCGGGACCGAAGGCGAGCCCTGGCACCGCACGGCATCCGGCGGGTTCCTCCGCAACGCGGTGTACGTGTTCAACGACGGTCTGACCGCCAACTTCGGGCTGGTCATGGGCGTGCTGGGCGCGAGCGTGCCGCATCACATCGTGCTGCTGTCCGGCATCGCCGGGCTGATCGCTGACGCGCTGTCCATGGGCAGCAGCGGCTACCTGGCCTCGAAAAGCGAGCAGGAAGTCTATGCGCACGAGATCGCCGTGGAGCGCGAAGAGCTGCGGATGATGCCCGACATCGAGGAGGAGGAACTGGCGCTCCTCTACCAAACCCGCGGCATTGGGGCCGAGGCGGCACGCGCGACGGCCCGAGAGGTCATGCGCCACCCCGAGATGGCACTCCAGGAAAAGACCCAGCTCGAGCTTGGGATCTCGGAGTCCACGATGTCGCCGCTGCGCGAAGGCTGGATCACCGGGGTCTCCACCGCGGTCGGCGCGTTTATCCCCGTGCTGCCGTTCCTCTTCCTGTCGGGAAGTGCGGCAGTATACACGGCGTTCATCATCAGCATGCTCTCACACTTTGGCGTCGGTGCCGCGCGCAGCATCTTCACCGGCCGCGGCGCGTTCCGCAGCGGGGTAGACATGTTTGTCGTCGGCCTGGGGATCGCGCTGATCGGGTACTTCGCGGGCGAGCGGGTCGCCCGGATGCTGTAGGATTGTGACGAAAGGACACGTTCGGGGCATGCTGCGCTCATGAATAACCACAGGTCTCCACGACGTCAATGGGTTTGGATCGTTCTGGGCATCGTTGTTGTCGTCGCTCCTGGCACGGTGTGGTGGATCACGACCAGTCAACCTCGCGGGTCCGCGCAGTCGGCCGCCGCTCCGGACACGATCGGCGAGCGGCTGCCCGACGAAGGTTCCCAACACGTGCCGGAAGGGACCGCCATCACGTATCAGGCGTACCCGCCCGCCTCGGGCCCGCACTACCCGGCGCCCGCGCAGACCGGCGTCTACGTCGACGGCCTGGCGCCCGGCTCCTGGGTGCACAGCATGGAGCACGGCTACGTCGTGCTCGTCTACAAACCGCCCGTGTCCGCAGATGGGATGGCAGCGTTTCGGCAGATGGTGCGGAACTTCCCTCTGAGCAAATTTGGGAACGTCAAGCTGGTCATCGCGCCCTACTCGGACATGCCGCACACGTTCGCAGTCTTGTCGTGGGACTGGCGGCTATTTCTAGACACGTTTGACCGGGGGAAGATTCTGGAGTTCTACCGGGCCCACGTGGACCACGGGCGGGAGGATATTCCCTAAGGCCTCTTCTGGTGCAGGTACAGCATTACAGCGGGTCGCGGCTCTCGAAGAATACCAGTCCCAGGGCCAGGGGCGCAACCAGCCAGGCGGTCAGGGCGCCGAGCAGCAGGCCTGCTGTGCCGGGCCCTCCGAGGCGGGTGACTAGAAATCCTCCGACGGGCCCGAGCATCTCCAGCGAGGGATCGAGCAGCAGCAGCGCCAGGATGCGCGCGATCTCGACAGGATTCAGCAGCACCGCCGCGGCCAGCACCTGCGCGCCCGCGCCGGCCATCGCGCCGGCGGCGATCAGCACAAGGTCGAAGACGACCACGCTCGCAAACCAGATCGCCAGCGCCACCGCCATGCCCTGCATTCGGCTGCGCGCGGCCACCGCGATCGCCGTCCCGATCGAGAGATAGACGCCGGCCAGCAGCAGGGCGATGCCGAGAAACGCCAGGTACTGGAGGCCGCCGCTTGACCCGCTGGCGAGTCCGATCAACATGCCGGCCAATCCGAATCCCAGAAACGTGGCCAGCCCAATGGCCGCGAGCGCGCCGACAAACCGGCCGAGCAGCAGTTCCATCCTGTTCAGCGGCTGCGCCAGGAACATCTCGAGGACGCCGGCCTCGCGGTCGCCGGAGAGGCCCACGCTGCCCAGCAGCAGCGCAATGAGCGGTACGAGTCCCAGGCAGAGGTTGAGCAAGCTCGCCGTCGTGCGGCCATAGCCCTCGAGACCAACCGCGCCGACCGTGCGCAATCCGATCACCGAAAGGCCTAGCGCCAGCACCGCAAAGATGACGCCGTAGGCCAGCAGCCACCGGTTGCGGATCGCTTCGCCCAGCTCGTGGAGGATCAGCACGCGCATAGTGGTCACGGCGTGGGCTCCTTTTGTGGCTGCGCGTCGAGCGAGGCACCAGACTCGATAAGGCGCTGCGGATCGACCGACGGCTCCTCAAGGTGGACCTCGACCGGACGCAGGCCGGCGACAGCCACGGCCGCCAGCAGCCCGAAGGCATCGCCAGCAGGCGTCGTCGCGGTGATCGTCCCGGGCGTCTCGACCACGCGCACGCCCGGGAATCGCGCGAGCAGGGGCAGCAGATCTCCGGACCCCACACCATTCAGCGTGAAGATCACACGCTGCTGCACCGCGGCACCCAGCCCGCTGGCCGGCCCGTCGTAGATGGCCCGGCCCCGGTGCAGCACGAGGGCGCGGGTCGCCACGCGCAGCGGATCGGCGGCCAGGTGCGTGGCCAGCACGACGGTGCGTCCACGGCCCGCCAGTTCTTCGAGATCGCGGTGCAGCGCCCGGCGGGCCGTGACGTCGAGGTTGGCCGCGGGCTCGTCGAACAGCAGCACCGCGGGATCGGCCTGCAGGGCGACTGCCAGGGCCAGACGCTGGCGCATGCCGCCCGAGAGCGCCCGCACCGGCGCACCGGCACTGGCTTCAAGGCCGACGCGGGCCAGCCAGGCAGGATCGCCGTGCCGGCGGCCGCGGAGGCGCGCGAACAGGTCAATGACCTCGGTGCAGGTGAGATCCGACGGCAGCGCAGGCCGCTGGGGCACATAGCCGACCAGCGCCCGCGCGGCGCGGCCGTCCGCCGCCGCATCGTGACCGCCGACGGAGATCGTCCCCTCAAACCGGTGCATACCGAGGATGCAGCGCAGCAACGTGGTCTTCCCGGCGCCGTTCGATCCCAGCAGCAGGGCGAACTCGCCGTCGGCGATCTCGGTCGTGATCCCGTCAATCGCCGCGACCTTCCCAAAGCGCTTCGACACGCCGCGGATCGAGATCACGGCCGCCTCCGGTGTCCCAGCATGAACACGGCCGCGGCCGAGGGAGCAAACAGGATGAGCCCGATCACCATCATCCCGGCGCCACCCCGCGCTGCGGCCACGTCGGGGTCGGGCGCGGCGCCGGACCCCGCCATAGCGAGGGCCGGAATGGCCGGCGGCCGCATCAGCGGCGCCTGATCTTCGACGATGGGCTCCGCGCGCACGAGCGGCACGAGTCGCGCGGCGGCCTCAAGCGCCATGTGGGCCGGAGTGAACAGGAACGCCTGCAACGCCGGGGCGCGGTCGGAGAGGTCCTCCAGCAGATCGGTCCGCCGGTAGGGCACGTCGCCGATCCCGTCGCCCGCGGCGTCGAAACCGGCGTAGTCGCCCCAGTGATTGCCGCGACCTCCGACCGACCACTGGTTGGCATCCGCGCGCACCGCGCCGCGTGGCTGCACCGGCCGGAGGTTCTCGACGATCGTGTTCTCGGTCACTGTAATCGCCGCGGTGCTCATTAGGCTGAAGCCGACCCCATTGAACGCGATCAGGTTGCGCTCGATGCGGGCCCAGCCGCCGATGGTCGCCGGCACCCCATCGAACTCCAGGCCGATGCGGTTGCCCACGATCCGGTTCTCGCGGACCAGCAGGCGGTCGGCGTCCTTGAAGATCAATCCGGCTCCGGTCTCGGCCGAGCGGCTGCCCTCGAAGCGGTTGCCGATCAGCGAGACACCGGTCGAGTACATGATCGTGGCGCCCACCGCGTTATTGAGGAACGTGTTGGACCGGAACATGTTGTTGTTGGCGTACATGTAGTGGATGCCGTAGCGGCACCCCGTCACCACGTTCCGCTCCACCACGTTGTCGTCCGAGAACGAGACGTAGATGCCGTCCTTCGCGCGGAGGATGCGGTTGTCCAGCAGCCGCACGTGCTGCGCTTTCCACAGGTAGATGGCATGCCCGCGGCGCTCAACCGGAAGGTTGGCGGTCGCGATCGTATTGGCCTCGATCACCGCCCCGGTTGCGCCCGCCAGGTAGACGCCGAAGAGCACATCCTCAATCTGATTGTTCCTGACGACCGCACGAGCGCCGTGCACGACGACGCCGGAGGCCTCGCGGCTATAGGCGAGCGCGCTGCCCCGGATGACAAAGCCTTCGAGCCGCACCCCGTCGCCGTCAATCACCACGACATCGCCGCGACCCCCGGCGTCGATCACGGGACGGCCGGTCCCAATCAAGGTCACGGGTCGCGCGAGCACGAGCGGCCCGGGATAGCGGCCCGGCGGGACCTGAATCGTGGCGCCCGGAGGCGCGCTGGCCACCGCCGCTGCCAGGTCGAATGCGGGCGGAGCCGGCGCAACCTGCAAGGCCGCCGGGATCGCCGCGGGTGCGGCTGCGCGAACCGGCGCCCCTGCGAGCCCAACCGCAAGCAGACCCAACGCCGCCGCGGTCGCTGCGGCCGTCCGGCTGTGCACCACGCGCCTGGACCCGGCACGCGGCCCGAATGTGCAAACCGTCGCGCTGAGAACAAAGAGGATCAGGCCGAGACCGGGTAGCGCGGAGATATTGAAGTTCATCACCACCGTCGGCCCGAACACATGCGGGGTGAACGCCGGCAGCCGGAAGGCGGCCTCCCGGGACAGGCTGTGGCCGAATTGATAGAGGCGCCACTGGAGGTCGGCGAGGAAGACCACCGGAAGCGCCCAGAGGCCAAACACCGCCAGCCACCGGATCACGCGCCATGAGGTGACGGCGGTAAGCAGCACCCCCAGTGCCAGCGCCGCAATCCCGGGAACAAACAACCCGAGCTCCCGAAACCCGTCGGTCTTGATGGGCTGCATCCCGATGTAGTGGTTCAGTTCATTCAACTCGTCCACGTCGCCGCTGGCGCCGCGGCCATCGATCACCAGGCGCAGGCCGTTGATGTACTGAGGCGCGTGGAGCGTCATCGTCCACAGCGGGAGTGCTGCACCCGCCAGCAGCAACAAGAGGGACGCGCTGGCGACAATCCGCGCCCGGGACCGGCCCGGCTCGCGCGGCATCACGATCGCTCCTTCGCCAGGAGCGCGAGCGCAGCCTCAAGGGTCGCCGTCGAGGCCTTCGGGTAGGCGGCGCGCGCCGCATCAACGTCCGCGTAGGCGGCCAGGCCGTAGCCCATCGGCGAGCGGATCTCCGGCGCCCGCACGAACATGGCTCCGGCCGCCTCGATCCAGGTCTCGCTCACCATGTCGTGGACGAAACCCTTCGCGCGACCGGATGCCAGCGCGGCGCCCGAGTGCGTCAGCAGACACCCGATGTCGTCGTACCGATGCGCCGCGGCGCCCTCGCGCGCAGCCGCTGCGAAGTGCGGGTCGCCGATGATCATCCCGCACGCGTCGCAGCGATCGCGTCCGTACTGGATGGCCGGCGGGCCGGTCTCCACAGGCGATCGGGCCAGCAGCGCCCAGACTGCGGGGAGAGCCGTACCCCCGACCCCCAGCGCGGCCGCCGCATACAGGAATCGCCGTCGTGTCATGCCCATGCGCGTCCCTTCACGCGTCCCGTCAGGGGAGAGGCCTGGCGGCCCCTCCCCCGTTCGCTTCTAGGGCTCGACCATCAGCCACCCCTGCATCTCGAGGTGGAGGGCCGAGCAGAACTCGGTGCAGTAGAAGCTGAACGCACCAGGCTTCGAGGCCACGAACTTCACCGTGACCGTCTCGCCCGGGTCGATACTCATCTGGACGTTGTACTCGGGAATCGCGAATCCATGGGTCGCGTCCCGGATCTTTTCGGTATTGGTCAGGTGCAGGACTACCGTGTCGCCCTTCTTCACGCGGATGATGTCGGGCCGGAAGTTGCTGCGCATTGCGGTCATCCAGACTGTAACCACGGCACCCTGGCGTTCGACCTTCTCCTTGCCACGCTCGATAGCGTAGGGACTCGGCTGCATCGTTCGGATGTCGGTACCCATGGGATAGACGAGCCAGGGCTTGAGCTTGTCGGCCCTGATGATCTGCGCGTAGTGCGGCTCGGCGTTGCCGATGGGCATGTCGTAGATGACTTTCATCTTCTGGCCAGTCAGGTCGATGAGTTGCAGGTTCTGCGGGTGCAGCGGGCCCACCGGGAGGAATCGGTCCACCGACCACTTGTCCAGCGACACGAGATACTTGCCACCGGGATGCACGGTGTCGCCTTCCACGGCGGCCACGTGGCCGACGTTATATTGAACCGAGACCTTGTCCACGAGCTTCCAGGCCTGATCGCCCTTGAAGTAGGGCTCGCCGAGCGACCACTTCGCCACCGCGCTGTCGATAAACAGGCTCGTGTAGGCGTAGCCGCTCCCGTCGAACTGCGTGTGCAGCGGCCCGTTGCCGACAGCGACGCGCCCGGCCACGACCGAGTCGAACTTGAGGATCGGCACGCCGAACGGATCCACTCCCTCGAAGTCCTTCTTTTCGATGGCCGCCTTGATCTTGTCGATACTGTAGACGGTCGTGTGCGGGTCGAGCTTGCCCGAGACCACGATGAACTGACCGTTGGGCGCGACGTCCACGCCGTGCGGACTGCGGGGCTCAGGCGCGAAGTACAGGATACCCTCGGCGATCGCGGTCTTCAGTGAGATGACCTTGATGCCGTTCTTCAACTGAGCCTTGCCCGCCGCGACCACCTCGGCGGCCTTCTTCCAATTGATGATGTGCAGAAAGTCGAAATCGTTCTTTGACGCGCCGGCCTCGATCGCCGGCTTGCCTTCCATGTCGCCGCCGGTCGCCATTTCAGTGTTGAAGGAGTTGATGAAGCCCCACCCGTCGCTGGCCAGTTTACCGGCGTCGGCCAGATCCTGGCTGTAGGGCGGCAGTTCGATCTCGAACGACCGGGACAGGTCGATGCGGCCCGTGGTCTTGTCGATTGCCAGCCAGGCGGATACCCCGCGGAATTTCTCTTTGTACTGCTCCAGCGGCGCATAGCCGCCGTCCCAGACCATTGGGATCTTGCTGGAGATGTGGACGTAGTCGGTGTTGGGCGTCGCGAAGACGCCGCCGTGCGAGGTCATCATGTTGGGAACCTTGATGATCTGCTTGACCCGAAAGTCGCGCAGGTCGATCATCCCGATCCGGCCGTTGGCGCGGTCATTGATGTACAGCCAGCGGCCGTCGTACTCGCCGTTGGTCTCAGACAGGGCCGGATGGTGGGAGTCACCCCAGGTCAGCGAGGGCGCAGTCTCTTTCTCATTCCCATTCCCGTCGCCACCTGCTAGGATCTGCTGGCTCCAGTCGGCGCCATAGCCATACCCCTGCCACGGTTCTGTCGAGAACACCGCGATCGTCTTGAGCAGGCGCATCGAGGGCAGGCCGATCGCCAGGACCTGGCCCGAGTGCCCCCCGGATGCGAACATGACGTAGTCATCCTGCCTGCCCGGAGGCACGAACGTGCGCGCGGCGGCGGTCACGTCGGCCGGGGTGAGATTCCTGGCCTGGGCGACCTGCCCGGCTTCAGTGAAGGCCGCCAGCCCGGCTGCCGACCGCGCGCCGAACAGATACGCGCCGGTGACGAGCACCGCAGCGACGACCACCGCGGTGATGGAGAGTGTCAAGCGCGTCATACCTATTCCTCCCTTCGAGTGGTCGTGAGGGTCGGTGCAGGACCGGCCGGCTGAGCAGAGTGGGGGCTCTGGGTCGACAGATCCGCAACGGTCACGCCGTCAAACATGCGTTCCATCTCGTGCTGAAAGCGCAGCAGGTTCGCACGGACCGGGCATGGCTGAACGCACGGACAATCGTCCCACACCAGGCAGCGGGCGACGGTCAGGGGCCCCTCGATCGCGTCGATCACATCGCGCAATGTCACCGCTTCGGGGGATCGGGCCAGCCGGACGCCCCCGCGGGCTCCCCGGCTCGTCCGCACGATGCCGGCGCGGGACAGGAGGTGCACGATCTTACCGGCCTGCGCGGGCGGAATACCGCGCCGGGCGGCGACGTCGGCCGTGTGCGTGGGCCCTTCGACCGCCAGGTCGAGGACGGTCCTGAGGGCAAATTGAGAGGCTCGGCTAAGCTGCAAGGTGAAATCCGATAATCCCTACTGATTTATCGTCTTTAGGCTACGGCCAGGCCGAGAGGTCAACAATCCGGGGCAGACCTGATTCAGTATCGGGGGAAGACCCTATGCGCGGGGACGTCGGCAGCAGTGGAAAGCTGGCTGTGGAGAAGCTGGCAGATGGAAAACTGCAAGGGGCAGGGGATGACCCCCGCCCCTTGCCCGTACTACTTTCCGCAGGGATCAGCCGAAGGCTACGGCGTCACCTTCAGTTCGCCCTTCATCTCGGGGTGGTAGGTGCACTGCATCGTGTAGGTTCCGGGCTTGTCGATCTTGACCTTGAACTTGCTGTCCTGCCCGGCGTTGACCGCGATGTCGGAGTTGAAGTCCTGGCCCACCTGATCCTTGGCCTGGACGATAAGGTTGTGAACGGTCGTCCCAACGTTCTTGAAATCGATCTCGACTTCCTGGCCGGCCTTGATTGTCACCGTCGCAGGCTCGTAGACGTTATCCTTCCCGACGATCGTGACCGCACCTGCTGATGGGGCTCCGCCGGCGGGACTCGCGGCTCCACCGGCAGGGCTTGCCGCTCCTCCAGCGGGGGTCGCAGCGGCCGTCGGCGCCGGCGGCTGCTCCGCCTGCTTGCCGCCGCACCCGGTGGCAAGTGCCGCGACGAGCATCACGGCAACGATCCACAGTCCTGTACGCATTCGACTTCTTCCTCCTCTATCTGAGTTTGTAGCCGTAGATTTAGTAGGCCACCTCTGCAAGGGTATCGCGTCCCTTCGCGTTGTCAAGGGGAGTCACGACGGCTGCAGGGCCACCTTCACGGCACCGTGCCGGCGCTTGTGGAGGGCGACGTCAATCGCCCGCCTGTAATCCCCAAGCCCGAACCGGTGCGTGACGAGGGGCCGCAGATCCACGCGGCCCGACGCCAGCAGGTCCATTGCCAGGTCGATCGACCGGACCGTCTGCCCGTTGACCCGCTCCTGCGCGTAATACGCGCTGCCCCGCACGGCGATCTCGCGCAGCCAGATCGGCGTCCAGTCAACCCCGCGCGGCACCGCCGCGAGCCCCACCAGGGCGACCACGCCTCCCGCGCGGGTCAGGCGGAGCGCGTCATCGATGCTGCGCGCTGACCCCACGCACTCTAGCGTGGCATCTACCCCGCCGGTCAGCACCGGTGGTCCCAGTGGCGGCCGCAGGAGCCGGGCACCGGTGAGCCTGGCAATCTCGCGATACAGCTCGCCGCCTGAAGACGTCATCACAGTATTGGCGCCCAGCCGCCGCGCCAGGTCCGCCTGATGAGCATACCTGGCCAGGACGATCACATGCGCGGCCGGGCGCAGGGCCCGCATCGCGGCCACCGCGGCCAGGCCGATCGTGCCCGCGCCGATGACGAGCACCGTAGCCGCATCGGCCGGCACGAATCGAAGGATCGAATGCACGGCCACGGCCAGGGGTTCCACCATGACGGCCTGCTCATCCGGCACCGCCTGCGGCACCCGGACGAGGCGCGAACGGTGCGCGAGCATGACCCCGCCCCACGAGCCGCCGACATCCCGGCAGGCACCGTGGCCGATCCCGACCGACAACGTTCCCTCGGCAAACCGGCTGCATAGATTGTAGTCGCCGCGCGCGCAGGCGGGGCATGGTTCTGCGAACCCTCGCGTCACGCAGGGCAGCAGCGGTTCCACCACTACCCGCGTGCCAATCTCGATCCCGGCGTGCGGACCCGCTTCCACCACGGTGCCAACGTTCTCGTGGCCGACGACGAAGGGCATCGAAGCGTACACCGAGGCGGATGGACTGGTCTCCAGCAGAACCAAGTGCAGATCACTGCCGCAGATGCCGGCCAGGTCGACCCGGACCTTCACCCATTCGGGACCCGGCAGGACCGGCTCCGGAATGTCCTTCAACTGGATCGGACTGATCCGGCCCACGAACGCCGGAGGCCAGAGACGGCCGATCGCCCGTGTGACCAGGTAGCGCGGGATCGTGATGTTCGCGACGACCGCTCTCACACGGGCGCAATTCCCGGCGAAGACGAGGAAGCCCTGCCTTGATCGGCCGCGGTGTTGATGTTCTGTAGCGTGCGCATGGTCGGATCAGCACGCTGCAGTTCTCCGGCCGAAACTGCGCGCACGCGAATGGCCTCGAGCGCGGTGACCATTCGCTTCACACCCGAGGCGAGCGTTCGCTCAAGAGCGTCCAGGGCCGCCGTCGCGTACACGGCGTGCAGCGGATGCCACCGGCCCTCAACGTACGGAGCAGCCGCGTCGTGGCCTGCGGCGAGCTCAGCAAGCAGCCTCACAGCCTCGGATGAGAGAAACGGCAGATCGCACGCGGCCACGAAGACCCACGGCGTCCGTGCGTCGCGCAGCCCGCTGCAGAGACCCACCAGCGGCGCCTGAATGGACCGCTCGTCGGTTACCACGCGAACACGCAGGTGCGCGTAGGCGGCGGGATCCTTCGTGACGATCAGCACCTCGGCGCAGCAGGCCGCGAGCGCGCGCAGCACATGCTCGATCATCGGCGCGCCTTCGATCTCGATGAAGGCCTTGTTGGTTCCCATCCGCCGGCTCCCACCTCCGGCCAGGGCGATCCCGGTGAGATCGGGCAGGGCGCTCATGACAGAACAACGCTCATCGTGGGACGACTCGCGAGCCCGCGTCCCGGCGCACGATGAATTCTCCCAGCGCGACAAGGTCATCCCATCCAAACCGCGGTACACCGCCGTCCGTCTCGGCCCTGAAGACCGGAGCGTCGGTCACGACAGCGATGACTGGATCCGCCGGAGGCTGACGATCCGTCTCCACGCCGCCTCTCCGCACGAGGATCTTTGGCAGGGAGGACTGGCTATAGCCTTCAACGAGCACAAGGTCCGCAGGGCCGACCCACCCCAGCACCTCGTCAACGGATGGATCTTCGCTGGGCGCATGCCGATGCACGGCGCCGCCGGGACCTGCCAGTACCGTTTCTGTCGCGCCGGCTCGCGCGAATCGGGCGGTGTCGGTCTGGTCACCCTCAGAGAGATCGAGATGCGCGTGATGTTTGACGACGGCCACGGTGAGGCCCCGGCGGTTTAGCTCGGGGATCAGCCGCTCGATCAGTGTTGTCTTCCCGGCGCCGCGTGGACCGACGATCCCAATCGCCCTCACGCAACCCTGCAGTGGCACAGGCAATTCGCCCACAAGGGATTCGTCCGACGTCAGCAGCAGTGCCGCCACTGTTGATCCGGCCGGCAGATCGGCATCGCTGGGCTGGAGCACGATCAGCGCATTGGCGTCGCTCGACGAACGGAGCGTCGCCGTCCCCTGTCCCCCAAGAGGAACGATGTGCATGCGCGATGAGCTGAGCGTTAGATGGGCCCAGAGATACCGTCGGCGGCCTGGGGTCACTTTCAACGGCTGCGCCAACCGCACCGTCACGCTCGGGCGGTGCAGGTGGCGATATCCAAGCATGGCGCGCAGGGCCGGCCGCAC
>JBGPLF010000045.1:0-20027 GCA_041486265.1 bacterium
AACGTCTTTCATCTCCCATGGCCCTCTGCTGCCACCGCGCTAACCGTCCTCTGGATCGTGGGCGTCGCCAATGCCTTCAACTGCTTCGACTGCGCCGACGGCGTCGCGGCGGTGGCGGGGCTCGCGGCCAGCAGTGCATTCCTGACCATCGCCCTGTTTACAGATCAGCGACTGGGAGGACTTCTGGCCGCCGCGATCTTTGGCGCCGCGCTGGGTTTCCTTCCCTACAACTTCCACCCTGCGAGCGTCTTTCTCGGCGACGCCGGCAGTCTGGCGATGGGCTACCTCGTCGCCATGGTTGGCGTGATGCTCTCGCCGGGCGTCCTCTCCATTCCCGCAATGGCCACTCCGGCCGTGGTCCTGGCCATCCCGATCTATGACATTATTCTCGTCCATGCGATCCGGCTCCGACGCGGCCAACATTCGGTGCGGCAATTGCTCACGTCCACAGGGAGGGATCATCTGCCCCATCGGCTGATGGATCGCGGCTTGTCCCCGCGGGGCGTCGCGCTCACCATCCTGCTGGCCTCGACCATCACAGGCGCCGCGGGCGTCGCCCTCGCCGCCGCGAACTCCCTCTTCGGCGCGCTGATGATCGCGCTTGCCGTCGTCATGGCCCTAACCCTGCTCGAACGCGAATGGATCGGCGGAAGCCCACGATCGCGGGATCTCGTCCCCCGGCCCCGATCGGAGCATGCCGAGGGCCCCTGAGGTGGATGCTACAGCGCATCTGGTAGTCGCGGCGGCCTTGGGGCGGCGGATGCACCCAGTGCTGGCGTTTGCTGTCGGCATTGCCAGCCACGCCGTGCTGGACGCGATTCCGCACTACAACTACACGGGATGGGAGCCATTCTCGCCCGTGATGGTCCTCGACGTCGCCCTTGGTGCGTGTCTTGCCGCGGCGATCGCGCTTCGGGCGCCACGGCCGTGGGGCGTACTGGCCGGCGCGGCGGGCGGTGCGTTTCCGGATGTCGAGCGAGTGCTCTCAGGTCACGAGTACAGCTTCCTTCGGAGACCACCACTCCTCCTCTCCCACCGGGATATTGGGCTGCCGTGGGGTCTGGTGACGCAGGCTGCGGTTACGGTCCTGGCGCTGGTCTTCGGGCTCTGGCTCCCGCGGCGCGCAGCCTCCAAGACGGCGCTCGCGCGAGGTGAGCATGTTACGCGTCGCTGACTTCTGGGGAGCGCAACGCGTGCTCGTCCTGGCGCCGCACGCCGACGACGAGACCTTCGGCTGCGGGGGATTGATCGCCAAGGTCAAGGCCTCTGGCGGTGAGGCGTATGTAATCGTGGCCTCTGTCGGAGATCTCAATCACTATGGCGTGGGCGCCGACCTCCTGCCCGAACTGGCAGGAGTCGCGGCGGGGTCACCGCCTGAGATCCAAAGCTCTCCCCAGCACTCCATCGACCCGAGCGACCGAGCGACTCAAGTGCTCGTGCCCGGTGCGGTTCGGGCGGCCGAGTTGGCCCGAGCGATGGCAACCCTGCAGGTCGATGGCTACGAGATTCTGTTCACCGACAGCGACCTACACCTGCGTCTCGACACCCTCCCGATCCGCGATCTCATTGCACTGGTCGAGCGGGAAGCGCGATATGCCATCGACAATATCGCGCCGACGGTCCTCGTCTTGCCCGCCTGTACCTACAACCAGGACCACGAAGCGCTGTTCAAGGCCGGAATGGCCGCGTGCCGGCCGCACCTGCCGGATCACAGGCCGTTCGTCCCGATCGTGTTAACATGCGATGCCCCGCAGCTTGGGTGGCATCATCAACCGTTTCAGCCGGATCTCTACGTGGACATCTCCACGCACCTCGAGACGAAGCTCCGAGCGCATGCCTGTCATCGGTCGCAGCTCAAAACTCCGCCCCACCACGCCAGTCTGGAGAATGTGGAACGGCTGGCGCGGCTGCGAGGGGCCGAGGTCAGCGTCGAGGCGGCCGAGGCGTTCCGCTGTCTGAGAATCCTGATGTGATCGCCCACTCGCGCCCCACGATTGAGAGCGACGACATCGCTGCCGCGAATCGGGTCCTGGCGTCGGGGTACTTGGCGCAGGACCGGGAGGTGCGAGCCTTCGAGGAGGATGTGGCCGCCCTGCTGCACCTGCGGGGGGGCGTGGCCACGAACTCGGGGACGGCGGCGCTACACCTGGCGCTGCTGGCACTCGGAGTGGGACAAGGGGCAGAGGTCCTGATCCCGTCCTACGCGTGTGCTGCGCTGCTCCATGCTGTGCATCTGGCCGGCGCCCGGGCCTGCCTCGTTGATAGTGTGACCGATGGGGTGAATATGTCTGTCGACGACGCGGCCAGGCGCGTGTCGCCGGCCACGCGTGCAATTGTCGTCCCTCACCTGTTTGGAACCATGGCAGAAGTCTGGGCGTTCCGTCGTTTCGGTATTCCGATCATCGAGAACTGCGCGCAGGCGCTCGGCGCCACCTTTCAGGGCTGGCCGGCCGGCGAGACGGGCGATATCACCGTACTCTCATTCTACGCCACCAAGCTCATCACCACCGGCGAGGGCGGTATGCTCTTGTCCCGATCCAGCGGACTGCTTGACGAAGCGCGAGACCTCAGGGACTATGATAAGCGAGCGAACTACCGGCTGCGCTTCAACTACAAGCTGACTGATCTACAGGCTGCGATCGGCCGTACCCAGCTGCGCAAGCTTCCCAGGTTTCTCGATCGGCGGCGGGAGATTGCCCGCAGCTATCAGGCCGAGTTGGGCAACCTGACGGCGACCTACGCCCCGATCCGTGACGGCGATGCCTGCTACCGGTATGTGCTCGCGGTCCCAGATCCCGAAACGTTCATCCGAAACATGGCCGCCACCGGTGTCGAATGCGCACGACCCGTCCACAGGCCGCTGCACGAGTTGGTGAGGTCAAACGTCTGCCCAAACGCGGCGCGGACGTACCAGCGCGCGGCGTCGCTCCCCCTGTACCCCTCCCTCACAGAAACTCAGGTGCGGAGCGTTGGGATCCTGGCGGCACAGGCCCTGCACAGCTCGAAGGGAAGCATGGCGCCGGGCGGTTGTTGAAACTCCTGCTACATCCTTACGAGACCGTGAGGCGGTCCAGCAGACACCTGCCAGCCCAGTGGCAAGGAGCAGTATCGAGGAAGGCTCCGGTACGCGCGCTGCCTGCCGCTCCATAATTGCAGCATCGGTTTGGTACGGACGTGTCGGTCATGAGCACCGTGTACCCACGGGCAGTAAAGAAAGCGGGATCGTAAATTTGGTGAATGCAAGCGGCCAGCGAGAGACTCGCCGGATACCCCTCTGCCAAACCCGCACTTGTGGCAATGCAGGGATCTAGGCCCCCGGGGAACATCGCTGAATTGATGACTCCGGCACTGGGATCAAATCCTAAGATGGTGAGGTAGCGGGCCGCGTCTGCTGGCGAGAAGAACCCCATGAAGTTCTCAATACCGAGATTACCGCCAGCGGCAAGATAACTGGTCACTGCGCTCTCAGACCCGGCGATGAGGCTCGATGGATCGCTGCAACACCCGCCCGGTGACGCCAAAAAGATCGCGGAGAAATCAGTCAGGGTGAGCCCGGTCAACGAACTCGCGCCGAAAAAGCCTCCAGCGGCGCCCGCATAACCGCCTAAGGACGAAAAACTTCCGGTCAACCCGAAGTTATTGATCACCAGGACCGGTCTGGACGAACCTCGAGCCAGTTCCGAGAAAGTAGGGATGCCAATGGCGGTGCTGCTGTGAAAGCTAATGGCATCTGAGCCGAGCAGGATAACGCCTGCGAAGGCGGTTCCGCTGGCGAGAGCCACAAATAGCCCAACTAGCAGGATCTTTCGCATTCCGGCCTCCCACTGGAGGAGATTGTCGGAGTAGTCTTTCACTCTTGCATGGAGATGCTGGGAGCATGAGGCGGACCTTTCCATCCCTCATCAGAACAGACCAGGCTTATCGGATGAAGAAGACCCACCCGTAAGCCCACACAGGCCCGGGGGCAAAACAACTCCTCGACGAGCCGATACAGCCACAGATAGATCTCGAATTCAACTGTTAGCGGCGTGATTCGATAGCGCCCCTTACCTTCCCCTTTGGAGGCGTCCAATTGGTGTGGCCCGGGCTACGGAGCCGGGAGACCAAGCCAACGGAGTCCCGGCTTCCAGCACGCCGGCCTAGTCAACTGCGATCTCCCACACACCCCGGCTTTGGGTAGCAGCGCGCAGCAGGCGGGTGGGCTGATGGAAAACCAAATCCTTGACGAGGGCGTTGGGAAGGAGGTTGTTGAACGCGCTCCACGACGCACCAGCATCAGCCGAGCGATACACACCCACGTCCGCAGCGACGTAAACCACGGCCGTATTCGTCGGGTCGACCTCAATCGCGTTCGCGGGAATATTGGGCAATGTCGCACTCACATCAGTCCAGGCTAATCCGGCGTTGTCGGATCGATACACGTGGCCCCCGATTCCCGTCGAGTAGGTGGCCCAGACGCGGTTGGGATTCGTGGGGTCGACCAGAAGGTCACTGACGAGTCCAAGGCGAGGCCGCGTCAGTTGCACCGGCGTCTGCCAGGCGCCTCCTGAGAAATCTATGCGCAAGACATGCCCGGCGTCGGTTCCGACATAGACCCGGGTGGTCGATGGGATGGCGAGCGCTGAGGCGATACCGACGAGTTCGGGTAACGCGACCTGCGGCAGCCACGTCGAGCCGGTGTCGGTAGAAACGAAAACTGTGCCTCCAGCCTGCACAACCATGTTGTCACGCACTTCCATCGGCGGGTACTGGAGTGCCTTGTAACCAAGCGCAAGCGGCACCGGCGGCGCTGGCGGTCCGATCGCCGTCCAGGAGTCCCAGCCGCCCCCCGTGGTGGAGCGTTCGATGCCAATTACCTCCTTTGCGTGGTAACAGGTTGACGGAGAAGACGCATTGACACCACAGTGGCCTCCGTCACCGTCCTGGACCTCGGACCAGCCCTGTTCGCCATCTCTTACTCCCTCGTAGCGCAGGGTGCCATTGTCCTGGGTGCCGCCAAGGAGCCACGCTGCAGATTGAGGATGCTGAGCCAGAAACTCGAACTGGGTAATAGAGAGACCCTTGTTCAGAGAGTTCCATGTGTTTCCACCATCTGGTGAGCGAAAGATGCCGCCATCGTTGCCGACGTAGACGACGTTCGGATCCGTGGGGCTGAAAGCGATCGCGTGTTGGTCTTGATGGATGGAGTCTCCAGAGGACCTCGCAGAAATGGTCGTCCACACCCACGTCCCTGCTGCCGAACGGACGCCTTTATGCACGTCGATTGCCCCCACGTAAAGAACATCGGGATCATTGGGAGCCGCGGCGGCAAACCAATCGTAGTTGGCTTGCCTTGTGTCTACTACATCCCCAGGCAGCGTGACCGTTGAAAACGCCCCACCAAACGTACTACGACGCCAGAGACTGGCCACCGCCCCCGCTGTCCGCCACAAAGACGTACGCGACGTTGCCGTCCGAAGGGGCGTGGCACACGGCAATCCGCCTGAAGTTGGAGGGCACTCCAGGTAGGGTCACTGCATTCCAGGTCGTTCCTCCATTCACGGATCGGCGGACACCGTCCGAACAGCCGGCCAACACCTCCTGGGTCGAGTTCGCGTCACCGCTCGCCACGGGATGCATAGAAAGATCCCATGTGCGTTGACCGCGTCTCACTGTCCATGTCGCACAGCCATCCGCCGACTCATAGAGACCGCCGGTCGTCGCCGCCATGAGATGACTCGCGTCCAGCGGGTCGACCACCAGACCGTAAAACCCGATCCCAACGAATAGGCCGGCTGCGAACGGCGCCCAGGTTGTGCCACCGTCGGTTGAGCGGAGCAGCCCAGCCCCGAGGCGAGCAAAGGAGTTGCCTTCGCCGGTTCCGGCATACACAATCGCGGGATTACTCGGATTGAAAGCGACTGCTCCGATCGCAAGCGATGCCTGGTTGTCGGTTCGCGGATACCAGGTCCGCGCACCATCCCGTGTTTCCCAAACCCCTCCCCCGCCCGCCCCAATCAAGATGTGGTCGGCGTTGGTTGGATCGATAGCCACCGACGAGATCCGTCCCGACACTGGAGGCCGGCTGCCTGGGCCTCGGCCACGGGTCTGTCCGTGGGGAATAAAGGTGGGACCTAGAGGGCACCAGCCCTGCGCAACAGACGCGGCTGGAGCTTCACGGACCATCTCGTGCAAGCGCACGAAAGCTTCCACATGCGGCGAGTTGCGAACTACTGCAGGTCTCTGGCGATCGCGCGGTCCCTCACCTGAACCCCTCCCCATCCGGCGTGAACAGGCGGGCGACCCGATTGGAAGTATTGTAGGGCCGTCCTTTGAGACGTAATCACACGAGCAGGAACTGACGCCTTGAGTCTGCCGGTTCTCTTTGGTTCCTTCAAACAAGCGGATGTTTTCTAATACGCGACTTGATGGGAAACTCCTGCAACCGTACTTCAAACAGCCTCACGGCTCAATGCGAATACGTCGCGAAGCCGCCAAAATGGCGCATTAGGCACGCCTGACGGGATCACCGCGGCGAATTGTGCCGCCCCGCACGACAGCAGCATAGACTCCGACCTGGACCTGGTTGTGCTGTGCCGCCGTGCGCAGGATCCCCGGATCCCTGGGGAGATCGCCCTGGGGCAAGGTCGTCATGACGCATCGAGCGCAGGGGGCTGTGACGCGCACGCGAACCTCATCCCCGACGGCGAGCGTGTGCCCGACCCAGGCATTCTCCATGAAGGTCCTCTCATCGGACGCGGGCTTTAGCACGATGTTGGGCCGGAATCGCCGAACCTCGAAACGCCCTCGCGGATAGAGTTCGCGAAGGCGTTCAAGCGTCGCGGTCGTCAGCAGATGGACAACGGCACAGTCGAAAAATGTCCCCTCCGGTAGGGCGAAATCCGTGACGGTGTCCCGGTAGTCGAGACCTTCCATGTCGGGCCAGTACTCTTCGGCATTGGCCGCCCTGGGATTGGGGGATGACGGCTTGGCGTCCGCGTCACCGGGCTCGATCGCATCGAGTGTCACCTCGCGGTTGAGCACCCTCGAGAGGACCTGGTTGAGATCACTCTGCTCGCTGGTGACTGTGGTGCCATCGGGTAAGGTGAGTCGGACCGGAGGCGCCTTTGCGCCGGCGCGTGGAGGTTCGATGAAATTAGCGCGGAAATCGAAGAGACTCGGCCACTTTCGGGGGTTCTTGGCGGTCGCAACCTTCCCATCAGAGCGGTCCGCCAGGGCGTAGACACGATCTCCGAGCAGCCCGCGCTGGGTGACGTCGGTGGCGTTCAGCTCCTCTCCCATCATGGACTTGACAGGATAGCGCCACAGAGAAACCACTGAACCAAGCTCGCTCTGCGTGGTGTTTGCCACGCTCCACCCTCCTCTGGCCGTTCAACCCCAGACTCGAGCTGAGTGAGTGACCTCACGACACCGCATCGGATGCCCTCCCTTCTCTATCCAAAGATCTTCCTCCTCCTCCGGCCTTCCGACGTCCTCGACCCGATCATGAATTGAGCAGGAGGGGGCAGCTATCCTTGCGAATCTCCTCTCGATTGCCGAAGGGGTGAGCCATGAGGATTCCGACACATGCATTCCACAAAGGGCACGCCGGGGCCCGCAGCCTGTCGCGGCGGCAGCTCATGCGGATGGCTGCCGGCGCTGCGGGAACCGCTTTCTTGTCCAGGTTCTGGATGCCATCGTTTACCCAGGCCGCCGCGATGGGCGGCCCAAAACCCATCGTGGGCGGCATCTCAATGCCGCCGATGAAGGAGACGTTTCACATCTTTCTGCCCGAACCTGGGAACGAGCCGTCCACGATAACCGACTTCGACGGCCTGATCGCCCTGAGCAACGTCCAGGGCACCTGCACGCGCTCCCGCGGCGGCGTGTCGAGCAAACTGGTCTACGACGTGGATTTGCGGTTCATGAAGGGCCGCTACCGGGGCGCTGACGGCAAGGAGGCGACCGGCACCTTCGGCTTCGTCTGAATCGACGTTTTCGAGGGTCAGGTTGACCCTGCGCGTCAGCAGCACGACTTCAATCCCGGGATCGCCCCCAACGGGCTGTTCTGGACGATATCGATGCCGCCCGAAAGCACGATGGCCGATCTGAACAAGGGGATAGCCATGATGCGGTGGTCCCGGGTGCCCATGCCAGACCAGCAGGACCTGATGAATGCGCTGAACAACGGCCCGGCGTTTCCGGCGACCGTGTCCTTCGACGTGCGGTGGAGCGGCGGCATGCAGAAGCGGAAGACCCTCCGCAACTCGCAGCACAGGTTTGCGCTGCAGATCATGGAGACCGCCGCGACGATCGAGTGGCAGGCCGAGCGTGGCGACCTCCGGCTAACCTCCGACGCCGGCACCGCCAAGACCGTGTACGCGTTCGTCGGCCGCGAACGGAACGGTATCTTCTTCTAGGCGAGAGCAACCGCCGCCCGGACTCTTATTTCGATGTCGAGAGGTCTGGTGCGACAAACCGAGCGCAGCCTTACGGCCCAACCGCACGCGGGCTAGCTATGAATGGCGATCGCCCCTCCAGCCAGTCCCGCAGAAGGTCGAGCATCCACTCGGCGCGAATGCGCTGCACGTCGGGGAGGGTGCCCAGCCGCTCCCACAACGATCGCTCTCGGACCGGCATGATTACCGCGCAGGCCGCCCCGAAGAAGCGCATCGCCTCCTGAACGGTGGGCGCCGTGAATCCCACGGCGCGGTCCCCCACCCGCCGCGCAAAGGGGAGGATCATGGCCGCGTCCGCCAGCTCGGGGCTGCGGAAGTGCGCTTCGGTCTCGATCGGCTCGGACAGGCGCAGCGGCGGGCACTCCGCCACTCGGGCCATCGCCTGCCGCGCCCCGTCCTCGATGGCGGGCGAGGCGTGGTCGCGCGGCCGCAGCGTGACTGCGGCGACCGACGTCGCGCGCTTCACCTCGACCCGGACGGTCCATGGCAGAAAGGCCCTCGCCTCGCGCGCGGTCGCGTGATCTCCAGTCACCAGGATCACCGGGATGCCCTGTACCCCCGCCGACGCGGCGGTCATGACCATCTCCCCCACAGGTTCCCCGGCCAGGTGGAGGGCTGTTGAGCCGGTCACCGTGTGGCTCAGAAAGCCGTCCTTGGTTCCGTTCATCGCGTGATAGCCGAGGAGGGCCACAGCCTGGGCCCACGACGTCAGGGCCTCGATCGAAGGACGTCCCCGCAGGACCTCGGGGCGGCCGTCGAGGTCGGACGATTCAAAAGCCCGGAACCGTCCCCACGCATGGCCTTCGATGACCTTGATCTCCGTAGCACCGCCGTGCCGCAGGCCGCGGATGCACGCGTTGATGTCGGTGATCAACTCACGGCATCCGGCCGTAAACGCTTCAGGGTAATAGGGGAAAGTCTGCTCGAATCGGTCGATCCCCGCCGCGCCTTCCATGTCGGTTGCGATGACCACCCGCATCGAGGTCCTCCTCAGACTTTCATCTTGGGATCGAACGCATCACGCAGGCCGTCGCCTAACAGGTTGAAGGCCATGACCGACAAGAAGACGAACGAGCCCGGGAACAGCGAGACCCACCAGGCCGAACGTAGGTACTCACGGCCGTCGGCGACGAGATTTCCCCAGGACGGCGTCGGGGGCTGGACGCCCAGCCCCAAGAACGACAGGCTGGCTTCGGCGAGAATGCTGACGCCCACCCGCAGGGTCACCGAGATGACGATAACCGCCACCACGTTCGGCAGGATGTGCCGCGCCATCACGCGGACCTCCGACGCGCCGAGGCTTCGTGCCGCAGCCACAAAGTCCAGCCCGCGCATGCGCAGAAATTCGGCGCGCACCAGTCGGGCCGTGGGTGGCCACGCCGTGGCGCCGATCACCAGGACGAGACCTGGAATGCTGGGGCCGAACAGCGCCAGGAACATGACCGTGATGAAGAACACGGGGAACGCCAGCACCATGTCAGTCACTCGCATCAGCGCCACATCGGGCCATCCGCCAAAGTAGCCTGAGGTCGCACCCACCAGCACACCGGCGGTCACAGCGATCACCGTAGCGAGGAAGCCGATGCTCAGCGACGTGCGCGAGGCCCAGATCGTACGACTGAGGACGTCGCGGCCCAAATGATCTGCCCCCAACAGGTGCGCCCCGCCAGGCGGCGCCAGCCGGTGCTCGAAGTTTGCGACGTCCGGCGGATAGGGGGCCAGCCTCGGAGCTCCCAGCGCCATCAGGACTAGCAGCGCAAGGACAACGGCACCGAGCAGCGCCCGTTGATTGCGGCCGAATCGATACGCGACACTGCGGCGGGACGACGGGGTGAAGGCGACGGCCACGGCGGTGGGGCGCTCAGTCGTAGCGGATCCTGGGATCGAGGAATGCGTAGGAGATGTCGGCGAGCAGATTGCTCGCGATGATCAGGACCGCGCCGAGGACGGTCGTCGTTATGACCACCGGGTAGTCGCGGCTCAAAGCGCCCTGAAGTGCCAGGCGTCCGATGCCCGGGATCGCGAAGATCGTCTCCACCACAACCGAACCGCTCAAAAGGACCGGGATCAGCAGCCCCAGCACAGTGACGACGGGAATCAGCGAGTTACGGAGCACGTGCCGGGTCATGACGCGGCCACGACTCAGTCCCTTGCTGTGAGCGACCAGCACGTACTCCTGGCCGAGGTTCTCGATGATCGCGGATCGCGTGTACCGCACGAGGAACGGCAGGATCGACAGGCACAGCACCACTGTAGGCATGATCACGTACGGCCAGATGTCGACGGGGCGGTACCCCATGGTGCTCACTGGCCGGATGCCGCTGGCCGGCAGCCATCTCAGGCGATCGGTGAACACGAGGATCAACACCAGCGCGAACCAGAAGCCAGGCAGGGAGATCCCCAGGAGTGAGAACACCGTGACGCCATGGTCGAGGGGCGTGTACGGGTGCAGGGCTGAGGCCAGCGCGATCGGCAGCGCCAGGGCGATCGCCAGCACCAGCGCGATGATGGCGAGCACCGAAGTCGGAAGGAGGGCCTCGCGGATCATCTCCGATACCGGCCGCCGCTCACGAAACGAGCGAAGCCTCCCGGTCACCAGGGCGGTCATCGTCGAGGTGTACTGCAGCGGCCACGGCTTGTCGAGCCCCAGTTGCGCCCGCAGCACGCCGACATCGGTTGTCCCCATCTGCTCGGGCGAGACCAGCAGACTGATGGGATCGCCGGGCGCGAGCACCATCATGCCGAACGTGATGATGGTCACGCCAATCATGATCGGGACCGCCTGGAGGAGCCGCCGGATGATGTAGCGTTGCATCAGCGGAGCCGGGGCATCACGCCACGCTGCTGCTCAGACCCTCTGGAATGAGGCGCTGCGTCTCGTCCAGCAAGTGCGTGCGATCGATCTTATTGGTCCCCGAGAGAGGAAGTTGCTCGACGAAGAAGACCCGCCGGGGATGAGCGTACGCCGGTCCGCGTTCGAGGAAGTAGCGCTTTAACTCATCCTCGCTGGCGCCGCCCGGCGTCTGGAGCACGACCCAGGCCACCGGCGCCTGGCCCTTGACCTTGTGAGCCGCCGGGACGACGCAGACTTCCGCCACCTGGGGATGGCCGAGCAGGATGTTCTCGACTTCTTTCGGATAGACGTTCTCGCCGCCACAGTTGATCATGTCGTCAGCCCGGCCGATGATGTACAGGTATCCCTGATCGTCCGCCCTGACCAGGTCCCCGGTGCGGAGCCAGCCTTCGCGCGTGAACTTCTCGGCGGAGAACTCGGGCTGCTTGTAGTAGCCGAGCGCGTTGGCGGGCGACCGGGTCCACAGCTCCCCCACCTGCGCGGGCGGGCAGTCGCGCGTCGGGTCCTCAAGATCGGCGATGCGCACCTCCACGTCGGGTACCGGCAGACCGGCGCTCCCGAGCTTCTTGACGCCCCAGCGCGGGGTGATGACGTTGGCGCCGCCCTCAGTCAGCCCGTAGCCTTCGACGACGTCGCAGCCAAACTCGCGCATCAGGTCCCCCATGAGTTCGGCCGAGACCGGCGCCGACCCGCACGAGACCAGCCGCAGGGGACTGACGTCGTACCATCGGTGGCCTCGTTTGCTGGCCAGCAACTGGCTGTACATGCTGGGGGTGCCTGAGGTGAACGTGGGCCGGTACCGGTCGATTGCCTCGAGCACCGCAACCGGCTCGAACTCAGGCAAGACGGCCAGCGAGCCGCCGACGTAGAGCATCGGGAGCATGCACATCCAGAGCGCGTTCGCGTGGTAGAGCGGCCCCATGACCAGGGCTTTGTCCGTCTCGTCGAGCATCATGATGCGCGCCGACGAACGCGCTTGCCACCAATTGTTACCGTGGCTCAGCATGCAACCTTTCGGACGCCCCGTGGATCCGGAGGTGTACATCAGCATGGCCACGTCGTGAGCATCCACAGCCGCCATGCGGAACTCCGGGGGCGAGGAGGCCAGCATCCGCTCATACGATTCGGTCCCCGGCTCCTGGCCGTCGAGCATCAACACGTGCCGCAGCCCCGGCGCCGCCTCCCGCATGGCCATCGCTTTGTCCGCCAGGCTGGCATGGGCAATGAGCACACGGGCGTCAGAATGAGTGGCGATGTACTGCAGCGTCTCCGTCCCGAGCCGGATGTTTGCGGGTACGGCGACGGCCCCGATCCGCAGCGTCCCAAACAGGCATTCGACGAAGCGATAGTCATTGGGGAGCAAGAGCAGAACTTTCGCCTCCCGACCGACGCTCAGCCCGCCCAGCAACTGGGCCGCGCGCTGCGTCCGGTCCTCGAGCTGAGCGTAAGTAAGGCGCACCGTATCCTGCTCGACGGCCACTTTGTCCGGATGCAACCGGACCGCCCGCCAGAACAGATCACCGAAGTTGGTCACGCCCTCGCGCGCGGGCGTCGTCACGGCGTGATGATGACCTTTCCGACGACTTCCCGTTCCTCCAGCAGGCGGTGACCTTCGCGGATCTCCTCGAGGGGAAGGACGCGGTCGACGACGGCCTTCAGCCGACCAGTGCTCACGGCATTCAGCAGCGCCAGTAGATCCTCCCGTTGCCAGCCGTCCGATCCGAGGATCGCCAGCTCTCGTCGCCAAATGAAGCGGATGTCGGTCTTTGGATCGAACCCCGCCGTCGCGCCACAGGTCAGCAACCGCCCACCGTGCTTGAGGGCCTTGAGGCTCCGCACCCAGGTGTCGCCGCCCGTGTAGTTCACCACGACGTCCACGCCTTCGCCGCCGGTGAGGCCGCGGACAAACCGATGGAACTCGGGCTGTTCACGGTAATCCACCAGGACGTCTGCTCCCAACGCCCGCAGGCGCTCGAGCTTGTCTGGGCTGCTCGCCGCCGCGTAGACCACGCAGCCCCGCATCTTTGCGATCTGCACGCACGCCGTACCCACGCCGCCGCTCGCGCCGAGGACCAGGACATGCTCGCCGGCCTTGACCTGTCCACGGCTGACCATCATGCGCCAGGCCGAGCCATAGGCGATGGGTAGGGCGGCGGCCTGGATAAACGACACGTCATTCGGCAAGGGGATCGCGATGCCCGCTGGGACCTTGATGTACTCCGCCAGACCTCCGGTCGCGTGCTCGCCCAGGGCGCCGGGCTGGCCGTCCGGCGTGATGATGGCCGGATCGAGCATCACCCGCTGGCCGCGCATACGCGCCGAGACGCCCGGACCGATTTCCTCAATGACACCGGCGATGTCACCGCCGGTGATCCGCGGGAGATCGATGGCCACGCCCGGCATGCCGCGCCGCACGAAGATATCGAGATGATTGAGACCGCACGCTTTCACGGCGACGATGATCTCGCCCTGGCCCGCGGTGGGTTTGGGCACGTCCTCGAGCAGGATCTTATCGCGGCCGCCGTGTTCGTGAATCACTGCCGCGCGCATGGCGGGCGCACCTCCCCGTTCAGCCACCTGCCGCGGAGGTCGTGCGCTGCGGGCCCGCGGTGGAGAACGTGCCGCGCGCGACGGCGACGACCCGGCCGTCTTCTGTCCGTACCTCGACGTCGGCCAGCCCGATCGTCCGCCCCGCCTTCACGGTCCGGGCCACAGCGATCAGGGTGTCGCCCGGACGAGCCATGCGCAGGTAATCCACGCGCAAGTCGACCGTGGGCACGTCGCGCCCGGTCGCGCTGATGACCGCGAAGCACCCGGCGATGTCGGCCAGCGCCGAGATGATACCGCCGTGGATGTTCGTGCCGGCCTCGTCTCCGAGAAACTCCTCACGGTAGGGCAGGCGGACTTCGACTTCGCCGTCTTTGGCTCGCGCCAGCCCAACGCCGAGCCAGCGGTGAAATGGCGGCATTCGCATCAACCGTGCGAGGTCCAACAACGTCAGCCCTCCATCCTACTGCGACTTCCATTGAGGGATTGATCCGAAGAAATCGACCAGCGAGCCCACTTTGGGCATGGTGATCCGCTTCTGGACGGCCCACAGCTCGTCGGGCCGGAACGTCATCACCCGGGGCACGTCCCGCAGGATGATGTCCTGCACGCGGAAATAGATCGTCTTGAGCGTCCCGCGCTCGGGGGCCGTGTTGGCCTGCTGCAGCAGCTCGTCGATCTCCGGGTTCGCGTACTGGAAGAGCCGCGCAAACGGGCCGGTGCTTCTGAAGTTCCCGTCCATCTCGAACTGCGGTGGGAAGAGCAGGTTGAACCAGGCGATGCCGACCATCTCCATATTCGCGCTGTTGGCCGCGGTGAAGAACCGGCCGAAGAAGTCGCCGCGCTCCAGCCCCTCGAGGGTCACCTCAATACCCACCTGCCGCAGGAATTGCTGAATCATCAGCCCCTGGTCCTGATACCGCTTCTCGGAGAGGAATGTGTACTTGACGCGGAACGGCCGTCCCTCGCGCTGTAGCACGCCGCCGGGACCAGGCGTGAAGCCCGCTTCGGAGAGCAGGGCGCGCGCCCGCGCCGGATCGTAGCTGTAGCCTTGCAGCGCGGGATTGTACTGCCACAGGCTCGGGTGCACCGGGCTGTTCACCACGCGCCCGTATCCCTTTTGGAGCGTGCGCACCATCAGCTCCCGATCAATGGCATAGGAGATCGCCTGCCGGACTCGCAGGTCACGGAAGAACGGGTGGGTGTGGTTGAACGAGAACCAGAAGGAGACATCACCGGGCATGCGCAGCACCTGCAGGCGCTGCTCGCGCTGAAAGTTCTCGAACTCGTCGGGGAGGATCTGTCCGGCATCGATGTTACCGGCCCGCACCTCAGCCATGACCGTTGCCGGCTCGGGAATAAGGCGGAGGACCAGGCGGTCGATGTTCGGCCTGCCGCGCCAGTAGTCGGGAAACGCCTCGAAGACCATGCTGTCCAGGTCCCGCCACTCGACGAGCCGGTAGGGGCCGGCGCCGATCGGCTTGCGGGCATACGGATGCTCCAGGATACGGCCGACGTCCGCATCGGCCAGCGCGTGTTTCGGCATGATGTAGTTGTTGCTCCCCAGGATCTGGTCGATGAAGAATGCGTATCGGCTGGTGAGCGTGAATCTTACGGTCCGCGCATCCACCACCGTGATCCCGCGCACGTCGCGCGCCTTCCCTTGCTTCACATCCTGCGCGCCGTCGATCTGCATCAACCCGGGGGAGGTGACCGGGAACTGCGGATGGAGATAGAATTCGTAGCTGAACTTCACGTCCTCGGCCGTCACGGGCTGGCCGTCCTGGAACTTCGCCTGCCGCAGCGTGACGGTGTAGGTTTTCCCATCGGCCGAGCGCGTCCACTTCTCCGCCAGCCGCGGCTCGGGATTGCCCTTTTCGTCGGTGCGCGCCAGGACGTCGTGGATCTGCAGGAGGACATAGCCGCCGACGGCTTCGCTCGACCCAACCAGGCGGGTCGGGAGTCCCCAGATCGCCACGACAACCTGATTCCGGCGCTGCGCGTGCACGCCGGTGGCCGGGATCACGGTCAGCGCCAGGCCAAGAATGAGTGCAACGGCGATCGCTCTCACGGCGCTCTCCCCCCTCCAACAACCTGGCCGTTCTGCACGACCAGGGCGACGCTCCGTAATGCCGAGATGTCCCGTGTCGGATCACCTTCGACGGCGAGCAGGTCGGCCCGCTTCCCCGGTTCCACGGTCCCGACGTCGTGCTCCACGCCCAAGGCCCTGGCGCCATTCTGGGTCGCAGCGACGAGGACGTCTGCCGGCCGCATCCCGTACTGCACCATGACCCCCATCTCTTCCGGGAGTGAGTCGAATCTGCCCAGACCGTAGAAGATGTCCGTACCGGTGGCCATCATGACGCCGGCTGCCAAGGCGATTCGGAAGCTTTCCGCGTGTCGTTTCGCCCGGACCGGAATCGATCGCATCATCGGAATCGCCTTGAACTCTTCCCAACGATCCATGATCAGCTTCGTGACGACCAGGGTCGGCACCAAGATGATGCCGCGGTCTACCATTTCGCGGGCCGCCGGGTCGTCCAGGTCGCAACCGTGCTCCATCGTGTCGACCCCGGCCCGAATCGCCATCTGCGACGAGCCGAGGATCGAGGCATGGCACGCCACGCGGCGTTCGCATCGGTGGGCCTCGTCGACGATCGCGTCCAGTTCGACCTGCGTGAACTCCACGACGTTCAGCGGCCCGTTCGTCGTGACCTTGATACATTCCGCGCCCGCCCGCACCTGTTCGCGAACCGCCCGGCGGCAGTCATCGGGACCATCGGCTTCCCTCGCCATGCCCGGCGGCGCCGGTGGTTCTGACCCGTGCCCGCCGGTCATGCAGATGATCTGGCCGCACGGAACGACGCGAGAGCCCGGAATGTCGCCGCGCTGCACCGCGTCGCGTACGGCGATGGCGACGCCGTGAGCCGTGCCGACATCCCGGAGCGTCGTGATGCCCGCGGATTGCGTCGCGCGCGCGTTCCGCGCGGCCCGCAGCGCGACGCCCGCATCGCTTTCATTCGCGAGTCGGGAACCGAAACCGAGGTGCACGTGCAGGTCGATCAGGCCGGGAAGCAAGGTGCACCCCGTGAGATCGATCGTCCGGGCTGATGCGGACTGTCCGATCTCCCCCTCGGCGATGTCGGCTATGCGATCATCTTGGACAACCACCGTCACCCCTCGGCGCGGGGGGCGTCCCGTGCCGTCAAACACCTGCGCGCCGCGCAGGATCACGCGCTCCATGCGGTCCTCCGGTTTTGCTAGATAAGGGGGATGGTTCTCCGCGCGTCGCCTTTATCTCCTGCCCTTAGATCACGGCCTCTCGGTGGCTGAGGCGGCCAAGACATGAATTGCCTGGAGGGATCGAACATTGCACGGTCCCAGTATCCATAGGCTTGCCATAGCCGGTCGCGCAGCTGGAGGCCAGGACCCAACCTGGAGACGCACTCATCTCGAACCGGCAGTCGCGGCAGCGATCCAGCCAAATCCGGTTCCGCTGGTGAGTGGCAGATTAGATGCGTCCGGCACAATCCGATGATGCTTTGATTGCAGATCGTACCTTCGGGGGGTACGTTTTGATGTTGAAAGATGCTTTCAGTCGACGAAAATGATATCCTAATCGCAGTATGTACCCTGAGAGGATTCAAAGTGCGAACAGATCACAATGGGCGTCTCAAGACCTTGGGGCCACAGGCCGCCCGCCTGGTGATCACGCTCTACGAGCGCGGACGCCCCATCTTCACACTGGCCGACGTCGAAGCGATCACGGGCTTCAAGCCAGACCCTGCGCGCAGCTTCGTTCACAAACTCGCCGTCCGCGGAGTCGTGGCGCGCTTGCGTCCTGGGCTCTTCGCCTTGGTCCCGTTCGAACTGGGCCGTGAGCACGAGTATCTCGGCAACCCGTACGTAGTTGCCCGCGAGTTGACCGGCGCGAAGGACTACTACGTGTCTCACGCTTCAGCTATGGACATCCACGGCATGACGACGCAGCCGCAGTTGGTCATCTACATTACCCGGCCACAGCTGATGCGGAGCCGAGCGGTACTCGGCACAGAGTTTCGCTTCGTCCACTGCCGGCGCGCGCATTTCTTCGGGACCATCGAGCACTGGGTGGACAAGCAGGAGAAGGTCGTGGTGAGTGACCCGGAGCGGACAGTCCTCGACGGCTTGAGGCAGCCCCAGTACTGCGGCGGGGTAACCGAGGTCGCGAAAGGCCTCTGGATGCGGCGGGCCGACATGGACGTGCGCAAGCTCGTCGACTACGCGCTCCGTCTTGACATCGGTGCGGTGATCCGGCGCCTGGGCTATCTCCTGGAAGTCTATGGGATCGAAGCGCCCAGCGACATCCAACGCCTCCGCGGGCGCCTCTCGCCGGCCTATGCGGTCCTGGACCCCTTACTTCCCCCAGAGGGGAAATTCCTCGCCCGCTGGCGCCTCCGCCTCAACGTGCCTCCGGACGAACTCCAGGCCGTGGTGAGGACGTAACGCGTGATCCCGTCGCGCAACCTCTCGCTGCTCTCGAATCGGCTCGCGCGGGCCGGCGGGCGCCGGATTCCAGAAGCCGTACTCGAGCGCGACTACTGCCTGGCGTGGTTCCTGGTGGCG
The DNA here is from genome assembly GCA_041486265.1 of bacterium. GTDB lineage: Bacteria > Sysuimicrobiota > Sysuimicrobiia > Sysuimicrobiales > Humicultoraceae > JBGPLF01. Next base: position 18,445 of record JBGPLF010000045.1, read on the forward strand.
CTCGCACGCACGCCACTCCGCGAGCACCTCGCCTTCAAAGGCGGGACGGCGCTCAAGCAATGCTACTTCACTGACTTTCGGTTCTCAGAAGACCTCGATTTCACACTCAGGACAGAAACACCCTTCGAGCGCGTCCGCCAAGACCTTAACCGGGTCTTCACTGAAGCGCAGCGAGCAAGCGGGATCGTCTTCCGGTTTGCCAGGGAGGATCCCACCCTCCACGCGAACAGCCATACGTTCTACCTTGGCTACGAAGGCCCGCTGCCTACGCCCACGGCAGGCCGAGAGGTGAAAGTCGACATCACAATCAGAGAGCATCTTGCCTTCCCGCTCGTGCAACGACCCGTCCTTCGAGGCTACGGGGAATATACTGACCTACCCGACGGAGTCGCGCTCGAAGTGTACTCGCTTGACGAGATAGCCGCCGAGAAGGTGGTCGCACTCATGGATCGGGCCCGGAACGAACCGCGCGATCTGTACGACACGTGGTACCTCGTGGCCGGCGGCCACGTGAACCTTGTGGGCCTCGTCGAGGCGATCGAGCAGAAGTGGGCATTTCGCGGCCGGGCGCTTGCCGCCGTCCGCAAAGAATTCCGCGCGAAAGAGATCCGGTATCGGCGACTCTGGGAGCCACGCCTCGGGGCACACATGATCTCGCTCCCCGAGTTCGTGCAGCTCTACAGGACCGTGCAGCGCGCCCTCCGTCAGGCCGGACTCCTGGGACCGTAGCGTAGGACTGAAGTGAGGCACTTGGCTACGGTCGTGTGACGAGGGGACCCCCGGGGCAGATCGCCCGGGGCTCCCTCAGTTCATCGGCGGCCGACGATCCCGCCAGGGCGCGATCGTCTCGAACGCCGCCGCGGCCCGCAGGACAAGAGCATCCTGCCGCCAGCCCGCGACGATCTGCAGCCCGACCGGCAGCCCCCCCGGCGTCCATCCACAGGGGACCGAGATGGCCGGATGCCCGCTGAAGTTGAACGCGAGCGTCGGCACCAGCATGTCCAGGTGATCCCCGATCGACCTCCCGGCAATGGCCGCGGGCAACGGCGACGCGAGCGGCGTGGCCACTACCGCAGTGGTCGGGAGCAGGAGCAGATCGTGCGCTTCGAAGAAACGGCGGAGCCGCTGATGATAGGCTGACCGCTCCACCTCGGCCCGACCAATGTCTTCCCCGGTGAGGGCCCGCCCGGCCTCGATGCGCCTCACCAGAATCGGATCCATCTGGTCGCGCCACTCATTCAGGTAGCGGCCCACCGTCGCCAGACGAATGCCCGCGTTCAGGGCCCGAAACGACGGCACGATGTTGCCGATCTCCGGCGACGCGGCTTCGAGGCGGCAGCCAAGATCGGCGAACCGCCCGGCCGCGTTCTCGCAGACGGCCGCCACGGCCGGATCCACAGCCGCCGTGCCGCCCAGGTCCGGGGTCCAGGCCACGCGCAGGCGGGCCACGGATGCCTCGTCGGTGACGTGCGCCCACTCCTCACCGGTGTGCGGCAGCGCCAACGGGTCCCGCGGATCGGGTCCTGTGAGTACCGAAAACATCAGCGCCGCGTCGGCCACCGTGCGCGTGATTGGCCCGTTGG
>JBGPLF010000046.1:0-19779 GCA_041486265.1 bacterium
CCCAGACCGGTCCGCTCGCGCGCCAGCAGCGCCAGCAGGATCGCCTGGACCAGCAGCATCCCGGCCGTGAAGTCGGCGATCGCCGTCGCGCACGGCTCGGGCGGCGCACCGGGCTCGGCCCGTAGCGCCGCGATCCCGCTCATCGCCTGCGCCAAGACGTCCTGGCCGCCCTTGTCCTTGTACGGGCCGGTTGGCCCGTACCCGCTGCCGAACGCGTAGATCAGGCGTGGATTGATCTTGCGCAGGTCCTCGTCACCGAACCCCAATCGCTCCATCACGCCCGGGCGAAAGTTGTGAACCACAACATCCGCCTTACGGGCGAGCCGGTAGATGGCCTCACGGCCGAGCGGCAACCGGACGTCGATAGCGACGCTGCGCTTGTTGCGGTTCAGGCTCCAGAAGATCGCGCTCTCACCGCTCGGATGCTTCATGTGCTCGCGCGCCAGGTCGCCGGCGCCCGGCCGCTCGATCTTGATGACGTCCGCACCGAAGTCGCCAAGCACCTGCGTCGCGCACGGCCCCAGCTCGATCTGCGTGAAGTCAAGGATGGTGACGCCCGCAAGTGGCGTCACCGTCTCTACCGGCCGGACCATCGCGGGGGTCTCCTCTCAAGAAAGGCTTTGACGCCTTCGTCCTGATCCTCTGACGCGAGCGCCTTCGCCATCACGGGCGGGATGAGCGCCATCGCCGCCTCCAGCGGCAGTCCCAGCCCGGCCATCACCGCTTCCTTTGTTGCCTGCACCGACAGTGGCGCGCACTCGAGGATCAGGTCCGCCCACCGCCGGGCAGCCGGCATTAACTCCGCGAGAGGCACAATCTCGTTGACGAGCCCTATCCGCAGCGCCTCCTGTGCGGAGACGCGGCGTCCCGTCAACAGGATCCCCATCGCCAGTTTGAGTGGGATGTGGCGCACCAGCCGGTGCATCCCGCCGTCCATCGCCATCAGGCCGATCCGGGGTTCAGGAAATCCGAACTCGGCGTGCTCCGCGGCCACGATGAGATCGCAGGCCAGCGCGAGTTCCAGGCCGCCGCCCAGCGCGAATCCGTTCACTGCGGCAACGATCGGCTTGCTCATCCCAAAACGATGCGTGAGCGCGCCGAACCCCCGAGGGTGGCGGTGCGCAAGAAATCCCATGCCCTTGTACTCTGGGCCCTGTTCAGACGGTTCCTTGATGTCGTATCCGGCGGAAAATGCCCGATCGCCGGTACCGGTCAGGATGGCCACGCGCAGGTTGAGATCCCTCTCATACGCCGTCCAGATTTCATCCAGTTCGTCGGATGCGGCGCGATGCAGAGCGTTGCGCACCTGAGGGCGGTCGAGCGTGACGACCAGCAGATGGCCGTCGCGTTCGACGCGGCAGAACTGCGTCACGGCGCGCCCACCGTCACGCCCCCACCGCCGGCGAGAGCGCCCCCAGGCTCACGCCCTGGGCGATGAGCCGCTGCTGCAGCGCGGGCACACTCACGTGGCGCGGCGACGCGCCGGACTGCAGGCTCAGCGCCGCGGCCGTCCCCGCCGCCTCACCCATCACCATCAGCGGCGGGATCTCGCGGCTGATGCGCTGCGCCTCTGGCGTCGCGGAGTAGCAGCGACCGGCCACAAGCAACCCGTCGATCCCCTTCGGCAACAGGCTACGGTACGGCGTGTAGTAGTCGCGCCCGCGGGCCACGACGTCGGGAAACCGCCGGCATTCGATGATGTCGTCTTTCGTCACAACGTACTCGCCATCGAGCACGCGCGTCTGCCGCACGCCGACCTGGGGCGCCGCGTCGAGAATGTACGCATCCCGGAATCCCGGCAGGTGATCGCGCGCAAATGCGAGCACCCTCATGAAGCGCCGCCGGCCTTCGATCTCCACCTGCGTGAGATCTTCCACCCGCAGCCCGTCGAGCCCGGGGATGTGCGGGCAGTTGCACCACACGACGCCGGGCCGGGGTGTCAGCAGCCACCACATATCCCACGATCCACCCAGGAGATGCTTGATCTGTGCGTCAAGCTCGCGCGCCGCTGCCGGATCGCCGCGCTCAAACTGGATCACCGCATCGGTGTCGACGCCGGCGAGCCGGTGCACGAGCGTCATGATGTACGACCCGCGAACAGCCGGCGCGCCCGCGCTGCCGAACACGTCGCCGTCGCCGGTTGCGTCGATTGTGACTCGGCCGAGGATCGCCTGGCGGCCGGCCTTCGTCTCGACGATGACCCCGCGCACGGCGCCGCCCTCGACGATCGCCCGAGAGAACCACGAATGAAAACGCAGGCGCACGCCGGCCTCCAGGACCATTTCCTGGGACGCCTGCTTCCATCCCTCGGGATCGAAGGACGCCGCGTAGACGATCGGCTTCGGCCTGATCCGGGAGTAAATGTTCTCAAACCCCCACCGGACCCACCGGTCCCTGGCCCCGAGATCGTTGCGGAAGCAGTCTTCCTTCGGCGGGACCACGCACGCCCCGATCTGCCGCATCCGCTCAACGATCTCCAGGGCCACCCCGCCGACCGACACCTCCTCGTCCGAGCACATATCGTCGAGCACGAGGACCATCCCGCCGGACGCCAGCCCGCCCAGATAGCCATACCGCTCGACCAGCGTGACCTCCGCGCCGGCGCGGGCCGCGGCCACGGCCGCCGACTGTCCCGCGGGCCCTCCGCCGACCACCAGCAGGTCGGTCTCGGCGACCACGGGCGTCTGCCGGCCGGGCTCGTCTATGGTGCGCATCACGTGCGGCCTCCCATCGTCAGCGCTCCCACCGGACCAATAGCCACTCGAGCACACTGATCAGGAAGAAGAACGACAGCGCCAGCGCCGAGGCGACGGCCATCGACGCGTACAGCAGCGCCGTACGGAAATCGTAGGTCGTGAGCACGATCAGGTAGCCCAGCCCCTTGTTGGTCCCTATCCACTCCGCCACGATGGCGCCGAGCACGCTGGACGTCGACGCGATCCGCAGCGCCGAGAACAGGTAGGGAAGTGACGACGGCCACCGCACATGCCGGAACACCTCACCCTTGCTGGCGGAGAGGACGTGCATCAACTCGAGAGCCTGCGGATCAGCCGCTTCCAACCCCTCCACCATGTTGACCAGGGTGGGAAAGAATGTGATCAGCCCAGCAATGGCGATCTTGGGCGCGTAACCGTTGCCCAACAGCAGGACCAGGATGGGGGCGATCGCCACGATGGGGAGCGTGCGGATGGCGACCGCGACCGGATAAAACGTCCGCCCCAGGGTCTTGTTGTAGACAAAGGCCACCGCGGTCAGGATCGCGACCACGTTTCCAAGCGTGAACCCCCCAAGGCTCTCGAAAATCGTGGGAATCGAATTCTCGACCAGCCGCGCGCGCTCCCGAATGAGCGCCTGCCACACCGAGGCCGGGGTGGGAATCACGTAGGGGGGGATCTTGAAGATGCGGATGATCGCATCCCACAACACCACGATGCCCAGGATAGCCAGGGGCGGGAGAAGCAGGCGGCGCAACAGCACCGTGCGGGCGGACGCTTCTCCGGTTACCGCTAGCAGCGGACCGGCCTGATCTGGAGGGCGCGCGGGCGCGGCGGCGCGGATCGTCAGCCTCCCTGCGCAAGAACGCGCCGCACCGCCGATGTGTACCGGCTGAACTCCGGCGTGTCCTTCATGGCCTGCTGGCGGGGAGACGGCAGGTCGATCTGCACTTCTTCCATTACTCGGCCCGGTCTCGGCGAGAATACCAAGACCCGATTCGACAGGTACACGGCCTCCGGGATGCTGTGGGTGACGAAGATAATTGTTGTCCCGGTCGCCTGCCAGATGCTCAGGAGCTCCTGATTCAGGCGGTCGCGCGTGATCTCGTCGAGCGCCCCGAACGGCTCGTCCATCAACAGGATCGGCGGCCCGGTCACCAGCGCGCGCGCAATCGCGACGCGCTGCTGCATCCCGCCCGACAACTGGCGCGGGAACGCCGCCTCGAATCCCCGCAGGCCGACGAGATCCAGGAGCGCGTCAGGGCGGTGGGGCGGGTTGTGCCGGCGTCCCCAGCCGCCGACTTCGAGCGGCAGCGAGACATTTGCCAGCGCGTTGCGCCACAGCAGCAGGCCGGGTTGCTGGAAGACGAATCCAAACTCGCGCGCAAGCCGGGCGCGGGATGGGGGAGCGCCGCGCACTTCGATCGAGCCCCCGGTCGGATGCAGCACGTCCGCCACCAGCCGCAGCAGCGTCGACTTGCCGCAGCCGGACGGGCCGATAAGCGAGACGAACTCGCCTCGATAGATGTCCAGAGAAACGTTCCCCAGGGCGTGCACCGGCCCCGCCGCCGCCGGGAAGACCATCGAGACCTGACGGACGGCGATCTCGATGGTCCCGGCGAGCGTGGTTGGCGTCACCGCGGATATCACCGCAGGCGGCACGGCATGATCAGGCCCCGGTCGGACTAGAACCTGGGTGTCTTGGCTGCCTGGACAATCTCGTTGGTCATGATCTCTTCGGGTGTGACCTCGCGCGGAATCTGGTCGAGATCGCGGTAGGTCTTAGACAGTGCCGCCCACACGGCCGGATCCATGTAACCCCATCCCTGCTGTTTGGTCGCGATGGAGGACATGTAGGGGATGCTGACCCTCCAGGTCGGGACCTCCATCTCGCGCTCGAGCCCGCTGGCGCTCTTCATGACGTAGTCAACGGCCTCTTCGGGATGGTCCTTGGCGTACTCCCATCCCTTGGCGGCGGCAGAAGTGTACCGCACCAGCACGTCCTTCCGCGAGTTGTAGACCTGATCGGTCGTGAAGTACGTGTACGCGTACATCTTGATGCCGAGGTCCCACAGCAGGAAGTGATCGGCGCGCCCCTCGATCGGGATGTTCTGAGCGTAGTTGATGACCCAACCGGTCACGACATCGGCCTGCCCGGTGAGCAGCGGCGTGGTCGTACCGCCGATGATAATGACGTTCACTTTGTCGCGCGGGACCTTGTACTTGGCGAGCACCGCGTCGAGCAGCGGCCGGGCCGTGGCCTGGATGCCAACCGTCTTCCCGGCGAAGTCGGCCGGCGTCTTGATACCGGACCCTCTAAGGAAAAAGAACGCGAAGGGGTGGCGCTGGAACGCGGTCCCGAAAGCCTTGAGCGGCACGCCGCGGCTGCGTCCGGAGACCAGCACGCCGATGGACGCGACGTTACCGATCGGCACGGATCCGCTGGCCACCACGCCGACGGGATCAATCGAGGGGCCGCCCGGTACGATCTGCACGTTGATGCCGACGTCCTTGAAGAAGCCCCTGCCCAGCGCGGTGAAGTCGCCCGCCATCTGTGAGTTGGCGAACCAGCCGAGTTGAAGTGCCATCTGGGCGGGCGCCTGTGCATTGGCGGCGCGAAGCAGGTTCGCCGGCACCGAGCCCGCGGCGGCCAGGCCGGCGAGCGTCAGACCTCCCTTGAGGAACCCGCGTCGCGTGAGCGACGGAGCAAACAGGCTGACCTTATCGTCCATGCCGCTCTCCCCCTTTGCGTCCTTGTGCTGCGCACGTTCCGGCCGGACGCCAGGCTCGATATGTCATTGTGGAAATAGTACACGGTTTGTGTATAAAATACACACCAGAATTTGCCGTTGTCAAGTTAGCGACGCGCCGGTACCAGGTGCCAGCATGGAGCGCCGGCGCCGCGTGACGGGAGGCGTGATGCGCAGGGTCTTGAGTCGCCCGCCTCGACGGATTCAGTCGGTCGGCCGTGCCACCGACATCCTCTTCCTCATTGCCCGCGCGCGCCAGCCGCTGAGCGCAAGCGAGGTCGCCGCGCGGTTGGATCTCGAACGGACCACCGTGCATCGCCTGATGGTCACCCTGGCCGCCTCCCGTCTGCTGCGCTTCGATCCCGAAACGAGGAAGTATCGCATCGGCGCCGGCGCCTTCGAACTGGGGACTGCCTACCTCCGGGGTCAGGTCGATGACCAGGTCGTGGAGCGCATTGTGGCCGATCTGACCGTCGAGGTGCGCCACACGGTCTCGCTCGGCGCGCTCGTCGGTGATGACGTGCTCATCCTGGTCGCCCGCGAGGCCGACGAACTCTTATCAGTCAACTCCAGGCCGGGAGAGCGCCTCGCAGCCCACGCGAGCGCCATCGGCAAGCTCTTCCGGGCTGAGCGCGGGGATGCAGAGGTACGAGAGTTCCTTGCGGCCACGGGGATGTCCCGCCTGACCCCGCGCACGATCACCACCGTCGCCGCGTTCCTGGAGGAGCTGGCCGCGGTGCGTGCGAACGGGGTCGCGTACGCGCGGGAGGAAGCCAGGCTGGGAGTCAGCTCGATGGCCGTGCCGGTGAAGCGCGGCGACGGCACGCTCGTCGCAGGGCTGGTGATCGCCCCGCCGGCGCAGTTCGCCACCGACGGGATGTTCGAGCGCCTGTTGCCCGCGCTCCGGCGGGCGGCGAAGCGCATCGAAGCCGCCGGCGTCGTGCAGCCGCCATAAGGACGTGCGTTCTAGTACCCATCGAACTCTTCGGTGCGGATGCTGTCCTGCGGGACACCGGCTTCCAGCAGGGCCTTCGCCACACCCTGGACCATGCCGGGCGGACCTGCGACGTAGACGATGAAGCGGTCGAGACCCGCGAGCGCGTCGCGCAGGAACGCGGCATCGACGTAGCCTTTCCGTCCTCGCCACGCCTTCGTCGAGGCGTCCAGTTTCGTCATCGTCGGGACGAAGCGGAAGTTCGGGTTCGTCTTCTCCCAGCCGTACAGGTCATCCAGGAACGGGGCTTCTCCAGGCGTCCGGCTAGCGTAGATAAGCGTCAACCGGTGGGGCAACTGCTGCTCGGCGGCGTTCTTGACGATGCTGCGGAAGGGCGTAATGCCGATGCCTCCCGCGATGAGCACCACCGGAGTGGTTGCATCCTGAGGGAGGGTGAATGAGCCCATCGGCCCATTGATGTTCACCGGAATTCCCAACGGCATCTCGGCGAGAGAGCGCTTAAACGCGCTCCCCCGCATCCGGGTGGCGACGAGCAGGAAGATATCGCGTGGTGACGATGCGATCGAGAAGCTGCGCGTGCTTCCCTCATCGTCCTGATAGAGAGGATTGGGAAGGGTGACATGCAGGTACTGTCCGGGCTTGAACAAGAAACCCTGCCCTCCCAGGTCAAAGGCAAAGCTCATCGTCCCCTCGGCCACCTGCTGCCGGGCGCTCAGCGAGAGCGTCAACTTGGCCATGATCCGCCCCTCCCCTTCCGATTGACTGCGCCGAGTTCTATGAATTCTATCGGAACTTGCCTGGGAACTGGCGGATAATCCCGTCGCTCAGCATGTCCGCCATCTTCAGGATCTGCGCATGAACTCCATTGTACGCGGCAATGTCGGCCCGCCAGTCGCCCTTCAGGCGAGCCGTTGCCTCGGTCAGGGTCAGGTCGAGGTGCCCGCGCATCATCGCCTTCATCTCGGCGACGGGCCAGTGCTTTGGGTTGGCGCCGCTCAGGAATGCCGCGATCTCATCGGCGTTGGCGTACCAGCGCTTGCTGGCATCTCCCACTTTGGTGGTATCGCTCGCCTTGGCGGCCGCAAGTAGGTCGGCGGCGGTGAGGATGTGTGTACGCAGCAACGCCGTGAGCTTCTCCCCGGCCGCAGTGCCGTAGAAGGGCTTGATGGCGTTGCCGATGTCGGTCTGGTTTTGTAGGAGCCGCTGCGCGGTAGCGTCCTTGTCGGGCAGGTCCGCCGCGACGCTTACGATGTAAAGGCGGGTCCATGTGATGTGATCCTCCCACAGCATACGCATGGCGTTGCGGAAAGCCGCCTGCCTGCTCCCAGCAACACCCATCCCCCCGGGACCCTGTGCCAGGGTCACTGCCGGAGCCGTTAGCATTCCGCCCGACACCAGACTGATCAGGACCATTGCCACCATCAGGTGCGTTCGCATTGCGTTCCCTCCTCTGCCTTCGGTTACCTCCACACATACCATAGAATATATATTACGTCAATCGTTTTTGTTATTATTGACGGGATTGTTCCAGTGGGGTATGCTGAGCGCATGATGCACGAGACCCGCTGGCTCATCATCGAGCGGCTGCGGATGCAGGGCGGCCAGACGGTCGAAGATCTGGCCGAATCCCTGGGGGTGACAAGGACGGCCGTTACGAGCCACCTGGCCGGGCTCGCGGCCGATGGACTGGTAGCACGACAGGGCCTCCGGCCCGGCCGCCGCCGCCCGAGCGTGGTCTATGTGCTCACGCCGGCGGCCGACCGCCTCTTCCCCAAGTCATACGACGACTTCGCCGAGGCGCTCTTGAGGGAGGTCGGGAAGGAGGGGTCGGACCGCCTTCGGCGGCTGCTCCGGAGGGTCGCCGATCAATGGATTACCCGCGATCTGCCCCGCGTGAAGAACCTGCGGGGGAGGGAGCGGCTGGAACGTGCGAAGGAGATCCTTTCCGAGCGTGGCTTCATGCCGGCGCTCGAGCAAACTCGCGAAGGCTATGTGCTTCGCGAGCACAACTGCCCGGCCATGCGGCTGGCCGTTGCCCACCCCGAGGTCTGCGACATGGTGCACCGCTGGCTCGAAGCCCTCTTTGGAACCTCACTCACGCGGACGCGCTGCCTCCGGCAGGGCGATCCCTTCTCGGCCTACACGATCAAACAGGCGCCAGGCGCACGGCCCGCGCCTGCGAAGCGCGCTCGCGCCTAGCGGAGCAGATCATTGTCCGGCAGGTCGCGCCGGCCGAGCAGGGCCAGCCGGGTGAAGATCTGTCCCCGGTGATACTGCTCGTGCGTCACGACGTGCCAGACGATCTCCTCGACGCTTGCGGTCTCGTGCTGATTCCACGGGAACGGACGCCGGGAGGCGCGCTGCTCCGGTGTCAGCTTGCGCACAAACTCCAGCGTCGCCCGGCGCTGCGGAGTCCACATCGAGAGGATGCTGTCCAGGTCGCCAAAGGCCACCGGATCGAGGCGTTGCCGGGGCTCTCCGTTCGCAACATGGCGGATCCAGTTGTGCTCGGTGCCCATCGTGTGCACGAGTACATCGCGGATCGATCGCATGCCCTCCTGCGGCGCCCGGGTCAGATCGTCCCAGGTGTGCGGTCGGCAGAGGTCGATCAATTCTGCGGGCACGGTCGCAAAGCTCTTCATGATGCTCGGTGGAATCATCTGAACCCTCCCTTTCCCCCATGCCATCTTCGCCAGCGCCCGGCCCGCCCCCTCGGGAACGTTTTGCTGGTGACCGTTGTATAACAGAAGTGGCACCGCACCCGAGATGGCGGAGCGGCAAATCCGTGGAGGTGATCTCAAATGGCGCGGGTCAACGTCGTTGTGGTTCGCCGTCCCGGAAGATCAGAAACTGGTCGCGGGGATCTTCATCGCGCTGGCTTACGGGCTGCTGGGGTCTCCCCTGCTGGTGCTACTATCCCGGTAGCAGGGCCGGGTTGGCGATCTCGATCACCTTCTGCCGGCTCGTCAACCCGCGAACGATCTTCACCTGAGATGGCGGCACGCCAAAGAACGTCGCCACCACCTTCACCACCGCCTCGTTGGCGCGTCCTTCATGGGGCGGGGCGGTCACGGTGACCCGCAGATGCGTGGAGTCGATACGTTCGATGCGCTCTCTCCGCGCGCGTGGGGTAACGGTCACCGACAGGCGCATGATAGACTCCCCCTCCGCGTCAACCCTGCGCGCGCCATCCCGTCAGGCCCCTGAGCGGGGCGCCAGTGCAGCAACCTCCTCAACCTCTGCCGCCGTTAACTCCCACTCGGCCGCCCGCACATTGGCCTGCACCTGCTCGGGCTTCGTGACGCCGGTGATCACCGTGGACACTGCCGGCCTGGCCGCCAGCCACGCCACGGCAAGTTCGGCCACGGTGTGACCCCGCGCGCGCGCCCACTCTTCCAACCGTTGGACGATCGCGAGGTTCCGATGGGTCTTGAAGCGGTGTTCGAATCGCTCGCTCTGATAGCCCCTTGTCCCCGGGGGCGCCGGCTCTCCCTCGTGGTACTTGCCGGTGAGCACACCGCCCGCCAGCGGGAAGTACGGGATGACGCCGATCCCAAGCGCCTGGCAGGCCGGGAGCAGCTCGTCCTCGACGCCGCGGGCGAGCAGGCTGTACTCCGGCTGCACCGAGACAAATGACGCCCATCCACGGCGATCGCTGGTCCAGAGCGACCAGACCAATTGCCAGGCGGCGAAGTTCGAGCAGCCGATGTAGCGCACCTTTCCCCAGTGCACGAGATCGTCGAGCGCGCCGAGCGTTTCCTCGATGGGCGTCTCGTCCTCCCAGTTGTGCATCTGCAGCAGGTCGATGTGGTCCATCTTGAGACGCTCGAGGCTGGCGTGGACGCCGTCCAGGATGTGCGCCCGCGACGAGCCCTGGTCGTTGGGCCCATCGCCCATCGGTCCGTGCACTTTCGTGGCGACGATGGCCTGGCTCCGGCGATCGGCCAGGGCCCGCCCCAGGAACTCTTCGGAGACGCCCCGGCCGTAGATGTCGGCGGTGTCCAAGAAGTTTACCCCGAGATCGAGCGCGGTGTGCACGATGCGGGCCGTCTGAGGCGCGTCCGCAAACCGTCCGAAGGTGTTGCCGCCCAGACCCACCACGGACACTTTGAGCCCTGAATTTCCAAGCCGGCGATAACGCATGCGTCCCTCCAGTGAGGTGGCCGATGACTGACGCGACCCGAGCAGAGTTTGCCCCGCGCCGGCACAAATCCTGCGATAATGGACTGAAATTCGTCGGTAGGCCGATCTGGCCAGACCTGCGTGGAGGAGCGTATGAGCGAGATTCAGCACCGGGACCTGCGGGCCCTGACCCCAGAGGTCATCAACCCCACGATGACGCGGCGGCTCATCTGGGGCGACCGCCTGATGGCCTCGCTGATCGAGTTCAAGGCGGGCGCGGTCGTGGCGAGTCACCAGCACGAGAACGAGCAACTCACCTACTGCGTCTCGGGGACGATGAACTTCATCGTCCCCGACCGTAAGATCGTCTTACGCGGCGGCCAGGTGCTGCTCATCCCAGGCAACGTCCCCCACGGCGCGGAGATGCCGGAAGACACCGTGGAGATGGACTTCTTCAGCCCTCCCCGGCAGGACTGGATCTCGGGCGCGGACGCCTATCTGCGCCGGTAAGGAAGTATCCGGCGACGATTCCGACCTGCGCCGTTAACTCGGCGCTGGAGCCTCGTCGAGGGTCCGCAGCAGCGCCTCGAGATCGAGCGGCTGGGTCACCATCGTGATGCCGCCGTCGCGGTTCCGGGGCCACTGTTCCTGCGGACGGTCGGCGTAGATCTCGATCCCGTTGCCATCGGGATCCCGGAAGTAGATCGCTTCGCTGACGCCGTGATCGGAAGCGCCGTCGATCGTGACCCCGTGATCGAGCAGTCGCCTGAGCGTCCGGGCCAGTTCCCGCCGGTTGGGCAGCAGGATCGCGAAGTGATAGAGACCGGTGGACCGCTTCGGCGGGGGCGACCCCCCTTCGCTCGCCCAGGTGTTGAGCCCGATGTGGTGGTGGTACCCGCCGGCGGATAGGAACGCGGCCTGAGGGCCGTAATCCGTGACCAGGTCGAACCCGAGGACGTCACGATAGAAGGCGATCGCCCGCTCAAGGTTGGAGACCCTCAGGTGGATGTGTCCGATGCGCGTGTCTGGATGAATCATGTTCGACCCCCCTGGCGGCTGAGGAACGTACATAAAAGTATAGGAAGTGCCCCGGCGCCCTGTCCATCCGGGAAGGGCGGCCCTCCCAACCGAAGACCTAGTACCCGTTCCTGGATCCTTTTTGGTACCACCGGTCCATTCCAATCGGCGCAAAAGCTCTCCTAAACTTATCATTAGTAGTCCTCATCAGGTCCTGGGCGAATTAGGGCTCGCTGTATTGGAACCCACAATGGTCTTCATTCCGCGCCAAAGGGCTCATACACAGTTTCCAGGTTCCAGCCGGTGGAACCGGGATTGGGGTGAGACGCGCCGTGCTGCGAACTTCCTGACAAGAACGTGCCTTGCGCTGGACGACAGCAGGAGGAGGCTCCTATGGATGCCAGATCGAAAGCACAGAACCGAACCCTCAGGGTCGACGTCGTATTCCAGGATCTTGGAAAGGGGGAAGATCTACCGCCCTCGCGCGCGTATCTCTTCGACCGCGCGGGGAAGCTCGTCGAGTCACAAGCGATTGCCAAGGACCCGGTGACCTTCCCGGTCGATCCGGAACAGCGCTATCAGGTGATGGTCGGACCCGACCTGCTGCGAGACACAAAACAACCACCGGCTGATCTCGCGGCGCAACTTGCACAAGCAAAGGTGGTCCGCCAGGATGTCATCCCGCAACTGAAGCAAGACGCCCTTCGTTTCGCCCTCTCCAAGTTCGTCTGGTTCTGCTGGTGGGAAACGTGCATCACCGTGCACGGGACCGTCCGCAAGGTGCTCAACCCCGGCGATCCCAACCCGCAGTACGCGACGATCTGCAACGGCACCGTACAGATCTTTCAGGTTGACCTGGGTTGCACCCTCGACCAGCTCGCGTCGTTCCAGGTCTTGACGCTGCGGGAAGTGATCGTTGACAGGCTGCGCGGGCTGGAGATCGCCGCGGAGAAGGTAGCGATCATTCACGGACCCGTCCCTCCGGGACCGCTTGCCGAAGCCATAGCGGTCGGCGCCGCAAGCGCCCGGCTTCGGCACTCCAGCATCAAGATGGAGGCGGCTGCGTCCCGATCGGCGGCAAGCGCCCGCGCGGAGACGCTCAGCCGGATCGCGCCCACGGCAATGCAGTCCATGCGCGCTGCCTCGCTCACGGAGGCCGCCACGACCATTGCCTCGCTTGAAGGCGTCGCATTCAAGCAGTACGTCGTGGCCAACAGGGCGCTCTTGTGGTGGCTCCTGTGCGAGCTCATCCCCGATTGGGCCTTTTGCTGGCAGGAACTGGGCGAAGTGCCGATCCAGTCGGATGGCTCATTCTGGGCGGAGATTTGCTTCTGGTGCCCGGCGGACTTCCCGGATCTGTACTTTGAAGTCATCCAGAATGTCGGTGGCACCGAGCGCGAAATCTCCGACCCGCAGATTGCGTGCAGCACCTACTACAACTACGACGGCTCGCAGTCGGTGGACATCGTCGTCGACGATCCGGCGGCCGTGGCGTGCCTGCCCGACCCGGGGCGTCCAATTCCGGGCAACGACCTGTACGTCTGGCCCACCGCCATCGGCAACGTTGACCTCCGATACATCACCGATGTGGAAGGCAATCCGGCGATCAGCACTCCCGCCACCGGGCTCGTAAGCGGCACCACGCCCTGGGGAGGGAGCCTGAGCCTGCAGCTGGTGTTTGATCCGAGGCTCAAGGCGCTCAGCAACGTCAGGTATTACCGCTGGTCGTACAAATTCGACGGCGATCCCAATTTCACGCAGATCGGCGCAACCGTCACGCACCGCTACATGACCGTCACGTACCTCCCGCTGATGATTCATCTGAACCCGGTCACGCTGGGACCGCAGCCCCCGGTTGGCGGTCAGACGAATCTCTTCCAAGTTCCGGATCCGTTCCCCGGCGATGGGTGGGTGGACATCAACGACCCGTACGATCGCCCGTTCGGCTACTTCGACAGCACGGACAAGAACCTGCCGCCGTTCACGGGCAACGACACATTGCCGCGCAGAAGCGGCCTGTGCACATTGATGCTCGAGATGTTCGACAACGCGGGCACTCTTGTCCCGTGCAGCAACC
Source organism: bacterium (assembly GCA_041486265.1). Lineage (GTDB taxonomy): Bacteria > Sysuimicrobiota > Sysuimicrobiia > Sysuimicrobiales > Humicultoraceae > JBGPLF01. The sequence goes on from JBGPLF010000046.1 coordinate 13,636, forward strand.
TCGGCGGGCCGGGACCGTTCAAGTTCGTGCTGCCGGACCTGACGACTCCCGGGCAGTACACCAGCGTGCTGACCTCGAACAACATCACGCCGCAGGGTCAATTGACCTTCCGCGTGCGCGTGGACAACAACGACACGGTGGCGCTGTTGACGGGAGTCACGACGCCCACCGGATCGGCGGATCCGTGCGGCATCCTGCACTACAGCAACGTGAATGACCTGGTCTCCGTGCACTATACGGCGACCCATCCTAACAACTTCCTGACCTGGGGGCTGAGCATTTCGCGTGGACTGGTGGGGACCGTGGCCTCGGCGGGCGGAAGCACCAGCTCGCCACCCATGAGCCTGCCGGCGCCCTCGACGCCCGGTGAGTTCAAGAACCCTGCCTCGGCGCTGCTCGGCGGCTGCACCAACGCCGCGTTTGCAGTCAACCTCGACGTCGACGCCACAGCGACCGATGGCTACAGCCGCCAAGACCAATACGATCGCGATGCCACGATCGCGTTCGCGCTGATCACGCCATAGCCAGCCGCTCGAGGCTCTATGGCAGGAGTGAGGAGGGACGGCAGCGATGCTGTCCCTCCTGGAATTTCGGCGCGCCACGGAACCGTTGGGAGGTGAAACCCGTTACATATTGAGATTGCGACCCGCTCGTGGCGGGAGGGGGTAGATGGGGATGAAAGTGACTGGAGTGCTGATTGCGGCAGGCATATTCATGTTCGCGGCAGCGGTGGTCTACGGCTCTCCCGGAGGCTACGATTACGGCGTGACCCAGCAGCAGGCTCAGGCCAGTCCGGACGTCAAGACCCAGATCAAGACGGCGATCACGCATGCGGGGTTCGCCGCCAGCGGCGCGGCGCTCGGCTACGTGCAGCAGCATCTGGGCCATACGCTCAACTGCATCGAAGGCCCCAAAGGCAAGAACTTCAACGCGAGTTGGGGCAACGTGTGTGAGGGGCAGGGCAGCGGCATCCTGGTGGATCTCAAGGCGGCCCCCGGCGGGGCGGCGTTGATGCCGGACGCCGAGAAGGCCGACACCATGGCCCTCGCTGGACTGAAAACGAAGAACCTCGACGAGGCAAAAACCGCGGCGAAGGGCGTTGCGGACACCCTCAACGGCGTGCTCGGAAAACTGAAATAACGTCGCACTTCCGCCCGGCGTTTCCTCGAGCGTTTCTTCCCGGACAGGCGGCCTTGGGGGGTGATCCTCCCTGACGGCCGCCTGTCTGCGTCCCGGTTCCCCGCGCGAGCAGGAGGACTGCACGTGCCCACGTAAAGAGCAAGCCAAACATCAGGAAGAGTCGAGGGACAAAGGCTGTGTCTCACGCACTGCGCCGGGACATCGGGGCGGGGGCGATCGCCGGTCTGATCGGGGGCATCGTCTCAGGATGGGCAATGCAGTCCCAGGGCCTGCTGTCCACGACGGCGGGTCTGATCGGGCTTGCGTCGTTTGGTGCCGGCCTCGCGGTACACCTAAGCGCCTCGGTTCTGGTCGGCGCCACCTTCGGCGCGATCTTCCGCTACCAGCCGCTGGGGTATGCGGCGACCATCACGAGCGGCGTGCTTTATGCGCTCCTGTGGTGGATCGGTGGGGTCCTTACTCTGGTCCCGATCCTGCAGGGCCGCGCGCCGGCCTGGACCGCGAAAGCGGCGGCCATGGTCCTGCCCAACCTGGTCGGGCATCTCGTCTACGGCGCGCTGACCGGGGTCAGCTTCTACGTCCTGGTGACCCTGTATGTGCGGAGACACCCCGAGTCCGCCCTCGAGGCGCCCCGGGCTCAGGCCGAGATGCCCCCGCGGCGCGTCGTCATCCTGGGCGGCGGGTTCGGTGGGGTCAGCGCGGCCCAGCGGCTCGAACAACTCTTCGCGCGCGACGCGTCCCTGGAGATTACCCTGGTCAGCCACAGCAACTACCTGCTGTTCACGCCGATGCTGGCCGAAGTCGCCTCCAGTGGGCTGGAGCCGCAGCACATCAGCGCGCCGGTGCGCGCGGCTCTGCCGCGGACGCGCTTCCGGCGGGCCACAATCGAAGCGATCGACACCGCCGCGCAGGTGGTCCGCGCCCGCGCCAGCCTCTCGACCCCGGATGAGATCCTGCCGTACGATCACCTGGTGCTGGCCCTGGGTGCCGTGCCGAACTTCTTCGGCCTGCCCGGGATGGAGGAACACGCCTTCTCGCTCAAGACCCTGCAGGATGCCACGCGACTGCGCAATCATGTCATCACGCTGCTGGAACGCGCGGATGTGGAGTCCGATCCTGACGAGCGGCGCCGCCAGTTGACCTTTGTCGTGGCCGGCGGGGGCTTCGCCGGCACCGAGATGATCGCTGAACTGTTCGACCTGGTGCACAGCGTCCTGCGCTACTATCCCAACATCGGGGTTGGGGAGCCGCGCTTTGCGCTGGTCCACTCGGGCACCCGGATCCTCCCCGAGATCAGCCCCGCGCTGGCCGAGTATGCGCTGCGCAAGTTGAAGGCACGCGGGATCGAGTTTGTCCTGGGCACGCGCGTGGCCGGGGCGACGCCCGATGCGGTGCTGCTCGGGGAGGGCCGGCAGATCGCGACGCGGACGCTGGTCTGGACCGCGGGCACCCAGCCGCACCCGATGCTCAAGACGCTGCCGTGCGAACGCAACAAGGCCGGCGCGGTGATCGGTGAGGACACGCTGCAGGTGAAGGGTCTGTCCAACGTGTGGGCAGTCGGCGACTGCGCCCAGATTCCCGACCTCAACGAGAACGGGAAGTTCTGCCCGCCGACGGCGCAGCACGCGCTGCGCCAGGGCCACGTGGCGGCCGAGAACATCGCGGCGGCGCTGCGGGGCGGGCCGCCCCGGCCGTTCCGCTTCCGCACCATCGGCATGCTGGTCGCGCTGGGGCATCGCACGGCCGTGGCCGAAATCCGGGGCGTGAAGTTCTCGGGCTTCCTGGCCTGGTTCATGTGGCGGACCGTCTACCTAAGCAAATTGCCCGGTCTGGAAAAGAAGGTCCGCGTGGCCCTCGATTGGACCCTCGACCTGTTCTTCCCTCGCGACATCGTCCTGACGGTCAACGTACCGACGCCGACACTCTCACAGATGATGGGGACGGGCCCGGCGCCGGCCGGAGATCGTGATGAACGCGGCGCACCCACGTCTCCCACTGCGCCCGATCGCGCCCGGGGGCCGGCGGCATGAACTGGCGCGAGATTACCAGGCGCGGCATGCTGCCGGGGGCGCTGGCCGGGCTGGCCGGGGGCATGGTCTCCGGCATCGCCCTGTCGCAGATCGGCGCGCTGCCATCCACCGCCTCGCTGGTGCGCCTCGGTTCGCCGGTGGTCGGTTTCACCGTCCACCTGGTCGTGGCCGTGCTGCTCGGCGCGGCCTTCGGCGTGCTCGTCTGGCAGCAGCGGACCGGCGCGGGGGAAACGCTCTTCTGGGGATTGACGTACGGCACCATCTGGTGGTTTCTCGGCCCGCTCACGCTGCAGTCTGTGTTGCAGATCGGCGTCGTCGCCTGGGATGTCCACTCGGCGCAGGAAGCGTTTCCCAGCCTCGTGGCGCACCTGATCTATGGAGCGGTCACCGGCCTGGCGCTCGCAGCGATACGCCGAAGTCCGGGATCGCAGGGCGAGGCACCACCGGCCGACAGCCCGGCCCTCCTCTTCATCGGCGTGCTTCTGCGTGGAGCGCTGGCGGGAGTCCTCGGAGGCTGGCTGCTCGGGAGGCTGGCCGGTGGGCAGCCGCAGACCATCGCTTCGCTGTGGATCGGGCTGCTGGCGGGCGTGAGCTTTGCCGTGCTCTATCCCGATCCCCCGGACGGCACGGGCCCAGCCCTCATCCGAGGCATGGTCTACGGATTCTTCTGGTGGGTCGTGTGGCCCATGACCCTCCTGCCGTTGACGAGCGGCGCCCGTCTGACCTGGTCGCTGGAGCTCGCGCAATCGTCCTTTGCGCTGCTTCCCCCGTATCTGCTCGTTGGGGCCGCCACGGCGCTGGTCTATCAGTGGCTGGACGGCCTGGCGCAGGCGCTCTTCTCCGACGTGAAAGGCCGGGGCGACGAAGAAGGGATGGGCACCGAGGGGCTGCGCGCCTTGGGACGCGGTGCGCTGGCCGGGCTGGTCGGCGGCGTGGTCTTTACGCTCGTGATGATGCAGATCGGCTTCCTGCCTGTCGCCGCCGGGTTGATCGGTTCGCGCTCGCTGCTCACCGGTCTCGTCGTGCAACTGGTGATCGCCGATGTGATCGGGATGAGTTACGGCCTGCTCTTCCGGCGTCAGAGTTACGACGTCGGCTCGGCGCTGGGCTGGGGAGTATCCTACGGATTCTTCTGGTGGGTGCTGGGAGCCCTCACGCTGATGCCGGCGCTGCTGGGCGCCGCACCGCAGTGGACGGTGCAGGCGGCCTCGGCGCTGTTCGGCAGCTTGATCGGCCATTTAGCGTTCGGCGCCGGACTGGGCGTGGTCTTTCACTGGTTGGAGGCGCGGCACAACCCGTGGTGGCTGCCGCGCACCCGGATGGAGGAAGCGCGGGTGGCGCGCCGGAAGGAACAACTGCTCACCGCGGCGCCGGCGCTGTGGGCCCTGGTCGTGGTCATCGCGCTGACGCTGCCGGTGCTGCTGAGCACATGACGCCCGGGCCGCGCGCAGTGATTCGGCGAGAGGCGAAGGGAGCGGGGATCCGATGTTTGTGCCATTGACGCCACTGGAGTTTCGGAGCCGGGCCGAGCGCATTTACGGCCGCAAGATCGGGATCATCGATGGGCAGAAACGGTTTACCTATGGCGAGTTCGGCCAGCGGTCGCGCCGGCTCGCTGCCGCGCTCGTCAATCTCGGCATCAAGCCGGGTGACGTGGTGTCGTTCATCACGTACAACACGTACCAGTTGCTGGAAGCCTACTACGGCGTGCTGCAGGCCGGGGCTGTGCTCAACCCGATCAACATCCGGCTGCACCCGCAGGAGATCGCCTACATCCTGAACCACGCCGGGTGCCGAGCCCTGTTCTTCCACAAGGACTTCACCCCGCTGGTCCAGGCGATGCGCGACGGCCTGAAGACGGTGAACGCCTATGTCGTACTCGAGCCCGACGGCGCCCCGCCGGCCGGAACGCAGGAGTACGAGGCGCTGCTCCGCGCGTCTGCGCCGATGGCGGCGGACCCGGAGGTCGACGAGAACAGTCCTGCGGAGATCTTCTATACCAGCGGCACGACCGGCAAACCCAAGGGGGTCGTCCTGACGCACCGCGCCCTCTATCTGCACGGCGTATACGCGATGATCGCCACCCGGAACACCGACGAGATGGTCCTGCTGCACGTCGTCCCGATGTTCCATGTGAACGGGTGGGGGACGCCGCACGCCGTGACGGCAACCGGCGGGACGCACGTGATGCTGCGCAAGATCGATCCCGTGGAGATCTTCCGCCTCGTCCAGGCCGAGCGCGTCACGCATGTGCTCGGGGTACCGGCGATCTACAACGCGCTCGTCAACCATCCGGAGCGGACGAAGTACGATCTCAGCAGCCTGCAGCTCGCCCTCAGCGGCGGCGCCCCAGCCTCGCCGGTACTCATCAAGGCCATTCAGGAGAAACTGGGGTGTCAGGCCTTCGTCGGGTATGGCCTGACGGAAACTTCTCCGGTGCTGACCGTTGCGCGCCCCAAAACGCATCTGGCCGGCGAAGGGCCCGACCGCGACTTGGAACTTCGGTCCAAGACAGGCTATCAGATCGTGGGCGTCGAGATCCGCGTGGTGGATGCGCAGGGCCGCGACGTACCGGCGGACAGCACGACCGTCGGCGAGATCATCACCCGCAGCAACATCGTCATGGACGGCTATCTCAGAGATCCGGCGGCGACGGCCGCGGCCATCCGCGACGGCTGGTTCCACACCGGCGACATGGCCACGATCGATGAGGAAGGCTATACCCTGATCGTCGACCGCGCCAAGGACATCATCATCAGCGGCGGCGAGAACATCTCGTCGGTCGAAGTCGAGAACACGCTGTACGCCCACCCAGCCGTGTACGAGTGTGCGGTGCTGGCCGTGCCCGATGACGAGTGGGGCGAGGTGCCCAAGGCCCTGGTGGTCCTCAAGCCCGGGACCTCGGCCACCGAGGAGGAGCTCATCCAGTTCGTCCGCGGTCGGCTGGCCCACTTCAAGGCGCCGAAGTCCGTAG
>JBGPLF010000047.1:0-19616 GCA_041486265.1 bacterium
ATCATCTCGGCCGCGGCGCTGGACGTGTCCATGAAGTGAAGGCCGGGACCCGTGGGAGCCTCGGCGGGTCTGAGCACCGACCGGACCAGTTTCGTCCCCGTCTTTTCGATGTTGCCCAGCGCCTTCTCTTCGATCGTGGTGAGCCCGCCCTTGATGTTGCCTTCGGTCGGCTGCGAGCCGAGCAGATCGGCGCCGGTCGATTGGATGAACTCGACGTAGCTGTTGTAGGTGTGCATGAACGCGTCGCGCACCTGGGGTGTCACGCACCGCGCGGCGATCAGGTGCTCGCCGCCGGTCAACTCGGAGGTCTCGCCAAAGATCACGGTGGCTCCCGCGTCGATCAACTGGTCAATCACCCGGCCCAGCGCGGGATTGCCCGCGACGCCAAGCGTCGTATCCGATTCCCCGCACTTGATAGACAGTACGAGCTCCTTGGGCTCGACGGGCTCACGCGGCCGCTCGCTCGCGTCCTGCATCAGGGACTTGGCGGCGCGCGCCGCACGCTCGATGGTGCGCAGATCTCCGAGCCCCTCGATGGAGAACGCCTCCACCGGCTTGCCGGTTTTCGCCAGGCCATCCGCAAGCCGCTGTGTCCACTTTGGCTCGATGCCGATCACGACCGCGGCAGCGACGTTCGCGTTGGCCCCGGTCCCGATCATGGTCCTGAAGAACAGGTCGAGATCTTCACCAAACTGCAGGCGGCCGTACGCGTGAGGAAGAGGGAGGGAGCCGGGGATCAACCGGGCCACTCCCTCGGCGGCGGCGTTGGAGAGGTCGTCGAGCGGCATGATGGCGACATGATTGCGGACGCCAACAGCGCCGTTGGGGCGGCGGTACCCCGTAAGCCTCATGTCGACCACCTCACGCTCTTCACATTATGCACGTGCACGTGGGCTCCGACGGCGATGGCCTGCGTGGCCCGGCCGATTCGCTCGCCGTACTCGATAACGTCGCTGCAACTGGCGACATCCTGGAGCGCGACCTTGTGTCCCAGGGGGATGGGGTCGCGCACCGTCACCGTCACGGGCGGCGAGCCATCGAGGAAGCGTATCTGAAGCGTGTCGCCCGGACCGAGATCGCCGACGGCAACCGCTACCGCGTCGCCTCGATTGTGCGCAATGGCTCTGTAGGCCACAGGACCCTCCCGGGTGAGTCGTGGACTGTCGTGTCGAGAAGTGATTAGATTCTAAATCTAAAATCTTGACCGCGTCAAGTCGGGCCGCCTACAATAAATCCATGCGAGCGGCGCGCCATCTCATTGGTCGGACCACCCTCTCCCGTGAGGCCTACCGGGCGCTCCGGAGCGCCATCCTCGACCGGCGCTTTCGCCCAGGCGCAAAGCTCGTGGTGCGGGTGCTGGCCGAGGATCTGGGCCTGTCGCCCACCCCCATCAAAGAAGCGCTTGCCGCGCTCGAGCGTGAAGGGCTGGTGGTGGCGGTCCCGCATCGCGGGTATCAGATGCCTCGTATCACGCAGCAAGACGCCGAAGAACTCTACGCGCTCAGGGAAGTCGTCGAGGGACTTGCTGCCGGGCTGGCCGCCCAGCGGGCCTCCGAGCGGCTCACGGCCCAACTCGACCGGCTGCTCGCCCGGCAGCGTGCGTGCGCGAAGGCGGGGGACGTGGAGCGCTACGGCGACCTGGATCTCGCCTTCCATCGGTGTTTGCGCGAGGCCGCGGGTAGCGGGCGGCTCGCGCGGGCTGCCGAGTTGTTCGATGGGCAGATTCGCATGCTGATCAGCACATCGGCCAAGTTGCCCGGCCGGCTGACCGCCTCATTGAGAGAGCACGTCGCGATCGCGCGTGCCGTGACGGGCCGCGATGCGGCGGCGGCCGAAGCCGCGATGCGCCACCATGTGCGGCAGGCCGGGATTGCCCTGAAAGCCCACCTAAGCGCCGAAACCTCAGTCGCCGCTCCCTAGCACGCAAGCTCGAAACAGGCGGATCCACCGGCGTCCGCACGGGAGAGGATTCCAGCCGATGAGGGTGAATCAACCATCCCTATACTTCCGCCGGAGGGAAGTAGCACGGCTGAATGGCAGTCATGCGCAAGGCCTCTGCAGTTCGTGGGCCGCGTTCTGGCTTCGCTGAACCCTCTGCGTCTGTGACCTCGGCCGCGGGAGCGGGATAGCCGCGATGGACCCCACGCTGCTATCTGGGCCGAGCCTCCTGTCCAGACTCCGGACGGTCTCTCGCGCGTCCGGCATCGCTATCGCACTCCTGGGGGCGGCTATCCTCGCGGGATGGGTCTTCGGGGTGGCCGGCCTGAAGAGCATGCTCCCCGGCCTGGTCACGATGAAGCCCAATACGGCGGTCTGCTTCCTCCTCGCGGGCACCGGACTCTCCATTCTGGACAGCCATCGGGCCGGCCGATGGGAGCGTTTCGTAGCATACGCCTTCGCCGCCACCGTCGCCCTGCTGGGCGCGCTCACGCTGAGCGAGTACATCACCGGGCGGGATCTTGGCATCGACCAGATCCTCTTCCGTGACGATCCGGGGCCGTTGCAACCTTCTTTCCGGGAAGGATGGCGCCGACCACAGCAATTGCGTTCGTCGCGACCGGACTGGCGCTGCTGCTGCTGGCCACCGAGACACGGCGCGGCTCCTGGTCGGCCCAGGTTCTGTCACTCCTTGTGTTCTCGTTGGGCATCCTCGGCCTGGTCGGCCACGTTTTCGGGGTCGCCACCCTGTACATCATCACTTCCACCAATGCGATTGCATTGCATACAAGCGGTCTGTTTATCCTGCTGGCGATTGGGATGCTCTCGGCCCGCGCCGGCCGCGGCTTCATGGAGATCGCGACCAGTGGGAGCGCTGGCGGGATCATGGCCCGCCGGCTCCTCCCTATCGCGGTCATCGCGCCCATCGTGCTCGGTTGGATTCAGGTGGTCAGTGAGCGGGTGCGACTCGTCAGATCTGAGGCCGCGGTGCCGTTCCTCGTGATCTCGAGTGTGGTTGTCTCTGTTGGGGCCGTCTGGTGGATCGTCTCAGCACTGCATCGTGAGGAGATCGAGCACGCGGCGCTCTTCGAACGCGTGCCGGTGGGGCTCTTTCGCACGACGCCCGACGGAAGGATCTTGAGGGCCAATCCTGCGTTCATCGAGATCCTTGGCCTTTCCAACCTGGAGCCGGCGACCTCGGGAAACATCGGGGATTTCTACGTGAACGCCGACGATCGCCGGACGTGGATGTCCCAAATTGACCAGAAGGGCATCACGCGAAACTACCAAGTGCAGATGCGTCAACGCGACGGGAAGCTCATATGGGTAGAGGAAAACTCCCGCGCCATTGTTGATGCGACCGGGCGGGTGAAATATTACGAGGGGAGCTTGGAGGATATTACCGCGCGGAAAGAGGCGGTCGAGGAGCTCCAGGTGGCCCGGGAACGTTTGAGTCACCTACTGACCTCGAGCCCGGCCGTGATCTATTCGCGCAGCATCGCGGCTGGCAACGCTCTGACCTTCGTAAGTGAAAATGTGAGGGCCCAGTTCGGTTATGAGGCCCGCGAGTTCATCGAGGCTTCCGGCTTCTGGGCCGATCGGGTCCACCCGGACGACGCTCCCCGTGTGCGAAATGACCTGTCCTTGCTCCTCCGCCGGGGTACGTATGCCTCTGAATACCGGTTTCGTCACACGAGCGGGGCCTATCTCTGGGTGTTTGACCAGGCACACCTTGTACGCGACCAGTCAGGGAACCCCGTTGAGGCCGTGGGACACTGGATCGACGTGGCGGTGCGTCGGGAGGCCGAGGACGCGCTCCGCGCCCGCGAGCACTTTCTGGCGACGCTCAATGAGATCACCCGAGCCGCGCTCGAGTCCCTAGATTTTGAAGGCATGCTGCAAACGGTCGCCGACCGGCTGCGTGAGGTCTTCGGCGCAGACAACTGCTACATCACCCTTTGGGATGACGTGCACCAGCGGACCCTCGCCGGCGCAACGTCGGGCCCTGCCCCGGAAGGATATCCCCTCATTCCTCCTGAATCCGGCGAGGAGACCATCACCTCTGCAGTCCTGCAGGCCGGTCACGCCCTCGTCATTGAGGACGTCGCGCGCACGCCCCACCTCAGCCCGCGCCTCGCCGCGCAATTGGCCGAATACGCTCGCGCTCTCGGGCAGCCGCATCAGTCGGTGTTGGGCGTCCCGTTGGTGGCCATGGGCCTGAAACTCGGTGCGGTGCTCCTCAGCTTCAACGCGCCACGGCGGTTCACTCATGAAGAGATTGCCCAGGGGGAACAGGCAGCGGGACAGATCGCCCTGGCGGTCGCCCGCGCCAGACTGCTGCACGAGACGGGGCGGCGCGCCGCCGAACTCGCAACGCTGGTGGGAATCATCAACACTACCTTGAAAACCACCGACCTGGATGAGCGGTTGGATGCCATTCTGCAGCCTGTCATGGCCTTCCTCCGGACCGAGTGCGGGGGGATCTTCCTGAGACAGGGGGACGGGGTGAGCCTGCGGGCACACCGGGGGATCTCAGCGGGCCTGCGGGCTGAGATCCTGGCGTTTGTTGAGCGCTCAGGCATTGACTTGCTGCGCACGTCGCGTGTGCTCCATGCCGGTTCAGGTGATGAGGACGAGTTGATCCCCAACTTCGCGAGGCGCGAGGGGATTCGCACCTGGGCGACTTTCCCTCTCCTGCTCCAGGCTCCGGCCGGAGGCGGGCAGGCAGAGTGGCTGGGCACAATCGCGGTGGGGAGCCGCGATGCGAGTATCCTCACCGAAGATCACGTACAGGCTGTGCATCGGATGCTCCAACCGATGAGCCTGGCCGTTGACCACGCCAGGGCCTATCGTCAGGCGACCGATCGGCTGATGCGATTGCAGGCGCTTCACGACATTGATCTGGCCATCACCTCCACCTTTGACCTCAAGGTGATGTTGCACGTCGTGATCACTCAGGCAATCGCTCACCTGCATGTCGATGCCGCGGCTATCTTATTATACAACCAGCACACCCAGAGCCTCACCTACGCTTCTGGCCGAGGCTTCCGGACCGGAGCCTTCCGGCTCGCCACCGCGCCGTCCGGCGAGGGCTACGCCAACCGTGTTGTCCTTGAGCGTCAGACCATGATCATTCGGGGCCTGCCGACTGACCCCGAAGGACTCCTCGGCCCACGCCTCGTCGTGGAAGAGGGCTTCGTCGCCTATTGCGCGGCGCCGATGGTGGCGAAGGGGCAGGTCAAGGGGGTCCTCGAGTTATACCATCGCGCTCCGATGGAGATTGACGACGAGTGGTTGACCTTCCTCGACGGGCTGTCAGCTGAGGCGGCGATTGCCATCGACAGCGTCTCGCTTTTCGACGATCTGCAGCGATCGAACGCTGCGCTGACCCTCGCCTATGGCAGCACCCTGGAGGGTTGGGTACGCGCCCTCGACATGCGCGACCGGGAGACGGAAGGCCACACCCAGCGCGTAACGGAGATGACCCTTCGGCTCGCCGAGGCGATGGGCGTGCCAGCCGACGAGTTGATCCACATCCGGCGCGGGGCGCTGCTGCACGATATTGGCAAGATGGCGATTCCTGACTCGATCCTTCTCAGACAGGGACCGCTCACCGATGAGGAGATGACAGTTGTCCGCCGCCATCCCATCTTCGCCTATGAGGTGCTGTCGCCGATCCTATTCCTGCAGCGCGCTCTGGATATTCCCTACGCGCACCACGAGAAATGGGACGGTACGGGATATCCCCGAGGGTTGAAGGGCGAGCAGATTCCTTTGACCGCGAGGATCTTCGCGGTGGTCGATGTGTGGGACGCCATGCGCTCCAGCCGCCCCTACCGGGACGCGTTGCCGGAGGAGCAGGTGCTCGCGTACGTCCGTGATCACGCCGGGACGCATTTCGATCCCCGGGTCGCCGAGGCGTTCCTCACGCTGCTATCAACCCGCTCGGCCTGATCCCCTCGGAGTCGACGCGATCGGTCTACGGTCACCCAATGGTTAGGCGGCGGCTGCACCCATTTTGCGCAGCCTGAACGCGACCCCCAGCAGAAGAATGCCGATGAGCAGCGCGTACACGCCGATCAACCAGAGGAGCGCCAGGGCCCCGGCGCCGGGAAGTCGGGCTAGAAGTGATCCGCCGTCAGCGAGGTGTACTGGCCCACGGTTTCCCACAGGCTGCGCCTGCGGCGATCCGCGGCGGACGGTTGCACCAGAGACGCCAAGATCTTCACAAGACCCGGATCCCACTGTGAGTCCGCGCCGAACCAGAGGACCTCCAGCGCATCGGCGACCGGCAGCGCCGCCCGGTATGCCCGATCGGTTGTCAGGGCGTCGAAGGCATCCGTCACCGCGACGATGCGGGCTCCAATCGCAATGTCCTCGCCGGCGAGCCCATCCGGATAGCCACCGCCCTGCCATCGCTCGTGATGCCCGCGCACAATGGCGCTGACGAGATGCCCGTCGGGCAGCTTCGAGCAGAGGTGGGCCCCCACGATCGTATGCTGCATGACCTGCTTGAACTCATCTGGGGTCAGGGATCGGGGCTGCTGGAGAATCGCGTCCGGGACGCTGACCATGCCGATGTCGTGGAGCAGGGCCCCCCGGCGGACGGCCACGGCCAGGCCGTCGGTCAACCCCACGCCGGCAACGAGTTGCCCGCTGTATCGGGCGACCCTCAAGAGGTGTTCCTCGCGGTACACGTTCCGGGCTTCGACCGACGCCGCGACCGCGACCAGCATGGCTTCCATCCGCTCCGCCTCATCGCGGAACCGATTCGTGCGCACCAGCGACCTGACCCAAGACAGAACTTCGTCTCGTCCCACGGGCTTGTGCAGGACGGCATCCGCCCCGGTGGTAAGCCAGATCCCAGTCGTGTCTGGGTGCCCGGTGACCAGGACGATTGGGAGCCCCGATGTCGCCCGGTCGGCGCGAATGTGGCGGCAGAGCGCGGCCCCGTCCTCACCGGGCATCATGATGTCGAGGAGCAGCAGGTCGGGGTGGACCTCCGCAATGAGCCTGAGCACCTCCTCGGACTTCCCTGCGGTCGTGACTGCGTAGCCCTCCGACTCCAGGAGCCGCCTGAGAAGCAGCCGGATCCCTTCATCATCGTCCACCACAAGGACGGTGCCTGTCGCACCCATCGCAGTTCCCCCCCGCCAGGCTACCCCCGCGAACAAAAGGAAGAGGATTCGCAATAGACGCGAAATCCTCTTCGGCAACCCAGCCGGCCACGAGGGCCCTGTTGGCTTTGCGTCCCCGCCTCGCAGCGGGTTTGCTCTTATCGGAGGTTCCTGCTTGAGATATGCCCATTGATTGATGTCTGTAGACTTTGGTCTGTAGACTTTGGTTGGATGGATGCGTCGAGACGGCCGGCCTGCCCCTGCAGGACCGAGACCAGAATTCCGGGAAGGTTGCCGCCCGCGCGCCCGTTGAGTGATTCAGACCGGCGGGAAGGATGCGGGCCTGGCATGAGACGTACTATCCTCGGCTGCTGCGCGATCTTCATCCTCGCCGCACTCCTTGCGGCTCCTCAGACCAATGCATCTTCCAGTGTGCTCGTCATCGGTATGGCACAGGAGCCTGACGCCCTTGGACGGATGTCCATCATGTCGGCGGCGCGCGTGGTGGACAACGCGCTCTTCGCACTTGTCGCTCCCTATACCGACCGATGGGTGCGGACGCCCGTTCTGGTCGAGCAGCTCCCCACGCTGCGCAACGGCCTCTGGCAGATCCTTCCCGGCGGCAAGATGCGGGTGACGTGGCATGTGCGGCGCGGCTTCACCTGGCACGACGGGCGGCCGGTGACCGCGCTGGACTTCCGCTTTACGTACGCCATGCTGCGCAATCCACTCACCCCCGGCGTCAGCCGTTTTGTGCTCGACAGGGTGGATAACGTCTTCATCCCAGACCCGCACGATCCGTACGCGTTTATCGTCCAGTGGAACTCACGGTACCCCTTCGCCGGCGGCCTGCCCTTCGGCGAGCAGGTAATTCTCCCCAGGCATCTGCTTGAGCCCGCCTACCTGAAGGATCCGCGGCGGCTGGCGGCCGTACCGTACTGGCGCGCGCCGGTGGGCAACGGTCCATACCGGTTCGTGGAGTGGATCCCCGGCAGCCACATCACCCTCGAAGCCTACCCACGGTTTCCGCTGGGGCGGCCCGCCGTTGGGCGCTTGGTCTTCCGCTTCATCCTCGACTCTACTGTGCTGCAGCTCAACGTGATGAATCGCAGCATTGACGCGACCGAAATCAACAACTTCGGCGTCGACGAGATGCTGGAGATCGAGCGTCGCGCGCCGCAGGTGGCGACGCAGTACACGCCCTCGTTGCGCTGGGAGCGGATCAACTTCAACCTTGATAATGAGTGGCTGAAGGACTTGCGGGTACGCCAGGCGATCGCGCATGCCATCGATCGAGCGGCGATCGTGCGCTCTATCTATGACGGCAAGTATGAGGCTGCCCACTCCTGGCTGGCCCCGCGCCATCCTGCCTACAACGCTCAAGTGAAGCGCTACGCCTACGATCCCGCCCGCGCGCGAGAGTTGCTGGGCGAGGCCGGGTTCACCCCCGGACCAGACGGCATCCTGCGGGATCGCAGCGGCAAACGGGTGGAGATGATGCTGGTGACCATTGCCGGCAGCGCGGTGCGGGAGCAGGTGGAGCAGGTCATCAAGGAGCAACTTGCCGCCGTGGGTATCGACCTGCGCATCGACCGGCGCCCGGCCTCGGTCTTCTTCGGCGTGATCACGCGCCGCCGGCAGTTTGCCCACATGGGCCTGTGGTCCACGCTGTTCGGCATCGACAGCACCGGCTACGAGGGATTCCATTCCAGCCAGATCCCCACCGAGGCCAACAACTGGGACGGATTCAACGCCATGGGCTGGCGGAATCCCGAGAACGACCGGCTCCTGGATCAGATCGCGGTGGAGATGGATGAGGGGCGCCGCATCCAGCTCCTGAAGCGGCAACAGGAAGTCTTCGCCGAAGACCTGCCCGCGTTGCCGCTGTACTTCACACCCTCGCTCACGACGTCGCGGCGAGAACTCCGCGG
Source organism: bacterium (assembly GCA_041486265.1). Lineage (GTDB taxonomy): Bacteria > Sysuimicrobiota > Sysuimicrobiia > Sysuimicrobiales > Humicultoraceae > JBGPLF01. The sequence goes on from JBGPLF010000047.1 coordinate 8,987, forward strand.
CGTGCGGCCCACGGGATTGTACGGCTCCTTCCTCCCCTGGAACGCCTATGAGTGGTCCTGGCAAGAGTAGCACCATAGGATATTCTCCCAGGGTCGCGAAACCGAGCCGGTAATCATGCGGGACGTCAAGATTAAATCATGGGATCCGTCACTCTGGGTGAGCCTGGCGCCGTTCGGCATCGGCCACAAGCACCCAAGGAACTTCAGCGAGATCTGGAAGGCCTTCTGGGAGAACCGGGATCAGCTGGGCTTTACCTGGCGCATCCTCGCGCATGGGGTGTGCGACGGTTGCGCGCTGGGCACGGCTGGCCTGCGCGACTGGACCCTGGATGGCATCCACCTCTGCAACGTGCGGCTGCGGCTGCTGCGGATCAATACGATGCCCGCCCTGGACCCTGCCCTGCTTGCGGACGTCTCGCATCTTAGAGGAAAACGCGGCGAGGAACTCCGAGGCCTGGGCCGCCTGCCGTATCCGATGGTGCGGCGCAAGGGAGAGCCGGGTTTCTCGCGCATCACCTGGAACCAGGCCCTGGGCCTCATCGCGTCTCGCATCCGCGCGACCTCCCCCGACCGTATTGGTTTCTACCTGACTAGCCGGGGGATGTCCAATGAGGCCTATTACGCAGCGCAGAAGGCCGTGCGCGCGATGGGCACCAACTCCATCGACAACGCAGCACGCGTCTGCCACGCGCCGAGCACGTTCGGCCTCAAGCAGACGCTAGGAGTGGCCGCCACGACCTGCTCGTACACGGACTGGATCGGCAGTGACCTGATCGTCTTCATTGGCTCGAACGTGGCCAGTAACCAGCCGGTGGCGATGAAGTATCTCTATTACGCGCGGAAGGCCGGGACGAAAGTGGCGGTGATCAACAGCTACCGCGAGCCGGGCATGGAGCGGTACTGGATCCCATCGGCAGTGGAGAGCGCGCTGTTTGGCACGAAGATCACCGATCGCTTCTTCCTCGTCAATGCCGGCGGGGACATTGCCTTTCTCAACGGCGCGCTCAAGTGCATGATCCAGCAGGACTGGATGGACCGGGAGTTCATCACCGGGCACACCGTAGGCTTCGACGAGCTGAGCGCCGCTCTCGAAAGCCAACCCTGGGAAGCCCTCGAACGCCAGAGCGGCGCCTCCCGCGACGAGATGCTCGGTTTCGCCCGGATGGTCGGCCAGGCGCAGGCGGCCGTCTTCGTCTGGTCGATGGGAATCACGCAGCACGAGTTCGGCGAGGACAACGTGCGCGCGATCATCAACCTGGCGCTGAGCAAGGGATTCGTCGGGCGCGAGCGGTGCGGCCTCATGCCCATCCGCGGCCACTCAGGGGTGCAGGGCGGCGCCGAGATGGGGGCATATTCGACGGTCCTACCGGGCGGCGTTCCAGTCACCGTCGAGAACGCGATGAAGTTCTCCGAGTTGTGGGGCTTCGCGGTCTCCGCCGGTCGCGGCATGACTGCTCCGGAGATGATCGACGCCGCAGCCGAGGGGCGCCTCGACGTGCTCTTCTCCGTCGGCGGTAACTTTCTTGAAGTTCTCCCCGATCCACGGTACGTCCGCGAGGCGATGCGGCGTGTGCCGCTGCGCGTCCACATGGACATCGTCGTATCAAGCCAGATGCTGCCAGACTCGGCGGAGACCGTCGTCTTGCTGCCCGCGGCGACACGCTACGAGACACCCGGCGGCGTGACGGAGACCAGCACCGAGCGCCGGGTGATCTTCAGCCCGGAAATCCCGGGACGTCGCATCGGTGAGGCGCGACCCGAGTGGGAGGTCTTCATGGACCTGGCCCGGCGGGTGCGCCCTGACCTCGCTGGCCGCCTGACCTTCGCCGGGACCTCGGCGATCCGTGAAGAAATCGCGCGCGCGATTCCCTTCTACGATGGTATCCAGGACTTGAGGAAGGCTGGTGACCAGTTCCAATACGGCGGGCCGCACCTCTGCTGGAACTGGACGTTCCCCACGCCGGACGGCAGGGCGCACTTCTCATCGGTGCCGCTGCCGCAGGTGGACCTGGCCGACGGGATGTTCATCCTCTCGACGCGCCGCGGGAAGCAATTCAATAGCATGGTGCAGGAGCGGAAGGATGCCGTCACGGGGGCCACGCGCGAGGCGGTGCTGATGAACCAGGAGGACGCGAGCCGGGTCGGGCTGCGAGACGGCGATCCGGTGCTTCTGTGGAACGATTTCGGCGAATTCCGCGCCCGCGTGCGCATCGCGGTGGTCAAGCCCGGTAACCTGCAGGTCCACTGGCCAGAGGGGAACGTGCTGATCGATCGCCGCCGGCGGTCGCCCCAGGCGGGCATCCCCGATTACAACGCCGTCGTGCGCGTGGAGAAGGCCGATGGAGCCACCCATCAGGCTGTCGACGTTTAGAGACGGGTCGGGATCCGGAATGCGCCCCGGAAGCAAGAGCCGGACGGAACTTCTGGCCGTCGACGGCGACAGCGTGCAGTCCCGCTCCGACCACGTGGCGACCGAGGAGCCGATGGAAATCCGGCTGCTGTCGGCCGGCGGGGAGCGGCGCACCGTGGCCGTGACGATGCGCACGCCCGGCAACGACTTCGAGCTGGCCGCGGGATTTCTCTTCAGCGAAGGAATCGCAACCTCTCGCGCGCAGATCGGCCGGATCACCTACTGCCTCGATCCAAGCCTGGACGCCGAGCAGCAGTACAACATCGTCCAGGTGTCGCTGCGCGATCCCGTCCTCCCCGACCTTGCGGCCCTGGACCGGCACTTCTTCACTACGAGTGCCTGCGGGGTCTGCGGCAAAGCCAGCCTCGGCGCGCTGCGCCTTCGCGGAGGTCCGATCATTCCGCCGGGTCCCGACGTGACTCCAGAACTCCTGGCGAGTCTCCCCGAGAAGCTCCGTGAGGCGCAGGGCATCTTCCAGGTGACCGGCGGGCTCCACGCCGCCGCCCTCTTCGATGCCCGTGGCGGCATCGTGGTAGTGCGTGAGGACGTCGGCCGCCACAACGCCATGGACAAACTTGTCGGCTGGGCGCTGTTGAGCGGCCGTCTCCCCCTCCACGAGCACATCGTGATGGTGAGCGGGCGCGCCAGTTTCGAGTTGCTGCAGAAATGCTATGCGGCGGGGACGCCTATCTTCTGCGCCGTGTCGGCCCCCAGCAGCCTCGCGGTCGATGTGGCACGTGAGTTTGGGCTCACCCTGGTTGGATTCTTGCGCGGCAGGCGGTTCAACATCTATGCGGGGTCTCAACGGTTGCGGAAGGGGCAGAATCAGCAGTCACCCCAGGGATGAAGTCGTCACCGGGGCCGGGAGCGGCTTGCGGCCCTGCCAGTATCGCTTCCAGACGGTGAAGCCGACCCGCGCATAGAAATCCACGAGCACCGTCCAATCGATCACCGCATCCTCGATGCCGCGGCGTTTCAGTGATGTGACGCTGTAGCGCAGCAACGTACGCCCGAGTCCGCGACCGCGAAGCGCGGCTGAGATCCCGATGGGACCCAGGCCCCCCCATCGTTTCCCCAGCAGCGGAAACCAGTGGGTGCTCCCGCCCAGCAGGCGGCTTTCCGGGGTGAAGGTGCGGCAGAACCCTACGATGGTGCCCGTGGTCATGGCCAGCAAGCAGTCGGCGGGATCCCCACCCGACTCAAAATAACGCGCCACTTCATACTCCCACCCGCCGGGAAACTCGCGCCCGAGGAACTCCATGATCGCGGCTTCTTCGTCGCTTCGTGCGGGGCGCAGGTTGACGTGCTCCCCGGCCGGCTGCCATTCGGCCTCAGCGTCGAACTCAACGGGGTATTCGTCCAGCCGGCGCCGGAGATCGCAGGCCTCAGCCCATTCCCGGAAGCCGCGGCGGTGGAAGAACGCCTTGAGGTCCGGCGCTTCGGACGGGATGCCGGGCGTCAGATGACCCGGATAGCGTGTGACGGAGATCGTTGTCGCGCCGTGCGCTGCGAGGAAACGCTTGGCCTGCTCGTAGAGTCGCGAGCCGATTCCGCGGAGACGGTAGTCCGGATCGACGCACAGCGCCCCAAGGGAGGCGCGCCCACGGTACCGGCTCAACGATGCGGGGACTTCGCGGAGACACCGGCTGAGCACCCAGCCCACGACGCGGCGGCCATCGAGAGCCACGATGTTGCCTTCACGCTGCGCGAACGGATCGCCGAGCACCTGCTGAACAAAGAGGCGCTCAGTCAAGGGGTAGGAGGGGCCGATGCAGCGGTTCCATAAGGAGATGACGCTGGCGCTCATCGCGGGCTCGAAGGGCGGCGTGACAATCACCCGCGGTCTACTCCTCGGTCGGGAGGTGCAGGTACATAGACTGCAGCCCAATCCGTCCCGGCCCGGTGAACCGGTTCCAGAACACCTGCCCCGCGCCCGCGAACAGCCCCGTCGCCAAACGCTGGAAGATCGTCTGCATCTGCACGCCGCGGTCCTTGTAGACCCAGCCGCCCGGCTCGATGTCGATCTGCTCGCTGGCCGCAAGCGTGACCTCGAAGACGTTGCCGTACCCGTGCAGCCACAGCACCCCTTCCTTCCGGGCGGTGAACGTGTCGATGAAGAAACCCGTCCCGCTGAACAGCATGTTGGCCGCGCCCTTGACCCTCGTGAACGTGTAGTCCACTGAATCCGTGGCCGCCAGGAACTGGTGCTCGCGTACGTCGATCGATTCGCCCGCCTTCAAATGGATCGGGAAGACGTGGCCCACGCCGTCTCTGCTGAAGGCGATCCTCCCGGATCCTTTGGCTTCGGTCATGAAGATGGGCATGCCCGAGAGGACGCGCTTGAAGGCCCCTTTGAGCGACTTGACCCCGATCTCGACGCCGGGATCCTTCCAGAGCAAGATGTGGTGCTCGAAATAGACGGGAACGCCGTTCAGTTCAAGGTGCAGCACGGGCACGAGTTCGCCCTCGATGTGATACGTCAATCCTGCGAAGCTCTCATCGCGCGCTGCGGTGGGCAACTGGACTGGGACGGCCACGATGATCCCTCCTCAAATGTCGGTGTCCTTCCCATCTGCCTTGCTGATGGCTGGCGGCGATGGCTTGAAGGACGAACCCTTCCACTAGAGAGAATAACACCTCTGGAGTCAGACACATTGTGCATCGGGAGGGATCGTTGTGGATCGCAAGCCGTTTGAGATCGTGGCGGAGTGTGAGATGGCCGGGTTTCCGACCGGCGCGGACGTCGAGCGTCTGAACGAGCGGATTGGTGCAGTGCGCCGCTCCCGGCCCAACGTAGTGCAGGCGGTCGTTTCTCCCCCGGCGATCTTCAGGGAGAGACGATATGTGCTCCAGGCACGATTCGTCGTGTGGGCAGAAGACGGCGTGGGCGCCACACAGGCTGTGGAGGGCATCTTCAAGGATGCCGGAGTCGCGTGCCGGATGGTGCTTCCCTCCGGTAGGGCGCTGACGGGACTGGCAGTGCCTCCCGCACCTGAGCTGGTGAAGTCAGCACCCCCGACGAAGAGCGGCCGGCCGCGCGGGAAGAAACCCCACGGGCGCCCTGCGAAACCCGGTCGACGTGCCGCGCGATCTGGAGCCGCGGCGACTCCGAAGGCGGGCGCCGGGAGGGGGCGCGTCCAGGCAAGGAAGGGCGCGGCCAGACGCAGAGGCGCGGCCCCTAGGTGATCCTCGGCACAGGCGGCCACCTGGGCGGGTCAGCAGGAAGATCCTGCCGACACCGTCAAATGTTCCCAGGCGCCACGGAAGATAAAATAGCACGAATCAGTCTGGCAAAGTATGGATGCGGGTATAGTCTGAGACGAGAGAAGGATGGGGCGAGACTCCGCTTGCCCGCGGAGCGGCGCCCGAAACCTTGTCCCTGCCTGCCGGATGACTGTACCTCTATTCAGCGTGATCGTGCCCACCTATGCGCGCCCGGACTTCCTGTCGGCCGCGCTCCAGTCGCTATTGGCTCAGACGGTGGAAGACTTTGAGTGCATCGTTGTGGATGATGCAGGTCCCGAACTTGCTGAGGTGCCAGACGATTCTCGCATCCGGCTCGTCCGTCGATCCTCAAACGGCGGCCCTGCAGCCGCGCGCAACACGGGGCTCCGCCTGGCGCGAGGACGATACGTTGTCTTTCTCGACGACGACGACCTCTACACCCCGGAGCGTCTCGCTACCGCCCTCGACGCTCTGCAGCAGCAGACGCCGGTGTCCGTTTGCTGGATTCGGTACATTCATACCCCGCCGGGCTCCAATCGCCTTCTCGCCGGCAACGTGCAAGACACCATCCTTGAGGGCCGGCCGCCGCATCTGGGGACGGTCGCCGTCGAGCGCGCGGTCGCCCCGCTCTTCGACGAACGGTTTATCGCCGCTGAAGATGCGGAATGGTGGCTGCGGCTCGCACAGATGGCCGTTGTTACGACCATCCCTCGGATCGGCTATCTGTTTCGGATGCACACGATGCCCAGGCATCTCATCACTGTGCCCGCTAGAATCGAGGGACGCCACTTGCTGCTGCGCCTTCACGCGGCGTACTTTGCGGAGCATCCCCGGGCCGCTGCGTACCAGTGGAAACGGATAGGACTTCTCGCCAGCATGCGTGGTGACTACGCACTCGCGCGGGTGGCCTTCCGGCGCTCGTTGACCTTATCTCCCCAGCTCAAGACTCTAGGGCACCTGGTCAATTCATGTCGGTTCTCGCAGCCCAGCCGTGACGAGCGGGACCGCGCGGCCGTCCTCGAGCAATGACGAACCAGGTCGAACTTCTGGACGGGCCGCCCCCTGAGCTGCGCTTCCGCAGGAGGATCCGGCTGGCTCCTGCCATGCGTGAGCTCTGGCAGGCGCGAGAACTGGTGCGGAGCCTTGTTGAACGTGAGCTGCGGGCGCAGTACAAACAGGCGGTGCTGGGCTTCGCCTGGGCCATCATCACTCCAGTGGCGTTGATGCTGGTCTTCAGCCTGTTCATCAGTCGCGTTACCAACATCGACACGGGCGGCGTCCCGTACGTGCTGTTCACGTACCTGGGCCTGCTCCCCTGGACGTTCTTCTCGGGCTCGTTGATGCGTGGAGGGCTGAGCCTTCTCACGAACTCCTCCCTCCTCAACAAGGTGTACTGCCCCCGGGAATCGTTTCCGCTGGCCGGTGTCATCTCGGCCGGTATCGACACCATGCTGGCGGCGCTCGTCCTTGGAGTGTTATTCGTCCTGACCGGATTCGCGCCGAAAGCCACCTCGGTCTTCATCCCGCTGCTCTTGCTGGTTCAGGTGGCGTTTACCCTTGGGCTGACGCTCCTCGTGTCGGCCGTGGTCGTGTATTTCCGCGACCTGCGCCATGCCCTCCCACTCATCCTTCAGTTCGGCATCCTTGCCACGCCCGTCGCCTATGGCTTCGATGCCATCCCGCCGTCGTTTCGCACCCTGTACGCGGTGTTGAACCCGCTGGGTCCAGTCATCGATGGGTATCGTCGGGTTGTTTTGTTGGGGCAGCTCCCCGACTGGGATGGATTCCTGATCGCCACCGTCTCCTCGACCGTCATCCTGGCGGGGTCGTACCTGCTGTTCAAACACCTTGAGGCCGGCTTCCCCGATCTCGTCTAAGGGCGCCATCGTCGCCCGTCATATCTGGAAGCGGTTCCTTGTGGACCGCCAGCGCCGGCTCTTGCGAGACCAGCTTGGCCGGATGGGCAAGTGGTTGCGCGGGCAGCGCCAGGGAGGATGGCGCTGGGCCCTACGCGATGTCACGCTCATAGTCGAGCCCGGCGAGGCCGTCGGCATCGTCGGCATCAATGGATCGGGGAAGTCCACGTTCCTGAAGATCCTCACGCAGGTGATGTACCCTTACGCGGGGACGATCGAGTTGCACGGCCGGGTGGCCGCGCTGATTGAAATCCGGGCAGGCATTCACCCGGACCTCACCGGCCGGGAGAACATTTTCCTGTATGGGTCGCTGATGGGGTTGCGCCGCGCCGAGGTGGCTCGGCGGTTCGATGAGATCGTCGGGTTCGCGGAACTCGAGGACGCCATCGACCGTCAGGCCAAATTCTATTCCTCCGGGATGCAGATGCGTCTGGCCTTCTCCGTCGCAGCTTTCCTCGAACCCGACATCTTGCTCGTGGACGAGGTCCTGGCCGTCGGCGATGCGACGTTCCAGCAGAAGTGTCTGGATCGAATGCAGGTCTTGCTCGGGGAGGGAACGACTCTGGTCTTTGTGTCTCACGACCTGGCCTCGGTCGAATCGATCTGCGGCAGGGCCCTGTGGCTGCACGACGGGGCCGTCGAGTCCGCCGGTCCTGTCCGCGAGGCCCTCGGTGCCTACCGGACCTACATCGAGGGTATCTCGCAGCCGTCCAGCCAGGCAGGCGGGGTGGTGCGGCTCCGGGACCCCTCAGTCGTCAGCGCGGACGGGCCGGATATCCGCACCCAGCACCCGCTCCAGATCAGTGCGCTGATCGAGAGCATCGATCCGCTGTCAGTCGGACTCTGCTTCGGGATCAGCGAAGGCCCGGCCACCCCCATCGTGGTCCTTCGCCGCGATCTGCATCTGAACAGAGGCGAAACCAAGGTCCAGTGCCTGATCAGCCACCTGCCGTTCCCGCGGGGCCGTTACTACCTCTGGGCGGGAATCTTCGACCCGGTCGGGCGCGAGTTGTTACCCTGGCAGCCGACCACACACTTTGATGTCGTCGGCCCGGATCTGGATGCGCCGCCGCGCGGGATCGTGCGGTTGGCCCCCGTCCACGTCGAGGCGACGTGGCGTCGCGACGGCACATGAACATCCTCGTCGTCAGCCAGACCCCTCCCTGGCCGGAAGTGACGGGGGCCCGGATCAGGCTGGCGAACATGCTGCGCGGGCTTCAACGGCTGGGCGAGATCGATTTGTTCGTCCTCGCCGATCCCGACCAGTCGGTCCTTGAAACGCAATCTCCGGATCCCCGTATCCGGACGCAGATCGTCGACGGACCCGCCTCCAATCTCTCCCTCTCTCGGCGCCTGCGCTGGATGCTGCGTGGCCGGCTGCCCCTCCCGTTCACCGGCCGTGACTACGGCGCCGCGCGATCGCAGTTCGCGGCCTGGGCGCGACCGCGGTATGACCTGATCTGGCTCAGCCGGGCCGGGTCTTACCTGGCGCTCCGGCATCTCATTCAGGGTCCCGTGATCGTCGATCTCGATGACCTGGAGGATCAAAAGATTGCGGCGAGGCTATCCGTGCGTGCGACGAACAGCGGGGCGGACACGGGGGGACCGGCAAGTGCGGTGCGGCAGTGGGCTTCGGCGATCCAGGCTGCGAAGAATGCACGTCTCTGGCGCCGGCTGCAGGAGGAGATCACTGCAGCGGTCGACGTGGTGGTCGTCTGCAGCGAGGCCGATCGGCGGCGCCTGGACGCAGCAAATGTCAGTGTGATCCCAAACGGCTATACTCGCCAGGAGCGCCCGGTGGGGCGCGCGGACGTCGGCGACCCGCCCACGATTGCCTTTCCCGGCTTCTTTCGCTATCCGCCCAATCAGGACGGGGCGCACTACCTCGTCCGGTCAATTGCGCCGTTGATGCGGACCCGGATTCCTGACATCCAGATCAGGATCGTCGGTTCGCCAGGTCCAGCGGTTCTACGGCTGCACCGCCCCCCGAACGTCGTCGTCACGGGATTCGTTCCGGAGATCGAGTCAGAACTGGCGCGCGCGGACATCATCGCCGTGCCCATCCGCTTTGGCGGGGGAACGCGCATCAAGATTCTCGAGGCGTTCGCCCACAGGATCCCGGTGGTCTCCACCACGGCCGGCGCGGAAGGCATCGAGGCCACCCCAGGGCGCCACCTCCTGATCGGCGACGAGCCGGAGGCGTTTGCGGGCGCGTGCGTGCGTCTCCTCACCGACCCGGCACTCAGGCGTGCACTGGTCGACGCCGCGCACCGGTTCTTCCTGGAGCGGTATCGCTGGGACGACATCCACCCCAGGATCGCGTCGCTGGCCGCGAACACTGCAGCCAGGCACGCGCAACCCGTCCATGCCTGACCAGGTCAGCGTGATCATCCCTGCACGCAACTACGCGCATTACCTCGGCGACGCCATCGAGAGCGCGCTTCACCAGGGTCACCGGCCCGTGGAGGTCATCGTCGTAGACGATGGGTCCACGGATGAGACGCCGGCGGTCCTCGGCAGGTTCGAGGGGCAGGTGCACGTCATCCGTCTCGACGGACGTGGGGTCGCGGAGGCGCGGAACGCAGGGCTGGCCCGTGCGTCGGGCACGTACGTGGTCTTCCTTGACGCGGACGACCTGTTGCTGCCGGGGGGGCTTGCCGCGCTGGCCGAATGCCTCGGTCAGCACCCTGATGTGGACGCGGTGTGCGGCCCGTGGTATGTATGCGACGTGCGCCTGGGGATCAGTTTTCTTGTGCGAAAGCCGTTCCGCTCGTCGGATGTCATCCCGAGAATGCTCCTGGGCAACCTTGCAACGACCCCCTCGGCAGTGATGGTGCGCCGCCGCGTGCTGGAGGTCGAAGGGGGGTTCAATCCGGCGGTCAGCTACACCGCCGATTGGGAACTGTGGCTGCGGCTCGCGGCGCGCGGACACCGCTTTAGTTGGATCCCACAGCCTGTGGCTATCTACCGGGTCCACGGGGACAGCATGACCAGGAACCTGTCGCAGACCGCCCGGGACGTGTGGTATGTGCTCGACGCGTACTTCAGCGATCGGACATTGCCGCCGCAGGCGCTGGCC
>JBGPLF010000048.1:0-19493 GCA_041486265.1 bacterium
GAGGGCATCTACCTAACCACATACGCGGCACAGAACCTCAAGACACAGAAGGTCGCCGTGTTCTACCAGAACGACCTGTACGGGCAGCAGGGACTCCTGGGCGTCAAGCGCGGCATCGTCCAGGCCAAGAACGTGAAGCTCGTCGGCCAGGCGTCCTATGAGGTCACCGACGCCGAGGTGACGGCGCAGGCGCAGAAGCTGAAGGAGTCCGGCGCCGACACCGTCGTCCTCTACGCCACGCCGCGGGCCGGCGCGCTGATCGTGCGCGAAATGGCCAAGCTGGCCTTCCGGCCGACGCTCGTATCGTCGTTCACCCTGACCGATCCCGCGATGTTCGCGCTGGCCGGCGAGGCCTGGAACAACGTCTACCTGACGGCGTACTTCCCGTTGCCGGGGACCGACCCGAAGGTGGACGCGGTGCTGGCCACCCTATCGCGCATCAACCCGGCGCTCGCCCGAAGCCCCTTCAACGCGGTGGCGGGCGTCGCGTTCGTGGACGCGTTCCTGGAGGGCTTGCGGCGGACGGGCCCCAACCTCACGAAGGACCGGCTCGTGGCCGCGATGGAGACCATCAAGAACTGGGACGGGGACGTCATCCGCCAGGTCACCTTCGGACCCGACCGGCGCCAGGGTACGAACCGCCTGATGATGGTCAAGGCGATGAACGGCCAGTACCAGAAGTTGACCGACTGGTACAGCTACCCGACGAAATTCTAGGCATGCTGGGGGCCGGGCGGCTCACCGCCCGGCCCCCGCAGACCATTCCCGCATGAGCCTAGCTCCGGCATGAGCCCATCCCCCGGCGCGAGCCCGCCCCCCGCTTCTAGCCCACCCACCGCCACGAGCCCGCAGCCGCTGCTGCAGATCTCGGGCCTCTCGATCGCCTTCGGCGGCGTCGTCGCACTCCACGACATCGACCTGACGGTCGGCGCGCGCGAACTCGTTTCGGTCATTGGACCAAACGGCGCGGGCAAGACCACGCTGTTCAACTGCATCTGCGGCCTGTACCGATCCGACCAGGGCACGATCCGATTTCAAGACGCGCGGTTGCCCCTCCGTCCCGACGCGGTCGCGCGGCGCGGCATTGCGCGCACCTTTCAGAACCTCGAGCTGTTCCGGCTGAGCACCGTGTTGGATAACGTCTTGCTCGGCCGGCACATGCACATCCGGACGCCCTTCGTCTCCGCGGCGTTGGGTACGCCGCGATGGCGGCGGGACGAGGTGCAGCACCGGAAAAAGGTTGAGGAGATCTTGGATTTCCTCGATCTCCAGGCGACGCGCGCCCGCCGCGTGGGCGATCTCCCGATGGGGCAGCAGCGTATGGTCGAGATCGCCCGCGCGCTGGCCACCGAGCCCGTCCTGCTGCTGCTTGATGAACCGTCGTCGGGGATGACCGCGGAGGAAAAGGCCGATCTCGTCTTCCGGATCAAGGATATCCGGGAGGAGTGGGGCATCACGATTATCCTGGTGGAACATGACCTCAAGATCGTCATGGGCATCTCCGACTGGATCGCCGTGCTCGACCACGGGGTGAAGATCGCTCAGGGACCGCCCGACGCGGTTCAACGAGATCCACAGGTGATCAGCGCGTACCTGGGGGAGACAGCGTGATGGACGCGCCGCGACACCAGCCGGGCACTGAGCGCGCCCATGACGCCCCACTCCTGCGCGTCAGCAACGTCGAGACCGCGTACTACGGCCGGCTGACGGTGCTGCGCGGCGTCTCGCTCGAGGTGCCGGCCGGCCAAGTCATCACCATTCTGGGCTCCAACGGCGCCGGCAAGAGCACGTTACTCAAGACCATCATGGGATTCATCCCCGATCAGCCCGACAAGGGCACGATTGAAGTGTTGGGCCGGCGCGTCAATGGATGGGATCCCGAAGACGTCGCGGCGCTCGGCGTCGCCTACATCCCCGAGGGCCGCGGGATCTTCCCTGAACTCACGGTGGAGGAGAATCTGCGCCTGGGGGCCTATGCGCGCGGGGATGCCGCGGTCGCCGCGGACGTGCTCTCGATGGAAGCGCGCTTTCCGGTGCTGGGCGAGCGCCGGGGGCAACTAGCCGGCACGCTCTCGGGCGGCGAGCAGCAGATGCTGGCCATCGCGCGCGCGCTGCTCGGCCGGCCGAAGCTGCTGCTGCTCGATGAACCGTCGCTGGGGCTTGCGCCGCTCATCGTCGCCGAGATGTTTCGCATCATCCGCGAGATCCACGCCGCGGGGACGGCGATCCTCCTCGTCGAGCAGAACGCCCGGCAGGCGCTAGGGGTCGCGGATTACGGCTACGTGATGGACAGCGGCCGCATCGTGCTGGAGGGCACCAGCGCGCGCCTGCAGGCCGATCCCAATGTCCAAGAACTATACCTGGGGGTGGCGCAGGACGTTTCGGTGAAGGGCTTTCGCCGATACAAGGTCCGCCGGCGCTGGGCGTGACGCCACAATCTAACGGGACTAGACTAGTCAGAGATCAATAACTATAATAGTCATATGAAGACTCCCCAACAGGCTCGAAAAATCGCGCGCCACGCGTCGATAGCATCGTTGAAGGCCCGCCTCAGCGAGTACCTCAAGGCCGTGAAGGCCGGCGAGGAGATCATTGTGACCGATCGTGGACGGCCGGTCGCCAGGATCACACCAATGGCCGGCAGAGCGCAGTGGGATGCCCGCATTGAGGAACTCGTCCGGGCGGGACTCGCAAGCCCCCCGATTGCGCCGCTCCCACCAGACTTCTGGGACATGCCGAGACCGGCTGATCCCGAGGGGCGCAGCCTTGCGGCCCTGCTCGAGGAGCGCGCCGAAGGCCGATGAGGTTCTGGGATACGTCGGCGATCGTCCCGTTGTGTCTTGAGCAACCGACATCGGCTGCAGCACGCGCGCTTCTTAAGAAGGATGCAAACATTGCCACGTGGTGGGCCTCGCGAGTCGAGTGCTGGTCCACGTTCGCGCGCCTGCGCCGAGAAAAGCTTCTCGATCTGAGCGGTGAGGAAGCGGCGCGGTCTGTGTTGAGAACCCTGCACGAATCCTGGACCGAGATTCACCCGGGCGAAGACGTCCGGATGCAAGCGGCCAGGCTTCTACGCCTGCATCCGCTTAGAGCCCACGATGCGCTTCAACTTGCAGCAGCGCTGACCTGGGCGGGGCATCCTCCGTCAGGCGAGCTCGTGGTCTTTGATCGCCGCCTGCAAGAGGCTGCTCGCCTGGAAGGCCTGACGCCCATCCCCTGAGTGGTGCAGGCCTGCCCGGCTACCAACCCAACGCGTAGTTCCGCTCGCCGCGCGAGCTCGCCCCTCCCTCGATCAATCCGCGGTCGGGATGGAAGACTACGGCCGTAGTGAAGTTGTGTGTCCACCCTGGAACCACCTTGACGGTGTGGCCACGCGCCGTCAACTCGTCCAGCACGGGGCGTGGGACCCGCGCCTCGATCACCACTTCCCCGGGGCTTGCCTTCCGAGGATAAAAGGAACTGGGAAAGTGGGCGGAGTGGAAGCTTGCTGCGTCGATCGCGTCCTGGACGTCCATGCCGAAGTCCACGACATTCAAGAAGAACTGCAGTGTCCACTGATCCTGCTGGTCGCCGCCCGGCGTCCCAAAGACCATGCACGGCGCCCCGTCCTTCGTCACAAGCGAAGGTGTCAGGGTCGTGCGCGGCCGCTTCCGTGGCTGCAGCGCCGCGGGATGATGGGGATCGTCCAGGCGAAACATCTGGCCTCGGGTGCTCAGACAGAATCCCAGGCCCGGAATAATCGGCGACGACCGGAACCAGCCGCCGCTTGGGGTCGCGGAGAACATCGTGCCGTCCTCGTCCACCGCGCGCGTGCCGGTTGTTCCGCCCGCCCAGGCCTGGACCGTTGCCGGCGATAAATCTGGCTGGACATCCTCCCCCTGATGGGGATACGGATTGCCGGGACGCAGGTCGAGGGACGCCTGCTGCATATCGATGAGAGCGCGCCGCGCCGCCGCATACGCTTTTGATAGGAGGCCGCGGATCGGCACGCTGGCAAACTCGGGGTCGCCATAATAGCGCTCTCGGTCGGCGAACGCGAGCTTCGCCGCCTCGGTGACCAGATGGATGTAGTCGGCGGAGTTGTGGCCGAGGCCCTTCAAGTCGAAGCCTTCAAGCAGATTGAGCTGCTGGAGGAACACCGGCCCCTGGCTCCACGGCCCGCATTTGTACACGTCGTAGCCGCGGTAGTTCACGGTCACCGGATTCTCGACGCGCGTCTCGAAGGCGGCAAAGTCCTCTTCCGTGAGGAGCCCGCTCGACTCGAACCCGTTCGCATCCCGCACGACGGTCTCGCGCTGAAAGGCCACGATCTCCCGGGCGATATCGCCCTTGTAGAAGCGGTCGCGGGCGGCCCGCAGCGCCGCGCTCCGGCCGAGATGCCGGGCGTTGTGCTCGGCTTCGACCAGCCTCTCGAACGTGCGCGCCAGATCGGGATTGCGCCAGGTCCCGCCAAGAACCGGCACTGCGCCGCCCGGCAGAAACAGCGCAGCCGACGAGGGCCACTCGACGCGAAAACGGCGCTCGTGGGTGACGATCATGTTGCGAAACGTTTCATAGATGGGAAAGCCGTTCGCGGCCAGTTCGATCGCGGGGGCGGCGACGTCTTTCAGTGTCAGCCGACCGAAGCGGTCGAGCGCCGTGATCAGGGCGTCCGGGACGGCGCAGACGCCGGCCCCGAGAAAGCCGTCACCCGGAATCAGCCTGATGTCGCGCTGGCGAAACCACTCGATCGTCGCGGCCGCCGGGGCGCGCATGTTGCCGTTGATCACGACCACCTGGCGCGACCGGGCATCGTGGATGAGAATCGGTACCTCGCCGCCAAAACCGTAACTCTGGAATTCGAGCACGGCCTGGCACAACGCCATCGCCACACCGGCGTCAACCGCGTTCCCGCCGAGATCGCGCATCCGCATCCCGGCCAGCGCGGCCAGATAATGGCCGCAGGACACGACCAGGTGCCGACCGCGCACGACGGGCCGCGTCGCGCTCCCGTCTAGTTCCATGCCGTGCTGTTCAATTGGCGCTCTCAAGAATCTCCTCCAGTCGCTCTCCTCCGCCGCGAGATCACCGCCAGGCCGAGCAACGCCGCCAGCGACAACCCCGCCGCCGCTCCAAAGAGTGCTCCAAACCCCGCCAGCGTCCCAACATACCCGAGCACCGCGCCGCCCAGCGCGATGCCCATATCCTGAGCGGCAACCATTGTCGCCATCGCCGTCCCGCGCCGCTCGCCGCCCAGATCGAGGGCCCAGGCCAGCGAGGGCGGTTGAACGAAAGCCATCCCAAAGGAAAACAGCAGAGCCGCAGCCAGCATCTGCCAGCGAGTCGAGGCTAGCGCCAACACGAGCATGGACGCCCCCCCGCAGACCAGACCCGGCGCCATGATCGCCGGACGGCCGAAACGGTCGGAGAGTTTCCCGGCCGTCCCCCGCAGCACGATGAGCGCGAGCGCGTAGATGGTGAAAAAGAGGCCGGGATCCCCCAGGCTGCGCTGTCGTGCGAGAAGGGGAAGGAACGTGATCAGCCCGCTGTAGGTCATCGCGTGCAGCACGATCAGCGCTCCTGGTCCGACCGCGGGCCAGCAAATCAGGTTGTGTAGGTTGAGCGTCGTCAATGGAGTGCGCACCTGCGGTTGCAGGAAGAACGCCAGGATCAATGCCAGGGCCGTCAGCCCCGTCGCGCACCAAAAAGAGGACTCATACCCGTAGCTGCGGATCAGGAACAGCCCGGCCGCCGGGCCGGCGGCGAGCGCGATGCTGCCCGCCATCGTGTAGTAGCCGATGGCTTCACCTCGCCGGCCGGGTGGCGCCATCTCGCCCGCGAGGGTGTTGGCGTTTGCCGTCAGACCACCCCAGCCGATGCCGCTGATGAGCCGGAGAAGTCCGAACAGGGCAAAACCTGCAATGAACGGGAGCGCGGCGTTGAAGATCAAGAGTCCGGCCAGTCCAAGGATGATGAGTGGCCTACGCCCAAACGCATCGGAGAGCCAGCCGGCAAAGGGCCGGAAGACGAGCGCCGCAAAGCTCATCGATCCGAGGAGCGCGCCGATCACGGCCGTCGAGGCGCCGCGCTGCTGCAGGTAGAGCGGCAGGACTGGGACGAGCAGATAGACGCTGGCATAGTAGAGGAACCCGATGCACCAGAGGACCAGAAAGCGGTGGGTCAGGATGCGCTGTCCCTCCGGCGTCACATCGGCGTGGGGCGCCTGTTGAAGGGCCTCGGCCTGCAGGGAGTCACTCATGCGGCGTGCCTAATGCTTCCTGAACTGCCGGATGTGCTTGCGCGTCCTGACCACCCGTGATTCCGTCGGGACAATGCTGATCGAACCGTCGACCTCGAGCACGGCAAGCTTGACGTCGCGGATCGACTCGATACCGTGCTCACGCATCGCCATCTCCACCTCTGACCGCTCGAGCCCCTCTTTCCGCAAATGCGGCACAACGAACTCGCCATCCTCGATGAGCACGGTGGGCGTCCCCTCGAGGAGCTTCCCCCAATAGTCGCTGCGCAGGCGCAGTTGGGCCACGCCCCAGTTCACCACAAGGAGGACGACGGCGGCAATGACGCCGCCGGTCAACGACACGTCTGGCCCCACCATCGCATTCTGCACGGCGTTCGCGATGAGCAGGATGACCACCAGATCGAAGACGGTCATCTGCCCGAGTTCTCGTTTCCCGGTGAGGCGCAGGCCCGCGAACACCACCAGATAGATCACTGCAGTCCTGACGACGATATGCCATGCGGGGATCGCCAGCGAGAGCATCGGGAGCTCAGCGTCGGGCGGGTGCGCTAGTCGCGGTACAACCCGGCAATCACGTCCGCGTACTTCTCCATGATCGCTTTGCGCTTCACCTTGAGGGTCGCGGTGACCTCTCCGTCTTCCTGGTACAGACGCTTCGGCAGGATTGCAAACTTCTTGACACACTCCGGGCTGGAGAGGGTCTTGTTGACGGCGTCGACCTCGCCGGCAATGAGATCGCGCACGTCTTGATTGGCGGCCAGGTCCGCGTACGTCGTGAACGGCAGGCGTCGATCTTGCGCCCACTTCGTAACATTCTCTTCGTCGATCACGATCAGCGCGACGACGTAGCGCCGGTTGTCGCCGATGGCCACGGCGTCGTTGATGTACGGGCCCGCCTTGAGCTTGTTCTCGATGAGCTGCGGCGCAATGTACTTGGCGCCGGCAGTCTTGAACAGGTCCTTCTTGCGGTCGGTAATCTTCAGAAATCCGTCGGCGTCGAACTCGCCGACGTCGCCTGAGTGCAGCCACCCGTCCCTGAGCGCCGCCGCGGTCGTCTCGGGGTCGCGGAAGTACCCCGCGAAGACGTTGGGGCCGCGGACCAGGATTTCGCCATCCTCGGCGATCTTTACATCGACACCGGGGAACGGCTTGCCGACGGTCCCGAGTCTAACGTCATCGCCCTGGACGCACGAGGTGGGTCCCGAATCTTCAGTCTGCCCGTAGATCTCACGGATCGGTACGCCGAGCGCCCAGAAGTACTCGATCAGCTCGGAGGCAATGGGCGCACCGGCCGAGTACGGCAGCCGCACCCGGTGCAGGCCGAGGCGCCGGCGCAGCGGGAGCAGCACGAGCATGTCGGCAACGCCCTCGGCGGCGCGCAGCCACGCGGGAATCCGTTGGCGATTGAGCCGCCTCCGAACCGTCCACCGCGAGAGACGGATGGCCGCTTCGTACGTCCACCGCTTCAGGATGTCGTTCTCTTTGACGCGGAGGCAGACCGCCGAGTACAGCTTCTCCCAGATGCGCGGGACGCCAAACATCACGGTCGGCGCGACCTCGACCAGGTTCTCCGTCACGGTGTCAACGTTCTCGGTGAAGTTGACCGTGTAGCCCCACCGCACCGGAAGGAAGACCGTGAACTGGCGCTCAGCGATATGCGAGAGCGGCAGATACGAGAGCACCTCGTCTTCGGCAAATACAGGGTTCGCGTCATCCAACATCTCGGTCGCCGAGACGATGTTGTGATGGGTGAGTATCGCGCCTTTCGGCGGGCCGGTGGTACCGGACGTATAAATGAGGACGGCCATGTCGTCCGGTCGAATGAGCGCCATTCGCTCGTCAACAGCATCCGGATACCGCTGGGTCTGATCCCGGCCGAGCGCCAGGAACTGGTCCCACATCACAACCCTGGGATCCCGGAAGGTGCGCAGCCCCTCGGGATCCATCACCACGATGTGCTCGAGATGCGGCAGCCGGGCGCGGATCTCCAGCGCCTTGTCGAGCTGCTCCTCGCCTTCGACGATAAAGACGCGACAGCCGGCGTGGTCGAGGATGTAGTGCACCTGCTCGGGGCTGCTCGTGGTGTAGATGCCCGTCGTCGCCGCGCCGAGCGTCTGGATGCCGAGGTCGGAGAAGACCCACTCGGGCCGGTTCTCCCCGATCAGGCCCACCGGCTCCCCCCGCTGCACCCCGAGCGCGAGCAGCGCGTTGGCCACCAGTCGCACCTGAACCGCATACTCTTCCCAGGTGATGCGGTGCCAGATGCCAAACCGCTTGCGCCGCAGCGCCACCTGCTTCGCACGTTTGGCCGCCTGAGCGAAGAACAGGCTCGGGATAGTCCGGGTCTGGACCGGGGTTGGCCTGGGAGCGGTCAGAACCATGTGCCGTACTCTACTCCGCGGGCGCGGCGCTTCCTGCAGAGGGTCGCGAAGGTGAACCCCCGGCCGGGTGGAGAACACCCCGTCGGCGGGAAGGGCAACGACAATCATTAGCGAGGTGAGGTATGAGAGGACGTCGCGCTGCCGGCAGGACCGGGCGATCGGGCGCTCCACACGCACAGGCCCTGGTCATCTTCACGAGGGACACCGCCGGGCGTGGTAACTGGGGGCATCCAGGCCTGGCCAAACTCCTCAAGGATGTGGGCGTCGAGGAATCCACGTGGGAGCCGGGCGGGGAGGCCCACTCCATCTGGGAGGAGGTCAACCACATCATCTACTGGTCGCGCTTCACCCTCGACTGCCTCGAGGAGGGCCGGAACAAGCGCATGACGCAGGCCTGGCCAGCGGGCGAAGGCGACGAGGAAGGATGGCGGAAGGCGGTGGCGGCAACCTCGCGCCTGCACGCCGCCCTGGTCCGACGCACCGCCTCGCTGGAACGGAAGGCGCTGGCCGTCAGGCTCGGCCGCACCCGCTACACGTACGAGCAACTGGTCCTCGGCTGCGCGGCGCACATCTCCTATCACGCAGGGCGGATCGCCCTGCTGCGGAGGCTGTACCGCCATGCCCACCAGCCCGATGCCTAACGATCCGATGCCCGGCAGTCTCGTCGACCGGCTGTTTGGCCTCCAGGGCCAGAGCGCCCTAGTCACCGGCGGCTCGCGCGGGATCGGTCTGGAGATCGCCCGCGCGTTAGGCCAGGCGGGCGCCCGGGTCGCCATTGTGGCCCGGCGTGCCGAGTGGCTGGATCCGGCGGAGCGCGACCTGCGCGAGTGCGGCGTCACCTGCACCGCCTTCGCGGCCGACGTGTCCAACCCCGACCATGTGGCGCGCACCGTCGAGGCGGCGGCCGCCGCCGTGGGCGATTGGTCGATCCTGGTGAACGCGGCCGGCCGCACCTGGGGGGCGCCCGCGGAGACGATGCCGCTTGAGCGCTGGCGCGAGGTCATGGAGGCCAACGCCACCGGCACTTTCCTGATGTGCCAGGCGGTCGGCCGGGGGATGATCGCGCGGCGGTACGGCCGCATCCTGAACGTCACGTCGGTCGCGGGCCTGGCGGGCACGCCGCCTGAGATCCTCGACGCCGTCGGCTACGCCGCCAGCAAGGGCGCGATCATCGCCTTCACGCGCGATCTTGCCGTGAAGTGGGCTCGCCACGGGATCACGGTCAACGCGATCGCGCCGGGATTCATCCCGACCCGGATGTCGGCGGCCGTCATCGCCCGCGGGGGCCAGGCGATCATCGACAGTATCCCGATAGGAAGGATCGGCACGCTGGACGATTTGCTGGGAGCTGCGCTGTGCCTGGTGGCCCCCTCGGCGGGCTATATCACGGGCCAGGTGCTGGCGGTGGACGGCGGGATCACGGCGCTCTAGCGAACCGGCGCCTACGCCGCCATCCGCGGGTAGAGGTGGGCTGCGATACCGATCAGCAGCGCCGACACCCCGAGGAGCACGGCGAAGTCCACCCCGAGTCCAAAGCCGCTCGTCCCACCAGAGATCATCAGAGCGCGCAGCGCGTCGACCTCATAGGTCAGCGGGTTGGCCACGGAGATTCCACGCAGCCATCCTGGCATCAAGCTCAATGGATAAATGGCGTTGCTGGCGAAGAACAGCGGCATCGTCAAGACCTGCCCGATCCCCATGAAGCGCTCCCGCGTCTTCACCAGACAGGCAATGACGAGCGACAAGGTGGAAAAGAGCGCGGATCCGATCACAATCAGCACGAGCACCGCCACGACATGCATAATCTGGAAACTCAGCGCGATCCCGAGTATGAGCGCCAGAAGGTACACAATCACGGCCTGTGACAGCCCGCGCACGCCTGCCGAGAGCGCTTTCCCCAGCACGAGCGCCGACCGGGACGCCGGGCTCACCAGGTACTTCTGGAGGATTCCGAGATCTCGTTCCCAGATGGCAGAGATGCCATAGAAGATCGAAATGAACAGTGCGCTCTGCGCCAGGACTCCTGGGGTCATGAAGTCCAGGTATTTGAGGTTCCCGGTCGGAAGCCCGCGCACGCGGGCCATCACGTTCCCGAATACCACCAACCACAGCGTGGGCTGCGCGGCCCTAGTGATCAGCTCGAACGGGTCATGGCGGAGCTTGCGTACCTCGGCGTCGGCGATGGCCCGGACGTGTCCTGCGAAGCGAAGAAGGCTTCCGCCTTCACCCAAGGCGGCGTGCGGTACGGCGGGTGCGTAGGACCTCACGGTAGCTGCCTCCCGATTCGATTGTGGATTCCGTGAAGTGAATGAACACATCTTCAAGGGTGGCGCCGGGACCCGCGTGAGCCTTCAGCTCGGCAGGCGAACCGGCGGCGACGACCTTGCCCAGATGCATGATTGCCACCCGGTCACACAACTCGTCGGCCTCTTCCATGTAATGAGTCGTAATGAAGACCGTGGTGCCCAAGAGCCGACGGAGTTCTCGCACATGTTCCCAGACGACCTGTCGTGCGACAGGGTCGAGACCCACGGTGGGTTCATCCATGAAAAGCACGGCGGGATTGTGCAGCATGGACTGGGCGACTTCCAAACGGCGGATCATGCCTCCGGAATACTGACGGACGAGGGAATCGCCGGCGTCGCTGAGTCCCATCAGCGCAAGAGCCTCCTGAATCCGCCTGGACTGCTCGCGACGGGGCACGCTGTACAGCCGGGCCGAGAGGAGGAGGTTTTCATACCCGGTAAGAGCGCCGTCCGCGGACACCACCTGAGGCACATAGCCAATGCTGCGCCGCACCCGGGCCGGCTCTCGGATCACGTCGAAGCCGGCCACCCACGCGCGACCGGACGTGGGCGGCAGCAGGGTCGTCAGCATCTTGATCACGGTGCTCTTGCCTGCGCCGTTCGGGCCGAGCAATCCGAAGACTTCCCGTGGCGCGATTGTCAGTGACACACCGTTGGCCGCGGTCAGATCGCCGAACTGCTTGGTCAACCCGGCGGTGCGGATGACGGGAGGACCGTCCGACTCCACAGGCGCTCCCGTCACGAGGTCTCTTGCTGACGAACGGTGAGAACCGGAATGGAACTGTGCCGAACGACGTGCTCGGCGACGCTGCCGATCAGCATGTGAGCCAGCCCGGTACGGCCGTGTGTCCCCATCACGATGAGGTCGGCTTCGCTCTCCGCGGCGACCTCCAGGATCGCCGACCGCGGCATGCCCTCCCGGATCATGGTTCGCGCGCGCGCCAGACGAGCAGCCTCACGGGCGATTGATGCGCTGGCCTCGCCCCGAACATGCTGCACCATCTCGTCGTCTATCCACACACCCACCTCGGGGGTGGCAGCCACGAGCGCCGGAGTTAGAAAGTCGAGGACGTGCAGCAGCAGGATCTCCGCGTTGCTGGCATCGGCCAGCGTTGCTGCCCAACGCAGCGCCGGCTCGGCGCCGGGCGAGAAATCGGTGGGGACGAGAATGAGCGCCAGACGTTGACGTTCTATCGCTTGTGCGGGGGGTGTTCCCGGTACCATAGCCACATCTCCCTGCGCCGAAGAGTGATCTCGGCGACCTCTCACCCCTTCAGCGCGCCTGCCGTCAGGCCGGCGATGAACCTGTCGATGAAAAGATTATACACCACCGCAATCGGAATACTGGTGAACAGACACGCGGCCATCAGCGATCCCCAATAGAACACATCACCACGCACCAGCGCGACCGGGACGCCCAGGCTAACCGTCATCTTGTCCAGAGAGCTAATGAACGTCAGCGCGTAGACGAAGTCCTGCATCACCTGGGTGAAGGCGAAGATCACGGCGGTGAGGATGCCGGAGACCGCGAGCGGCAGCACGACCTTGCGGATGACCGCCAGGCGGCTGTAGCCGTCGATCATCGCCTGCTCCTCGATGTCCCGCGGGATGGATCGGAAGAATCCCATCATCAGCCAGGTACAGAAGGGCACGGTGAACGTAGGATACACGAGGATCAACGCCCAGACCGAGTTCTGCAATCCGAACACCGCGATGACGCGCGAGAAGGGGATGAACAGCAGCGTCGGCGGGACCAGGTACGTCAGGAAGATGCCGATCCCTAGCCGCTCGCCCCAGCGCCCGGACAGCCGCGCCAGGCTGTAGCCTGCCGGGACGGCCAGCACAATCGTGATGACGACGACGGCTGCGCCGATCAACACCGTGTTTCGCACCCACGTCAAGTAAAGGGTCTGCTGGAATAGGAGATTTACATGCTCCAGCGTCGGCCGCAGGTTGAAGATCCAG
Source organism: bacterium (assembly GCA_041486265.1). GTDB lineage: Bacteria > Sysuimicrobiota > Sysuimicrobiia > Sysuimicrobiales > Humicultoraceae > JBGPLF01. Next base: position 12,891 of record JBGPLF010000048.1, read on the forward strand.
GGGATGTGGCTCAGGTCGGTGCCGCCGACGTACAGGTCCTTGTTCTGCTTGAACGTCGTGAGGAACATCCAGTAGAAGGGGAAGACCGCGAAGACCGTGAACGCCAGCGCCGCGAGATACAGCGCTATCCGCTTCAGGATGCGCACGGCGCGCCGCGCGGTCATGCGCCCACCTCCGCCCGGCGGGCCGTCCGCAGCATCAGGATGGCGACGACGACCAGAACCGGCAGAAGGAACAAGGCGACGGCGGCGCCCTGTCCCAGGTTGGCGCCGAGGATACCGCGCTGGAACGCCAAGCTGGCCAGGACGTGCGTGCTATTGTACGGACCGCCGCGCGTCAGCAGATAGACAACGCCCAGGTCGGTAGAGGTGAACACGACCCCGAAGAGCACCGCCACCGTGATGATGGGCGTCAGCAGGGGCAGGTTGATCTGAAAGAACCGCCGCGAGAAACTCGCGCCGTCGACGACGGCCGCCTCGCTGATCTCATGGGGGATCGACGTCATGCCGGCCAGGGTGATCACGGTGGCGAAGGGAAACATGCGCCAGACATGGACGATGATGATCGCTACCATCGCCAGCGTCGGGTCGCCGAACCAGTAGTACCAGGTCTTCGTCAGGTGGAAGTACCGCAGGGTCCAGTTGATGACGCTGAATGTCGAGTCGAAAATCCAGGTCCACCCGATCGCCGCGAGCGCCACCGGCGCCGCCCAGGGCATCAGGAGCAGGAAGCGCACCACGCGCTTCCCGGCGAACGCGGCGTCGAGCACCTGCGCGGCGGTCAACGCGAGGACGATCACCAGGAACTGGGAAATGATCGCAAACCGCAGCGTGTTCCAGAGGGCGTGCTGGAACTGTGGATCGACGATGATTGTAGCGTAATTCCGGAGGCCGACCCACGAGAAGTCCAGGCTGCCGGAGGTCGCGGACGAGAAACTGAGGAGCACCGCCAGCCCGAACGGCACCCCGACCAGCGCGATGACGTACAGGAGCGCGGGCGCCAGCATCAGGCGGCCGAGCAGTGCCTCCTTGTCGGCCAGCGTGCGCCGGCGCATCGTGAGGACAACGGGCGCCAGGCCCGGCTGGGTTTCTCTAGGCAACGCCATCGGCCCGGCTCAACCCGGTCCCCGTATCAAAGAGGCGAAGGGCACGGCGGGGTACGGCGAAATCGTAGGCCTCTCCCTCCACGATGGGCACCGTAATGGTGGCGGGAAGTTCGGCGATCACCGTCTGGTCCGTGCGCGTCGCTTCCTCAAGGGAGCCGTACAACAGGCGGTCGGCGCCCAGATACTCGACCTGCCGCACGCGGAACCGGAACGTCGCGGTCTCTTCGGGGGCGCACACCTCGCGGGGCAGGAAGTTCTCGGGCCGGAACCCGAGCAGCGTCTGGACATCCCGCTCGATCAGGTTCATCGGCGGCGACCCGAGGAACGTCGCCACGAAGGTATCCGCCGGGTGGTCGTAGATGTGCTGCGGCGTCCCGATCTGCCTGACCTTCCCCTTGTTCATCACCGCGATCCGATCGCCCAATCCCATCGCCTCGACCTGGTCGTGGGTGACGTAGATCGTGGTCGTCCCGATCTGACGCTGAAACTGCTTCAACTCGTGGCGGGCGATGGCGCGCAACTGCGCGTCGAGGTTGGACAGCGGCTCATCGAAGAGGAAGACCCTAGGGTCGCGCACGACCGCCCGCGACAGCGCGACGCGCTGGCGCTCACCGCCTGAGAGCTGCCGCGGCCGCCGGCTCAAGAGTTGCCCGATGCCGAACCGCTTCGCGGCGCCCTGGACGCGGCCCCGGATGGTCAGCCGCGGCATTCCGATCGCTTCGAGCGGAAACGCGATGTTGTCGTAGGCGGTCTTGTGCGGGTACAGCGCGTAGCTCTGGAAGACCATGGCGATACCGCGGGCCCGGGGCGGGATGTCCTCATCGACGAGCTGGCCGGCGATATAGATCTCGCCCGCCGTCGGCGTCTCCAAACCGGCGATCATCCGCATGAGCGTCGTCTTGCCGCAGCCGGACGGCCCGAGCAGGACGAGCAGTTCCCCTTCCTTTATGGAGAGATCGATGCCGTCAACCGCGTGGACCTCCCCGAAGTGCTTCTGGAGGTTCTTCGTCTCGACGTACCCCATCGATTCCATAGAAGCGCCTCAACAATCCACTGACCGACAATTCGGGGTGCGCCCCGCACCGCAAGGCACACCCCGAAACGTACGTGTCGTGGTCTACTTGTCCTTGCCGCCGCCGACGAGGCCCGCCTTCCGCCACTTCGCGAAGATGTCCTTGACCCGGCGATCGGCTTCCTCAACCGCCGCCTTCGGCGTCAGCTGGCCGGTCGCGGCCTTGGCGAACATGTCGGTAAGGACGTAGGTGTCGAAGATCTCTCCCTCGGCCGGATTGGCCGGTCCGGGAAAGCCGACGTTCGTGGACCACGGCTCCGAGTCGTAGAGGACCTTCAGTTTGTCGGGCGGGAGCGAGCCGAAGGGATCCCTGTAGACCGGCGACTTCATCCACGCCCGGCCCGCCGCCGGCTTCTGCGCCACCGGGACGCCCTTGTCGGCCACGGCCCCCCAGTGCGACGGGAAATTGTAGAGCCGGCTGGCCATCGTCGCGTCGCGGGCATTGTCCATCAGGTAGAGCAAGAACTCCTTGGCCAGGTCGGGCGACCGCGCGAACTTCCAGACCACCCATACGCCCATCACGTGCGTGGCCACCTGGGCGGCCGCGGGTCCCCTCAGGGCAGGCGTGAAGAAGATGTCGCTGGCCACCGGCAGCCCCAAGGCCTGGGCCGAGCGATAGGCCGAGATGGAGTTGAGGATGTACGACGTCTCTCGCGCATTCAAAGCCAGGTTGTTCGAGGCGGCGTTCCAGCTCAAGACCGCCGGCGTCATGACCTCTTTGAAGAGCCTGGCACCATACTCCAACGCCTTGACCGTCTGCTCGGAGTTTAGGATCACGTTCTCGTCCTTGTCCTGGATGGACCCGCCGAACGACCACAGCATCGCCCGGGTCGCCATGTTCGAGTCGATGTCCTGCGAGAACCCGATCCCGATCGGGATCTGGATGTTGGGAAACTTCTTCTTGATCTCGGCGCCGACGGTGAGCAGGTCGTCCCACGTCTTGGGGCCGTTGACGTACCCCACAGCCGCCCACACGTTCTTGAGGTAGTCGCCCGGATCTGGCACCCAGTCGTCGGAGAACCCGAACCACTTGTTGGTCTTGGCGTTGTAGGTGCTCTTCTTGGCCAGCGGGATGATCGGGCCGTACCGCTTCTCGGCTTCCTGGTTGATGTCCGCCACGTCGAGGACCTGCTGCTCAAACTGGGAGGGCGGCGAGATAAAGAAGTAGCAGTCGTGGCCCTGTTGAGCCGCCACCTCGGCCGTCGCCCTCGGCACGATGTCCGCGAAGCTGACGTGGTCCACCGTGACCTGGACACCCTTGCTCTCACCCCACTGCTTCGCGAAGGGATCGAACCAGGCGTCATACGCCGGGACAAAGTGGCTCCACGACATGATCCGCAACTGCCTGGGCTGAGCGTGCGCGATATAGGGCCCGGTCAGGCGGCCGAGTCCAGTCCCGGCCAATCCGACGCCGGCGGCGCCGGCCGTCACGAGTCTCAGGAACTCCCGCCTGGAGACACGCTTCACGCGGTTGTCGGACACCCGTATCCACTTCGCAGGCTTCTCGTCGCTCACGTTCGTCGCACCTCCTTTTGAAATGCGATCGCGCCGCGTGCCGACCCATTCCTCTCCGGCGTTGCTGGGGCCAGACCCGGCCTGTGACCTGTGCGCCTGCTATTCCCCAACCGCACACCCGGCCCCTGCAGGGGCGGGGTTCAATTTTCCAGCATACGCGGGAACGCAGGGGGGCAACGCGACGAACGGTCTACGTCGCCGATGCCCGCCTGAACGGCTTGAGCCACTCCGGCTCGACGCCATGAAACCCCTGGTCGAGCGCCCTGGCGCAGGGACACGTGCGTTCCGCAGGCAGATGATCGAGGGCGGCAATGGTCGCATTCTCAATCTGCTGCTGAAGGCCTGAGCTGAGGTAGAAGTCGAACATGCTCCCTTCTCCAACGTGGACCACGGCAGGGGCCAGTCCAGCTCCAAAGTTGATTACTCCCGAGATCGAAGCGTAGCAGATCTCAGCCTCACGTGCGAAGATCACCTCGGGTACCAGCGGCGTTCCAACAATGTCCCCTCCAAGTTGCTGAAACATGCGAATTTCTGTCGGAGTTTCAAAGCGGGGGCCCTCGAAGCACACGAACACCCCGCGTTCGATCACCCGGTTGGAAACTTGTCGCGCCCCAGCAATGAGCGCCTGGCGCGTTTGCGGACAGAAGGGCTCGGTCATGTCAACCCGCACCCAGCAGTCGTAGTCGTCATAGAGTGACTGCGGCCGCTGCTTAGTGTGGTCGATGAAGTCATGGGGGATCAGGATGTCCCCCGGCCGGAGCACGGGGTTGATCGATCCGATCGCGTTTTGCGAGAGGATGCGCTCCACGCCGAGTTGCTTGAACGCCCAGACGTGGGCCCGGTGGTTGATCTTATGAGACGGCACGGTCATCCTTGCCCCGTAGCGCTGAATACAGGCCGTGGGCCGGCCCCCCATCGTCCCAATGAACGCCGTCACCACCCCAAAGGGCGTCTTCACTTCTTCTGTCCTGGCGTCAGCAAGAAACTCCTGGCGAAAGTGGAAGCTGGATAGAAGACCAATCATACCGTCCTGCACCTCCCCGGTTGCTCCTGTGCGCAGCGTGGTCTCACACCACCCTGGCTTAGACTGTACAAATGCGGCCTTCCTCGACAATGATTCGGCCGTTAATGATCACCGTCCGCACCGCCTCGGCCGTCGCGTGAAAGACCAGCTCCGAAAGCACGGCCTGCTCGGTCACGCCGAGCGGCGGCTTCATCTCGAGGAGCGCCAGGTCAGCCCGCTTCCCAGACCGCAGCGAGCCGATGCGGTCAGACAGTCCCAGAGCCCGAGCGCCCTTGATCGTCGCCATCTCGAAGATCTCTCGAGCAGTCAATACGCGGGGGTCACGGTGCGCCCCGCGATGGAGCAAGACCCCGAACCGCATCTCTTCCAGCATGTCCAGGTTATTGTTGCTGACCATGCTATCAGTTCCCAGCACCACGGAGACGCCGTGGCGCAAGCAGAGCGGCACCGGCGCGATGCCGTCACCGAGCTTCGCATTGCTCTTGGGACAGTGGGCGAGGTGGCTGCCCCGGCTGGCAAGCAGTCCAGCGTCCCCGTCGCTCAGGAACACCGCATGGGCCACCAGGGTCCGCTCGTCGAGCACACCCAGGCTGTCCAGGTACTCGGTGGGTGTCATGCCGGTCCAGCGCCGGATCAGCTCCACCTCTTCCTGGCACTCGGCAAGGTGGATACCGAACAGCCATCCTCGGTCGCGGCACGCGCCTTTGACGAGTTGGATCTGCTCGGCGGAGCAGTGGTACGGTGAGTGTGCTGACAGATACGGGACAAACATCAGATCGGGCCCGGCATAGTCGGACGCGGTCGAATCGGTCTCACGGAGGCCTTCCAGAAACGTGTCGGGGGCCGGTTCGCCAAACCACAGCGAGCGGGCTCCTGGCGCCCCGACCAGCCTCACGCCGACGCGGTGTGCGGCCTCTGCCGCCGGCCGCGGCGTGGTCGTGTGGCTGTCTACGAGGCAGGTGGTTCCCGAGCGGACGGCGGAGCAGCAACCTGCGAGAGCCGATGCGGACGCTTCGGTCGGCGTCGCCTTTCCCCAATACTTTCGGGTCTCAGCGAGAAAATCGAACAGGCGGACATCATCGGCGATGCCGCGATAGAACGTCAACGCGAGGTGGGTGTGGGCGTTGATCAGCCCCGGGATAGCGACCCGCCCCCGACCGTCAATCACATGGTCGACCGCAGCCCCGTCCCCGGGTCCCAGGTCGGTGATCGTGTCTCCGTCGATGCGGATGAACCCGCTGGGGATGAACGGTCCTTCCCCGGGCAGAATTGCCACATGACGCAGTACAAAGCCCACGTTGATGCTACGCCTCAAGGCTCCTTCAGCACGTGCCGCTCATCCCGTCCGCTGCCGGAGCCGGGGATTCAAAGCGTCATTCAATCCGTCGCCAACCAGATTCAAGCTCAGCGCGGTCACAAAAATCGCTAGGCCAGGGAATGTCGGCATCCACCATGCGATCCGGAGAAAATCCCTGGAGTTCCGAAGCATCAGGCCCCATGAGTAGAGGTTCGGGTCCCCTAGGCCAAGGAAAGACAGACCCGCTTCGATCAGGATCGCCGTCGCGACCCCCAGCGAGGTGTTCACGATCAGCGGCGGAGCCGCGTTGGGAAGGATCTGCCTGAAAAGAACCCGGACCGAGCTGGCTCCGACGGCACGGGCAGCCGTGACAAACTCTCGCTCCCGCAGCGAGAGAAACTCACCTCGAGTTAGCCGGGCTGTACTCGGCCACCCGAGAACGCCGATCGTAAACACAATGCTCCAGATGCTCGGGCGCGACACGGCGACCAGGACCAGGGCCAGGAGAAATGTCGGGATGACGATGAAGAACTCCGTCACCCGCATGAGCACTTCTCCAAGACGTCCCCCGTAGTACCCGGCGATCGAAC
>JBGPLF010000049.1:0-19368 GCA_041486265.1 bacterium
CAGGATCGCCAGCATCAGCCCGACGAGCACCAGCACGCCGCCGGCGCCACCGCGATCTTCACGGCTGCCGCGGCGCCGGCCCCAATACATGCTGCGCATCAGCCAGTCGCTCAGCAGGACGACCAGCCCAACCAGCACCGCCGTCACCGTCGCCAGCCGGATGTCGTAGTTCTGGATGTGGGACATCTCGTGGCCGATCACACCTTCCAGTTCGAGGCGGTTGAGCTTGTCGAGCAGACCCGTGGTCACCGCGAGCGCGGCGTGCTCCGGATCACGGCCGGTCGCAAAGGCATTGGGAGCGGTGTCCTCGATGATGTACACCTTCGGGACCGGAATGCCGGCGGCGAGGGCGAGTCCCTCGACCGTGTTGTACAGATGGGGATATTTCTCTCGATCCGCCGGATGGGCCCGGCTGATCGACAGCACCATTTGATCGCTGTAGTAGTAGCTGCCCCAGGCCATGGCGACCGCGATGAGGAGCGCGACGCCGACGCCCCCATACCCGTAACCCGTAAGCCACCCGAAGACGTACCCGAGCGCGGCCAACACGAGGACGAACCCGGCGAAGAGGAACCAGGTCCCGCGGACGTTTTCTTCAACGGCCTCGTACATAGACCTCAGAGAGACCTAGAACTTCACTTTGACGGGCTCGCGGGCCGCTTCCTCCATCTCGAAGTACTCGTGCGGGCCGAAGCCGAACATGTTGGCGAGAATCACCGAGGGAAACGCCTGCCGCGCGTTGTTGTAGCGCAGCACCGTGTCGTTGTAGAACTGCCTCGCGAACGCGATCTTGCTCTCCGTGCCGCTCAGCTCTTCCTGAAGCTGCTGGAAGTTCTCGGTGGCGCGGAGCTGCGGATAATTCTCTGCAACAGCAAACACGCTGCGCAGCGCCTGGGTAAGCATATTCTCCGCCTGCCCCTGATCCTTCACGGTGTTGGCGGCGATGGCGGTGGCGCGCGCCTCCGTCACCTTCTGGAACACCTCGCTCTCATGGGCGGCGTACCCTTTGACCGTCTCCACCAGGTTGGGGATCAAATCGTAGCGGCGGCGGAGCTGGACGTCGATCTGCGACCAGGCGTTGTTGATCCGGTTGCGGTCAACTACCAGGCGGTTGTAGAGCGCGACGACATAGAGAACGATCAGCACCACGATCCCAAGCAGGACAAGCCCACTCACACACGCCACCTCCCTCACGCTCCGCCGGCCGAGTGCGGTCAGAGTGGGGGTTCGGCGGTGCAGACCGAAACCCCTAGAATCTTCTATGCCCCGAGGCGGTCAATCGCGGGACCAGTCGAGGTAGTGTCAAGAGTTCTGTGTACTTTCCTTCCAGAGAGGACGTCCGGCCCACTGCGTATTCAGGTGATGCATGACCGCATAGATGATGCGGTCACAGCTCGCGAGATTGGTGAAACACGTCATGGGCCGGGTGCGCCGGCGAACTTCGCGGAAGGCGCGTTCGATGGCATTGGTGGTGCGTAGGCGTCGCCAGTCCCGTTGCGGGCGTTGGTAGAAGGCGAGGAGCGCTTCCCCCTCGCGGCGGACGCACTGGACGGCCTGGGGGGCGATGGGCTGCCAGGCGCGGACCCACTGGTGCAGGGCGGTCTCAGCGGCGGAGCGCGAGCGGGCGAGATAGATGCGGCGCGCGAGGCACAGGCAGCGGTGGCGGTCCCGGACCCGCAGGCGCTGGGCGACATTGCGCAGGACATGAACCCAGCAGGCCTGACGGGGGACGGCCGGATAGACGAGGTCGAGCGCCGCGTGCAGCCCGCGGTGACCATCCGTGGTGATGAGGTGGAGGTGCGGTCCGGTGAGACCCCGATAGGCCAGGTTCGTCAGGAAGCGTTCCCAGGCGCCCTGACTCTCGGTGGGGACGAGGCGGTAGTCGATGAGCGCGCGCTGGCCGTGGCGGGTGAGGCCATAGGCGACGAGGATGAGCCGGCGGGCCGTCCCATCAGGGGTTTTGACCCGCAAGGTGAGGGCGTCGAGGACCAGGTAGCGATACGCCTCGGGCAAAAGCCGGGTATGCCAGGCGAGGACGGCGTAGTCGAGGGTGCGCGTGATGCTGGAGACGGTGGACGCACTGACCGTATCCTCGAGCACGTGAGCCAGCGTCGGGCCGACCCGACGGGTACTGATGCCGGCCAGGAAGACGGCCTGGACGAGACGATCGACCGCCGCGGTGCGGCGCTGATAGCGGGTCAGGACCGAGGGGGTGAATCCGCCCAGGCGGGCGCGGGGGATCTCGAGATCGGGGATGGTGCCCCCCGTCGTCGTCAGGCAGCGACGGTAGAGGCCATTGCGAACATCACGACGCCCTCGCACCCGCGCGTAGCGCGTGGCATGCAGATGCGCGGTCAGTTCATCCTGGCAGCGATTCTGGAGGAGGAGCTTGACGGTCCGTTTCATTTCGAGAGTCAGATCTCCCCAGAGACGGTCGGGGTCCTTGACCTCCTTCCACAGGTCGGCTACCGTCAAATCGGTCAGGAGCTTCGTGCGACTGGCCATGGACGTATCCCCCCTCATCTGGTTGGCCCTAGGTTTGGGTTAGGGATACGTCCTCTCTTTTGGCTCACCTCCGAAAGTACACAGAGTAGCGTACGCTACCACCAGTCGACCGCCCGAGCCCAGCGGTACGGAGTTTGCTATAATGGCGGAAAGGTCGCCGCCCGGCGCGACCTGCGGAAGGGGGGATCTACTGTGCGGGTCATGAAGGTCCGTCGTGTCGCCCTCGACCAACAGAACAACCCCGTCGTGCTGCTGGTCGACCAGGAAGAGACGATCGCGCTGCCGATCTGGATCGGGCAGGCCGAGGCGATGGCAATTGCCATGCGCCTCCAGGGCGTCCAGCCGCCCCGGCCGATGACGCACGATCTCCTCACGACGGTCCTCGAGCAACTGTCGGCGACGGTGACCCGCATCGTGGTCAGCGACGTCCGCGACGCCACCTACTTCGCCGAGATTCACCTGGCCCGCAACGGCTCGCAACTGGTTATCGACTCGCGCCCCAGCGACGCCATCGCGCTGGCGCTGCGGGTCGAAGCCCCGATCTTCGTGGAAGACAAAGTGGCCTCGCAGGGCATCCCACTCCACCGATCAGGCGAGGGGGATGAGCGGCCTGGAGAGTTGAGTGACGAACTGGACCCTCAGGAGTTTCGAAAGTTCCTCGAACGCGTGAAGCCCGGAGACTTCAAGGGGACGGTACACTAGCCCTTAATCCCCACCCGGGCGATTCCCTGGACGAAGTGACGCTGTGCGATCAGAAACAGCAGCACGATCGGGAGCGCGGTAAAGATCCCCGCCGCCATCAATAGATTCCACGACGTCCCCTGCTCTGAGTTCGTGAACACGACCAGCCCCAGCGGCAGCGTCCGCATCTCGACTGAACTCGTCACGATTAGGGGCCAGAAGAAGTCGTTCCAGTGCCACATCGTGGCGAGCAGTCCGAAGGTGGCGAACGCCGGCTTGGCGGTCGGCAGACAAATCTGCCACAGGATGCGTAGGTGGCCGGCCCCGTCGACCACGGCGGCGTCTAGGAGCTCCTGGGGGATCGACAGGAAATGTTGGCGGATCAGGAATGTGCCGAACCCCGTTGCCGCAAACGGCAGGATCAGCGCCCAGTACGTGTTCAGCATCCCCAGTTTCTTGAGCGTGATGAAGTTCGGGATCAGGGTCACCTGGCTGGGGATCATCATGACCGACAGGTACGCCAGAAACAGGAGCGACTTCCCCGGAAAGCGCAGCCGCGCGAATGCGTAAGCGGCGAGCGCTGCGGTCGTCAACTGGATCAGCACGATGGACGCGGTCACGACGACGCTGTTGATGTAGAAGCGCGCAAAGGGCGCCTTGGCCCAGGCGGCGGCGAAGTTGCGGAACTGCCAGACCGATGGAATCCACCTGGGCGGGAAGAGGAAGATATCGTTGTCGGGTTTCACTGAGGTCACGAGCATCCACAGGAACGGCAGGAAGAAGAGCGCCGCCAGGCCGATCACGGCCAGATGCGCCGCGAGACTCTCGATCGGCCGTCTACGCATACGCGCGCTCATGCACGCGGACGCCTACTCATACGTCACCCAGCGCCTGCTGAGCCAGAATTGCGCAACCGTGAAGGCCAGGGCAACGCCGACGACCAGGTAGGCGATCGCCGAGGCGTACCCCGCCTCGAAGAACATGAAGGCCTGCCGGTAGAGGTGGAAGACGAGCGTCGCGGTGCTGTTCGCCGGACCGCCGGTACCCAGGCTCATCACCCAGATCGGGTCGAATACACGAAAGGCCTGAATCGACGTGACGATGACGATGAACAGCAGCGTCGGCGACAGAAGAGGCACGGTGATGCGGGCGAGGATCGCTCCGCGCCCGGCGCCGTCCAGCCGCGCCGCCTCGTAGAGCTCTTCCGAGATGTTCTGCAGGCCGGCGAGCAGGATCACCATGTTGTAGCCGGCTGTCTGCCAGATCATCATCACGATGATCGCCCACAGCGCCGAAGTCGGGCTCTGGAGCCACTGGCTGGCGGGCAGTCCGATCGAGCGCAGCAGGTAGTTCATCAGGCCAAAGTGGGGATCGTAGATCCACAGCCACAGGCCCGAGAGCACGGCCAGAGGCACGACCGTCGGCAAGAAGAAGACGCCGCGCCAGATGGGACGCAGCCACAGTGGCCGGTTGAGCAGCAGGGCAAGGACTAGGCCAACAACAATGCCGATCGACACCACCGCGACCGTGTAGACCGCGGTGTTGGTGAAAACGTTCAGAAGCGCCGGGTCTGATGCCATCCGCGTGTAGTTGGCGACGCCGACGAACTCCTTTCGCGGCGACAGCAGGTTCCACTTCACGAGCGATAGGTAGCCGGAGTTGGCGAGCGGATAGAGCGTGAACACCACGAGGGGAATAAGCGATGGGAGCAGGAACGCGAATCCGGTGAGGGCTTCCCGCCCCCTGGGGGACACCCGCGGCATTGGGATGTGTAGGGGCGGAGTCTCTCGGCCCCGCCCCCTTGAGCCTATTTGCCCCCCAGCACCGCGTTGGCCTTGCTGGTCGCCTCTTCCAGCGCCTGCTTCGGATCGGCCGAGCCGAGCAGCACGGCCTCGAGCGCCGGGTTGAGGAACTGTCGCACGCCCTTCTCCACGTCCAGGACGACCATGCGCCCCTTCCCATAGTTGAAGGACAGTTCAACGGACTTCTTCGCCATCGGGAACTGCTTGTAGTAGCTGTCGAGTTGCGATTCCTTCATCGCGCTCGCGCGGAGCGGCAGGTAGCCGCTCTTCATCGAGTAGAAGGCGGTGCTCGCCGGCGAGGTCATCCACTTGATGAACTCCCAGGCCGCGCGCTGCCGCTCCGGGCTCGTCTTCGCAAAGAGCACGAAGTTGCCGCCACCCGCATTCAGGACCGACCCGGACGGCCCGGCCGGGATCGGCGCCACGCTCCAGCGGAAGCGGGCGCGGTTCGTGATGATCGACAGGGCGAAACTCGAGTGGACGATCATGGCGCTGCGCCCCGCGATGAAGTTCTCGATGATCCCCGAGAAGTTCGGGTTCACGTACAAGACCTTGTCGCGCTTGGCCAGGTCGCGCAGCAGGGTCAGCGCCGCGAGCGCGGGCGCCTCGCTGAACAAGGCGCGGCGGCCGTCATCGCTCACGAGCTTACCCCCGAACGAATAGACCAGGCCTTCATACAGCCAGTCGTGGTTGAAGTCACCCTCCATCGCATAGCGCATGACCTGATCACCCTGCCGCTGCACGAGCTTGGGAGCAATGCGGCGAAACTCGTCCCAGGTCTGCGGCGGTGAGAACTCGGGCAGCCCGGCCTCTTTCAACGCGTCGACGTTGTAGTACATCATCGTCGTCGACCGCTGCCACGGAATCGCGTAAAGCTTCCCTTTCCAGTACGAGTTGCCGAGCAGCGCTGGATAGATGTCCGCGAAATTGAAGTCCCGCTGTTTCGCCAGCTCGTCGAGCGGGGCCAGGATGCCGGCATCGGCGAATTCAGGCATCTGCATCAGTTCCATCATGGCGCCGTCCGGCGGGCTGCCCGCCACGATGGACGTCTGCAGCTTCTGGTAGTTCTGCCAGTAGTCGCCGGTCAACTCGAGTACGACGCGAATATCTGTGTGAGTGGCATTGAACCGGCCGACCAGTTCATCCATCGCCTCCTTGAGCGGGCCGCCGGTCGGGAGCGGAAACCAGATGTTGATCGTAACCGGACGCTGCGCCGCGGCGGGCGTAATCCAAAAGGGGATGGCCATGGCCAGCAAAAGCAGGGCGACGAGCATGTGCCTGGGTCGAGGCATCGTCATCCTCCGCATGAACATCAGATCAGGTGCGTGTGGGGTCTTGCGTAGGGATTCTGCAGCGTGCGGGTCTCTCCTCTGGCAGCAGCGACCCCCCTACGCTGCGCCCGCATCCTCAACGACAACGTAGATGGCCCCGGCGAGCCCGGCGCTGATCCGCTGCGGTTGGCCCTCGATGCGCACGTCCACATGCCGCGGGCCCGTCGCGACCACCTCAAGTAATACCCCCGGCAGCAGGCCGGCGGAAGCCAGGTCCCTCACCACCCTCGCGTCGCGGTCGCTTACGCGCACGATGAGCCCGCGCCGGCCGGGCGACACCGTGGTCAGCAGTTGCGCCGGCGGCGCGGCGACCGATCCTTCTCGCGTGGGGATGGGATCGCCGTGCGGATCCAGGTCCGGCTGCCCCAGCGCTCCCGCAATCTTCTCCTCAAGATCTTCGGAGATCACGTGCTCCAGGCGATCGGCCTCGCTGTGGACCTGGTCCAGGCTCACGCCCAGGTGCTTGCTGAGGTAGAGTTCGAGCAGGCGGTGGTGCCGGATGACTTCGAGCGCGACCCTCTGCCCCGCCTCGGTGAGTTCGACGCCGTGATACGGAGTGTAGCGGACAAGACGCAGCCGGGACAGGCGCTTGATCATGTTGGTGACAGACGCAGGCGCGACGTCGAGCCGCTCGGCGAGCCCGGTCGTGGTGACAGGATGCTCGCTCTGGTCGAGCATGTAGATCGCCTTGATGTAGTCTTCGATCGCCTGGCTCAGCGGCGACGGCATGGTTGTCTCCCGCACCCTCATCCGCAAAGGATCCCTGTCACCCCTCCATTTTACCCTGACACGGGCAACCCAGTCAGGTGGTCAGGCGCGGTTACTTGACAAGCAGGCCGGTGACGTACAATGCCAACATTCCCACCGTCACGCCCGCAAAAATCATCAGCGGCATTGGACGCTTGGCGGCGTCCTTCTGGATCAGCTTCGAGATTTCGTACGCAACTTCGAACACCGCACCCGCGCCAACCGCGAGAAACACAACTGCGAGGGGCTTCGAGTAGCTCAGGCCGCCGATCCACCCGCCGACAATCGCAGGGCCGCCGCCGAGTGCGCCCATCAGAGCCAGGTTCGACAGCGAAGGCTTGTCCTTCAAAATCGGCGCGATGATGCCCAAACCCTCAGTAAGGTTCTGAATGATGAACCCGATGACCAGGAACGTGCCCAGCACGGCCGCGCCCACACTGTATGCCGCGCCAATGGCCAACCCCTCGCCCAGGTTGTGCAGACCGATGCCCAGCGCAATCAGGAACGCCAGCGCCGCGCGCTGCGCCGCCTCACTGCGTCGCACGCCAGACTGACGGCGGGCGATCGCGTCGAGCAGCATGAATGTGGCCACGATGCCGATGCCGACCAACCCGACGCCCTGGAACGGTCCCCCCAGGTCGCGCGCGACCTCCAGCGCCTCGCTGCCCGCGTCAATGCCCAGGTAAATCAGCAAGCCGGCGGTGATTGCCATCAAAAACATGAACCACTGCGCCCCGAGTTGCCGCAACGCGGGCAGCCAGAACATGCCGAGGAACACGGGAATCACGCCGACATACAGGCCGATAAGCGTGAAGCTCCACAGGGTGGCCGCAGATGCGGTCTTCGTCTCGGCCGCGACAGGAATCGTCGTCTTGAACGGGATCGAGCTCGACGAAAAGAGCGTGATCTCGTACGCAGCCGCCTGCGTCCACGGGTACTGCACCGTAATAACCGCGCGCCCCATGCGTGCGAGCGTCTTGCTCGGGGAGGCGATGAAGGGAAAGAGTGCGTCGTTGATTTTGAATTGCGCGAGGGTGATCTTTTGCGGACTGGTGTTGCGCACGTGCAACTCAATCACGCCGTGCTGCAAGATCGTGCGCTCAAATTGCAGCGCCTCCACCGGCGCTGCCGGCTCGACGTTCAATCCCGCGCCCTTGGTGACGAGAAACAGCGCGATGACACCCACCAACAAGATGACGGGGATCGTGAAGAGCACGAGCGTCCTGCCAGGTCCCCCCGTCGTTCGCGGTTGCGCCTGAGGCGGCCTCGTCGTGTCCATCGCTCAGGCCTCCACCTCGAAGACACCCGTCCAGCCCAATTCCGCGAACTCCGTCTTGTGGCCGTGGAACATGTACCTGCCCGGGAATTGGTACGCAAACTCCACAATGCCGCGCTGCGCTTGCATCTGCGCGATGGTGTCGGTGTACTCGCTGGGCGTCAGGCTTGTTCCCGTAGGATAGTAGTGGAAGAAATTCGCGTGGAGGTGGAATGAATTCGTGGGGTCGTACTCCAGGAGGTTGACGAGATAGATTCGGACCTTTTCGCCCACCTTGAGTTTGATCGGATGCCGATCGTAGTGAAACGGGATGAAGTTTACCGCGTACGCGTCGTTCGCCCCGTCAAAATCCAGGTCCACACCGGTCATCACCAACACGAACTCGTGGTCCACTTTGGGACGTCCACCCTTGGGATCAATGATGAATGCGCCATACAGGCCGCGCGTGATATGTTCCGCTAAAGGGAACATATGACAGTGATACTGGTGCAAACCGAACGGCCCAGCATCAAACTCATACACGAACTTGCCGCCGGGCGGCACCTGCTCGAACACCCCATCCATCTTGCCAGGATGAATGCCGTGAAAGTGCATCGTGTGAGGATGACCCGTGCCGTTTGCAAAGGTGATGCGAATGCGATCGCCCTCGCTGCAACGGAAGGTCGGCCCCGGCACGCGCCCATTGTACGTCCACGCCTCGTACCTGATGCCGGGTAGCACCTCGATGGCCTTCACCGACGCCAGTACATTGTACTCGCGCAGGGTTTGACCGCCCGGTAGTCTGCTGACCCTGCCGTAGTCAAAGTCGGTCAGAATCTGGGACGGGTTGAAACCATTCGCCGCGTGATCGACGTCGCCGTTCGCGCCCGGCATGATCAGCCCCTCGTGCTTGGCGGAGGGCGGCCCGTTGTCACCATAGCCGCCGTGTCCGCCATGCCCGGTGGGCACCGGCGGAGAACCCTGCAGCAAGCCGCGTGCGCGCCTCCCGAAGAACGAGACACCGGCGAGCCCTGCTGTCGCGGTCCCGGTCACTCCGACCGCAGCGATGCGAAGGAAATTCCGACGAGAGAGTCCATCCCCCATCGTGCTCACCCCCTAGTTTAGCCTTAGATAAATTAGCCTAGGCTAAATTATGGGTCAGCGCGCCAGGGACTGTCAAGCGCCACAGCCGGCCAGGGGAACCGGCTCTAGGCGCGCGAGACTCTCTCCTCGTTATTCTGAGCTTAGCTGAAACAGGAATTGTGTTCCTAATGTACGCTCGAGTCCTGATTGAGCATCCGCACGATCTCCAGGATTTGCCCCGCGTGGGCTCCGAAATCGATGTCCACCCGCTGGACGCGGATCATGCCCTTCGGATCGATGATTACGTAGCCTACCAGCCCGCGCATTGGCCGCCCATCGCCCGGGAGGTCGAACTGCTTCGCCACCGAGTAGTCCGGGTCGCGCAGAATGGGGATCGGGAGCCCGGTCATCTCGTGGACCTTCTTCGAACCCTCGGGCGGATCGGGATTGATCACATAGACCTCAGCCTGTTCCTGCAGCGTCTTGATTGACTTCGCCAGCTCGCCGAGCTGGCTGACGCAGCGAGCTCAGTTGAGGCCCATGTGCGAAATGACGACTATGGTCCTCCGCTGACCCGGCGTCACCGTATGGATCTGATTCTCACCATCGGGAAGCGTGAATCCGCGCGCCTGCTGGCCGATCATCGTGTTTACGTCCTGCGCGACGTCGGGACCGCCGATCGGTCCTGGGATACGACTGATGCGCTGCGGCGGGATGTGCCGGAAACCCTCAAACGCCGCCCAGCCGGCGATGGCTACGGCGGCAACTGCGACGAGCAGTACCCATCTCGGGGCCCCCCGAGCGCCTTGTTTCTCATTTGAGCGCATTTCGTCACCACCTCGCCGATCAATTCTGCGGTGCCCACCAAGTAACCCGTAGTCTACAGGGCTGCAAACCCGAGGGCAGACGCAACTTCCTTCTGTTTCTCATCGAGCGTAAGGAAGTCGAGGTCCCTTCCTGCCGGCGCCAGGAATAACGCATTCGCCAGATGCCACAGGTCAGCACCCTTGAGGTACCCGGCCGCACTGATCCGGTCGAACTCCCTGGTGAGCGGCCGGTTGGGAAATACCCACGTGATCCATGAGAGGAGGTGCGCTCCCCTGTCGAGCCCTCGCTCGCGCAGCAGGGCTGAGCGCACCTCTGCCTCCAGCAGATTTGAGGAGAACAGCCGATCGTACCGGCGGAGCCGGGCCGCCACACGGCCTGAACCCGTTTCGCCGAATGCGATGGCGACAATGCACGAGGAGTCAACGTACGCGAGTTTCACTCACGCGACTCCAGAAACCGCGCCAGGGCGCCCGGCTTCCTGGTCAGCGGTCGCAGACGCCCGGACGGCTTTTGGCCGCGCCCGATCACACCCTCTTCCTCCAGCCGCGCAAGCGACCCTTCCAGTCCTGTCCCGCCTGCCTGAATCGGCCGGATCTCCGCAACTTCCTCGCCCCGGTAGGCAATCACCACCCGCTGCCCGGCGCGGACCCTGCGCATGACCTCGCTGAATTTCGCTTTGGCTTCATAAGTCGAATAGGTCGCCATGACGTCGCGCTCCTTTGAAACAAATCATACCACGCGTCAAGGTACCTGACTAGTCTGACTAGTCCAGCAGGCGCCATCCAGGTGCTACGGTTGCAGCGCGACACACAGCCGGCGCAGCGACTCGACGTAACGGTAGTTCACCGCCGTATGGTTGTCGTCGAACTCAGCATGCTCATGCTTGATCCCGAGTTGGTTCATCCGCCGATGCAAGATCCTGGCGCCGTGATGGAGATTGTACTGGTCCTTGCTGCCGCACTCGACGTAGACGAGCCGCATCCCGCGGAGGCTGTCAGCGTGCCGCTCGACCATGCGCACAGGATCCCACTCCAGCCAGCGCGTCCAGACCGCCTCGTTGAGTTCCCCGGTGTCCAGGTCGAACGGCATGTCGAACCCCAGCGGGTTCTTGGAATTCGGCGAGTAGGCCATCGCCATGGCCAGCACGGTGACCAGGGCGCTGACGATGTCGTCGGGTTTCTTCGGAGCGTCGCTGAACTTCTTCAGGGTGGCCTCTAAACCACCGTACTTTCGGATCGTGTCGGCGGTCTTCCAGAAGTCCGCAAGGTAACACGCCTCGAAGTACATATCGCCGCTGTGGCTGGCGACCGCCCCGAAGGTCTGGGGGTTGCGCATCGCCAGGACCAGGGCGCCGTAGCCTCCGCTCGATTTTCCATTGAGCCCGCGGTGGCCTGGCGCGGCAAGCGTGCGGAAGCGCCCGTCAATGAACCCGACGAGTTCCTTGGTCGCGTCCTCGTAGTTGCCGTTCGCCGAGGAGTTGATGTACTGGCTGCCGCCGTACTTCGTATAGCCATCCGCCATGACGAGAATCGACGGCGGCGCGCCCTCGGTGATGACCCGATCCATCACCTCAGGCAGTGACGGCACCCAGGGATTGTAGTTGATCCCTGCAAGCCCGGTGCCGGTGAACCCGTGCAGCCAGTAGATGACAGGATAGCGGCGGCTGCCGCTCTTGTCGTAATCGGGCGGCAGGTAGATGGGAATCGGCCGGCTGGTCGGGTCTCCCAGCGGATTGCCGCGCAGCGCCTTGCTGTCGAACTCCTCGACGACGACCTTCCCGGACAGTTTCATACGTGCTCCTTCCCTCCCCGACTCTTGAGTAAGTTGGCGACGGCCGTGTGGCCCCTCTCGATCGCGTGCTGCATCGGCGTCTTGCCGCGGACGTCCAGCACGTTGACCCTGGCCCCGTGATCGAGTAGCCAGGCCGCCATCTCAACCCGGCCGAACTGCGCAGCACCGTGCAGCGGCGTGTTACCGCCCTCCGCGGCGTTGACATCCGCGCCGTACCCGAGCAATAGTTCAGCGACCTCGTGCCGGTCTGCAATGACAGGATAGAAGAGCACCGGAATTCTGTGCGCGCCCGTCACTTTCGACAGGGAGGGATCGGCCTGCAGGAACCCCTTGACACGATCGCTCATCCCCAGCATGGACGCGGTGCAGATGTCGAGCACCGCGCCCTTCGACAGCAGGAACTGAGCAATCTCCTTCTGTCCGGTGTGGGCCGCCGCTTCGAGTGGGGTCTCGTCCCACTGCGCCCTCGAGTGCACCAGGGTGGGGTGGCGCTCAACCAGGGCCTTCACCTTGTCGAGATCGCCGTGCGAGGCCATGACAATCTCATTGTAGACCTTCTGGCCGGGACGCTGCTCGCGGTATACGGTGAGCAATCTGCGCAATTCGACGATGGGCCCAGTCGCATCGTCAACACGCAGATCGAGGTACCGGTCGAGGACGCCGCCGAAGGCGCCCTTTTCGATAGCCACGAGCAGCGCCGCGGCCTGCTGTCCCCGGTTGTCGCCGCCGCGGTCCTGCCCGGCTTCGAGCGCGGCGAGCAGGCGTTCGGGCAGAGGGCCGACGGTCGCTTCGAACGTCTGGGCCATCGCCTCAATCACGTCGGGACCGGTCAGCAGGTTACCCTGGCACGAGTACCCATCCCCCGGTCGGTGCCCGGCCCAGGGGTTGCACTTCCCGCCGGTCCAGGCGAACGACCGACCCTGCGCGTCCACCACGCCCAGTTGACGCCGATCGCGGTGCTGGTCGGCTTCGACAAGGCGGCCCACGACCTGCTCCGAGGGGAGTCCTTCTTCCAACAGCCGCAGGCCCTCGGGCCCGAAGGCGGCGTTGGTCCACGACTGGGTCGCCACGCCGCCTACGCCGCACCTGGCCCACGGCACAACCGATCCGACCGCCAGTGACTTGCTGGCGACGGCCACGCCGGCCTCGCCGGTCTCGCGATCCACGGCCACAATCGAGAATGTGCTGACCAGCATGCACGCCCTCCCTTCAGCGGCGACTTCCCAGCGGTAACTCCCTAGGGCTACTTACGCGGTGGGCTGTGCGAATCCCGCTACTTCGGCGGCTCGATCTGGAGCGGTGCGTTGAAATCGCTCACCCGCAGCGTCATGAAATGCGCCGGCGCGACCATCAGGACTTTGTGGATCACGTGGGCCCGCGTCCCCACCCATCCCGCGAAGCTGGCCGAACCGCCCGGGGACTGCCACAGCAGCACCTGGCAGGTTTCAGCCGGGTCGTCCTCACACGGCTCCGACCGGCCGCGGGTGATCGCCTGCGCGTTCTTCAGGTATTGTGTGGGACCCGACACGGTGATTGGCTGTGAGAGCACTTCCTTCTCCCAGGGCCCGGTGTCAGTGCGCTGATAGCGATTTGCGCCGATGATCACGCCTTCGGTGCCGCCTGTGGACGAACGATAGCGCAGCCGATCGGGCCGCAGAAACTCCACCGCAGTGACGTCCACGCCGCCGAAGCCGTCGGTCAACTGCTGGACTTCTCGCCAGGCGCGAAGGGAATCCGACGTGACCCGCACTTGCTCGAGGAGCCGGACCGCCTCGGGATCTGATGCGGGCACGGGCGCCAGTCCCAACCGAAGAGGGAACGCAACGGACGCGTCGAGCTGCCCGCGCCGGCGCAGCACCACCTCAATCTGCCAGTAACCAGGCAGCGCCAGGTCGCCTACGCCGGCGGAGTAGCGTCCTTCGCCACGCGACGCGAGCGTGAGGGTGACGGGATTCAGATCCTCATCCAGTTTCATCAAACGCACCAGCACACGGGCCTCCGGATCAACCGGCTTGCCGTCACGTCCGGTCGCCACGACGTCGAGCTGGTTCGATCCCGGAAGCGCAGGGTCGACCGTGAGCACCACCTTGATGTCGCCGGCGACTCCCGCCATCTTCACGGTGGCCGCCGCCTCCGAGGGTTTGGCCAGTGACACTCTCGCGGGAGGCACATTCGTCAACACGGTCACGACGAGCACGATGACAAGCGCCAGCGAGACTTCCCCGGTGACGAACCGAAGGAACCGCCTCACGGCGGGCATTGCGGCGCCCTCGTCGGCTTGGAGGCGCGGGTGCAGGGCAAAGCGGTTGACAGCTCCCAGTGCGATCACCGGCACGACAAGCATCAACTTGATCAGCAGGGCGCGGCCGTATTCGGTCGTCACAAACGCCTGAAGGCTTGGGACGTGCAGCCAGGTACTGTACAGGCCGGTGACGACTACCACGCTGAGGCCGATTGCCGCCAGTGAGGAGACTCGCGGCACAAGCCGCCGACAGAGGGGTCCACACTCGGCAAATGGGACTGTGCCCACTGCGAGCAGCAAGGACGCCAGGCCGCCAATCCAGATCGAGACCGCGGCCAGGTGCAGCCAGTCGACCAGGACGGCGAGCGGGCCGCTTCCCCAGGCATGGGAGCTCATCGTGAATCCCAGCAGCAGTACCGACGCGGCGGCGGGCGGCACCCAGGTGAGGTTGGGCAGCCGGAAATCCGGGATCTGCGGGAGGATGATGACCATCATCACACTGACCAGCCCGTACACGGCGCCAACGAGCACGGCGAGCGCGAGGTGACCGCTACCCGCCAGCGCAGCCGGTCCCCCGAATAGCGCAGACAGCCCGCTCATGACGATGAGCCAGAACAGCGCGGCCGCCTGCAGCAGGCGGCCGCGCGTCGAGAGCGGGAGCAGCAGGAGCGCCGCCATGAGGACACGCACGAGCGTGCTCCAACCGGGCTTCGTGCCCCAGAGCAGCAGCCCGAGTTGACCGCCCGCCGCGGCGTCGGCGAGCGAGATGTCCATCAACGCCGCAGCGCGGAGAGCCAGTTCGAGAACGGTGAAGATGAGGAGGATGATGGCAGTGACAAGGGTGAACTCGCGCAGCCTGGCATGAATTGGATCGTTGAGATCGAGCCCGCCCGGCAGCTCCATGCGCAGCAGGCCCGGCCGGATGACCCAGGCCATGAAGAACGCCGCGCCCGCCAGCAGTCCGGCGGCCAGGAAGCCGATCCACCGCACGGCGGCCAGCCAGGGGTCGATCGTGGACGCGGCCCCGGCGGCCTCGGCCGGCCTCGCCGCCATCCCGATCGTGAACACGAAAGCGCCGCTGGTCGTATGGCCGTCAAGCGCGGAGAGCACCCGCCACCGGATGGTGTAGAGTCCGTTAGGGATATTCGCCAGCGTGACGGTCATGCGGCGCCCATCGGAGGAGACCGTTGTCCGCTCCGAGACGCGATTCCCCGACGCGTCGCGAACAATCGCCGAGCTGAACGCCGGATCGACCGCCTCGTTGAACCACAGGTCCACCTGGCCAGGAGCGCTCTGCAGCGCAGCATTGGCGGAAGGGGACGAGCGCTCGACGACGCTGTGGGCGCCAGCGGGAGCGACAGCGGCCGCCCACAGGCCGATGACCAGCCAGAGAATCAGGAGGACCCGCAGGCGCATGACCCGAGGCTCAGTACCCGGGAGCCGCTACGGTGAAGCGAAACGTGCCCTGGGCAGCGAATTTGTCATCGGCCGACACCGCCTTCCACTTCACAGTGTATAGCCCGGGGCCGGGCAGCTTGACCTTCGCGAGCATCGACTTGTGATCCATGTCGTTCAGGTCGACGCCGCCTTTGCCATCGTCCACGCGCTTCCCCTTGCCGTCCCAGACGGTGAAGGTGCTGCTCTTCGCATCCAGCTCTTCACTAAACCACGCCCGCACGGCCATAGGCGCGGTCTGCACCGTGCTGTTGGGTGCAGGGTGCGCCCGCACCAGTTTGGCGTGAGCCCAGGCGGATCCGGGCAGGCCGAGCCCGCTCATCAAAACAGCGGCGATGGCGATCGAAATGGCTGTCCAGATGATGCTCCAGCGGATGTCGCTGCGTCTCATGTGTGTATCCTCGCGATATCAGTCACGACCCGCACGAGTCCAGTGTACCCGGTGAATGATCAGGGCGGTTAAAGAGCGCGAGGACGACGCTCTCTGCCTGCACGACCTTTCCCGTTCCGAGCAACAGGTCCCCGACCTCTGCGACTTTGACCAGCCGCACCTGACTTCACCTTCCCCGTCGTCACGGTCGCCGGACCCTCCCCTTTAAAGGTGAGCACCCGGCCCCACAGGCTCTTCGTCCCCCAGATGCCCGACCGCAGGCACTCGAGCTGCACGATCTGGCTGTGGTCGACGAAGAGATTGACATCCGGACCGTAGTTCTTGACGTACCAGGCGAAGACTTCAGGATCAGCCGCCTCGAACATGACGCGCTCCAGGCCCAGCACGTCGACGATCTTCGCCGGGACGTCCGAGCGCCAGGCCTTGACGTTCTCGGTGATCCCTTCGGACTCGACCATGATCATATACGCGCCAGCCGCCACGAACCGCTTCGCCTGCGCGATCGCCCAGTCGGGATCGCGGGTCCCCTCGGCTTCCAGTTCCGCGACCGACGTCGCGCCACCGGCGCCGAACTGGATGCCCACCTCAGGCTTCGCCTTCAACCCGGCCTTCTGCACCGCCTCGATCAACCGCAGCCAGTCGTCGGTCGGAATCGTGATGAACCCGCTGGAGATCTCGATGATGTCGAAGCCGAGGGCCTTGGACTCCTCGATGTAGCGGCGGACGGCCGTCGCCCCCTGTGTCAGCACGCGCTCGATGAATCCACCCGTCGAGACGAGGACGTCGTGGCGGTGACACAGGTCGATGAGGTCCGCCACCGTCTGCCGGGGCATGAGTGAGAACGATCCGCCGGCGAACTTGAGGGCATCGACATACGCGCCCATCGTCTCCAGGATGTCGGTGAGATACCGCGTACCCATCGGCGTGTAGTAGGGCCCGCGAATCTCGGTGATGCCCCGCGTGCGCGGCTTGGCGGGACGGTCGTTGACCTCGAGGAATGGAAATGCGCGATCCATGCGTGATCCTCTCCTTTTTCAGCGACTGTGCTGCGCTCGCGCCAGCAGCCGCGCCAGGTCCTCGACTCGAATGCGGTCCAGGTTGGCCACGGCATCGACAATCTCGCCGCGCAGGGTCGCGTCGGCGTACGGCGCGCTCAATTGTTCGAACTTCCCGACTACTGTCTCCCACCGCACGGGACGGGTGTGGAATCCTTCGTAATCCTGGATCTCTTCCGCCAACGTGCGCCCGTCACGCAGCATGATGCTGATGCGGCAGGGCATCCGGTCGGGGAACTGGCGGCTGTAGGCGTCCACGGAGCGGACCACGACCTTGCGCAGCAGCGCTTGCACATCGTCCCGCCGGATGCGGTCCGGCAGATACTGCTCCGGCATGACCAGTCCGTCGAGGATGGCGACCGCCACCATGTAGGGGAGGCTGTGGTCCGCCTCCTCCTTCGTGCCGACCACAGTCTTGTCGCCTTCCTCGCCCCCGCCGATGATATTGAACGCGACATCGAACGTGTCGATCTCGATGCGTGTCACGTCTTCCGCTCGAAGGCTGTGCTCGCGCCTCAGGTCGAGCACGCCTTCCAGCGTCGACTGCGAGTGGATCTCGGCGTTGTACTTTTTGATGATAGTACGCGTCACGCGCTCGAGATCCTCGCGCAACCAGTCGATGTCGAACCGCCCCGCGATGGCGTCCATGAACCCCTTATTGCCTTCGAACACCTCCAGCGGACCGGTGATTCCTCGCATGGCCAGGAAAGCGGCGTGGGTGGCGGCAAAGGCCGTGTTGGGATAGGCGAGCCCTTTCCAATGGGACAGCGCCCCGGTCCGCGTGACACGGAGCGCGTTGAAGGCGGTACCGCTGATCGCCATCGCGTTCGCGGTCCTTTGCTGATCGAGTCCCAGGGCCTTCGACACACCGGCCGCCACGGCATACGATCCCTGCGTGGTGTGGTCAAACCCTTTGGCCCGCACTGGGGCCACATCACTGAGACGACACTGTACCTGGTAGGCGACGGCCAGCGCGGTGAGCAGATCGCGCCCGGTGCCGCCGGCGTACTCGGATGCCGCGAGGACCGCCCCGAGGTTGTCGCTAGGATGGCAGGTCTCGCCCGGGGTCAGGTAGCTATCATTGAAGTCCAAATACCTCACCAGCCCGCTGTTGTAGAGCGCGGCCCGATCCGGCGCCGTCTGGCCCCCGCCGATCAGGGTGCACCGTTCCCGGCCCCCAAAGTCGTGGATCTGCCAGCGGAGCAGTTGAATCGGTTCACCCTCCAGCGCGCCGATGGCACAGCCGAGCGCGTCGAGGATCCGAATCTTCAGGTGCTGGCGGGCCGGCTCCGAGAGGTCGGTGTAAGATGCCCGGACGACGAACGCGGCCAGATGCTCAACCTGTGTCATGGGACTGTCCTCATTATAGGATCCTGATAGGATCCTGCGCGTGACGCGGAACGCGCAGGGGAATGTGATACTCTACCTCCGGGCGCATTCATGAAGGACGCGCGTGAGGCCGAGGCCGCCATGGTCATCGCCACAGACACCGCCGGGGCTGTGGCTAACCGGATCGCCAGGCTAACGGTCATTGCCGGCCACCACCTGGTGCCCCGCGGCACACGGCGCATCCACGACGTGTACTTCGACGCCCCGGACGGCGCGCTGCAGGCGCAGCGGGTGGCGCTTCGCATCCGAGAAATCGACGGCGCCACGTGGGTGACCCTGAAGGGCCCGTCACACTCAACCGACTGGGGGGGCAAGGAGCGGCTGGAAATTGAGCTGCCCTGGTCGCAGGACGCTCTGAAGCGAATCGTGGCGGAACTCGCCGGACGGCGGTTCGCCCCGCCCGCTGGAAACCAGAGGTTTGATTCGTCCCGCCCCGTCCAGACGATGTTAACCCTGGGGCTGCACGCAATCCAGGACAGGCAGGTCCACAGGCGGGTCAGAGATGTGGTGACCGAGCGCCCGCCGCTGGTCCTGGCAGAACTGGCGATCGACTCAGTCACATACCAATTCGACGACCGGAAGATCCACCATCATGAAGTCGAAATCGAAACGAAATCGCGCGCCGGTTCCCGCGCGGGCCGGGCCGTCGTCGAGGGCCTGCTCTCGACTTATGGCCCTGCGCTTCGGGTCTGGCCTTTCGGGAAGTTGGCCACCGGCAAGACCATCGAGCGGCTGCTACGCGAGGACATCCTGGAGGGCCTGCTCGACAGCAACGACAGCCTGACGCCCGCTGCCTACGACCGGATCGCCGCC
>JBGPLF010000050.1:0-18984 GCA_041486265.1 bacterium
ACGCCCGTCACGTAGCAGACGAGTCTTCGGTGCTCTCGACGGGGAGATTCCTCCTGCCTGTCGCTCCAATCGCGCGAGGCGCTACTTTGTGACGTTGACCTTGCGGCCGTCTGCGTCCACAGCGAGCTTCAGGCCCGCGGCCGTGGCCAGATCGCGGACCGGTGCGTAGGCCGTGTTGTCGATGAGGATAACCTGGGTATCGATTTCCTTGCCGTTAAAGAGCGGGGCCTGCTTCTCCTGATTCCATTCGACCTGGAACCCCAGCGCTTCCCCAAACTTGCGGATGGGACAGAGCGCACGTCCACCTCGAACTGGCATGTCGAGGAGGGGGGTTCCATTCGCGACAAGCTGGAAGGTCAGATCACCTGTGTCGGTGGCCATGCTTTCCCAGTGCACGAACTTGAATTCATTTCCATTCATGCGAGCGCGTTTGAACACGCCTATCCCTTCTGCGGAGCCGTCCAGGTTGGTATTGCCTTCGATCGTTCCAAAACGTGCGCCATCTACAGAAGTCACAAACCCAGTGTGGCGCGCCTCGGCCGCCCCGTACAGGAGAAACACATCCCCCACTCCTGGAGTCTCCCCGAGGACATCGTGCGCGCGTGCCCAGTTGTGGATATCGGGGCAGTAGGCCGTGAGCGGGAAGGGGGTGGGCGCCCGAAGCTCCGCAGCCGCGGTGCTTATGCACCAATAGACATATGCCGCGCACCATGGAAAGCCCGGTCCCAGGTGAGTTGACCGCAGATACGCTTCAACTTGAGGCCCTCGATTTTCGTGCTCTTCGCGGACCCCTTCCTGCGAATTGGCTATCTCAATCGCCCTTCGGGTGAGATCGTTCACCGGCGCGCCTCCTTCAACATGCGGCATCCTTGCAGAACCGGCTCGGCGGGTGGCGATCTGGGTCAAGAACTGCCAGACCACTCAGTATGTGCACCAGTCATTTCGCTCAAGAGCACTGAACCCCTGCTAACTTGCTGGTTCTAGCCGACGTTGTGCAGGAGCTTCATGGTGGATGCCGAATTGCGCCCGCCAACGGGGGAGAGGACTCTCAGAACAGCTCAGCGGGGGCGTTGGGCTTATGGGCGTCCTACACGTGTGGTTTCTCGTTCGGCCCAACACCTGTCTTGCGGAAAGAATCCCATAGGCGTTAGATGCACTCCGGCCTGGGTTTACCGTGCACGTCTGCGCTTGCACTGGAGGCAGGAACGGGACCGTCTGGGAGGAGGCCGTTGCGATGTTCGGGTCCGAGATGCTAGAGGTCGTGATTGGCATCGTTTTTCTCTACTTCGTCCTCAGCACCATTTGTTCCGCGATTAATGAGGTGATCGCGAATGCTTTGGGCATGCGCGCCCAGACCCTTGAGACGGGGATTCGCAACCTGTTGCATGATCCAACTGGCTCCGGTCTCGCGAAGTCGCTGTACGATCATCCTCTGATCAAGACGCTTGGTTTGCGTGAGAAGAGTAGCAAGCCGTCGTATATACCGTCTCGGACATTTGCACTGGTCCTGGTGGATTTGATTGCCTCTGTCTCTAGTGGCACAGAAGCGCTTCGTGCCGTTCAGGAAGGGATCGCCGCGGTCAAGGACAGCGACACCAAGAGAACACTCCTTCTGCTCATGAACGAGGCGGAGGGAGACCTGAAGAGATTCAGGCTGGAAATTGAGCGGTGGTTCGACGATACGATGGCACGAGTGTCCGGCTGGTATAAGCGGAGAGCCCTGTGGATCATTCTTTCCCTTGCTCTTGTGGTCAGCGTGGTTTCGAATGCCGACACCCTTATGGTGACCAGCAGCCTGTTGCGTGATCCGACAATGCGGAGTTCAATCGCCGCGGCTGCCCAGGAGATTGCTGCCAAACAGCCGGCCGCTGGCTCATCCGCCACGGTGAGCTTAGACCAAATCCGGGAGGGAGTTCAGAAAGTTGAATTTCCCTTGGGTTGGTCAATGCAACCAGATGACCCGCGGCGGGTGCCAGACGGATTCTGGAGTTGGCTCGGAAAGATCGTGGGGTTGTTGTTCACGACGGCGGCCATTAGTCTTGGTGCGCCATTTTGGTTTAGTGTCCTCAACAGGGTCGCAGATTTGCGAGCCGCGGGCAAGCGGCCGGGAGAAGAGCGGTCGGCGACGGCGAAGGAGAAGTCATGAGTGGTCTTCCTCAACAACTCGAGGAAGCGTTACGCGGCATTATTCCCCAACTCCTTGACGCCATCAATAACAACAATTTTGAGCAGCTCGGGGCCGACGCGAAGCAGCGGGTCTATGCAGCCGTCGCGAAGGCCCTGCTTGGAAATGACCATCAGACAGTCGCGGCGGCACTGCTCAATGCCCTGCGGGATGACAATATTACGGGCCCAGATTGGATTGCCATTTTGAAAGCGTGGGCAGAGGAACTCGTCGGTTCCAATCCTCTAGCGCAGGATATCCTGGACGCGCTCGATGACAACGAGTTGTCTCAAGACGAGGTTGTATCGATTCTTCTCAATTGGGTCAGACGTGAGATCCACGATAGACATATTCTCGCGGTCATTGATGGCATCACCACCGCTTTTCATGTCCAGGACGCGCGGGCGGCGTTGGAAGAGTACCTTGCCGGCGCTGGGATACCGAACGCCATTTCACAGGGAATTGTGCAGGTTATCGCCGGTGGAACCATCACCGTGCAGCAGATCTTTCAGATGTTGGCGGCGTGGGCGGCGGCTTCTGGCGCGGAGGATTTCGCGCGTATTTTCGAACAACTGCCGGACGCCGCTCCGGAGGATATCATCCTGGCAGTGGTTGGCGACCACCTCCCCTCCGATGTCGAGACGATCCTGAAGGAGCTTTTGGAAAGCGACTGGAGCGGCCTCATCGTGACCGTGTTGGGCACGCTGAACCTTGGACTTGGGCAGCAGGTCCTCGCAGATCTCGCCGGCGGGAGATTCCGCGACGCGGCCATCGAGAAGATTACCGCCCTGCTGATTCATGCAGGCGTCCAGGAGGAGCACGCCGGGCCGCTGTTGGACGCGGTCATCGGTTTGGCAACCGGGGCGCGGTCGTTGTTTGCCTCCGGGCCGGAACCGGACGCACCGTTTCTTGAAACCCCCGCGATGATTGCACTGTGGCGTGAAATCCGGAGCGTCATCTACATGGCACAACTCTTCTGCAAAGGAGGCGAGCTGATACCCACGCAGCCGCAGGCGCAGCCGCATATCTTTTTGGCAGCCAAGATCCGCTTCGACACGCTTCTGCAGGATTTGGTTCCATCCAACGCAAGCAAAGGGGAGCGTAATGAGTTCAGTACCACCCTGACGACATTCCTAGATGTTCATTTCGGGGATCGTATGAAGAGACGCTTTATGGACAACCAGGTTTCGGTCATCGCAGACGATGAACTACTGCCTGCCTCCAATGCAACGTGCAAGCATATCTACGTCGCGGTAGACGACCGGCTCAAGCCGAGTACCGGATCGACGAGCGCCGGACCGAGAGGAGCGAAGCCATGAGGGCAGTGCTCTGGGCAGGAAGCGTCCTCCTGCTGTTGCAGGCAGGCATTTGTTTGGCCGCGACGCACATCATCGTCGAGGGTGCAAAAGGCGATTTCCCGGAGGACATTCGCCAGGTCATCATCTTCTTCCGTCCCGAGATTCCCGGCGATCTGGATGCTCAGGTGACATCCACGACCAACTATGTCGTCACTGAAGACGTGAACCCAAACGGCTCAGTGGAACCTGCTGTTAGAACGCGGGTAGTTAAGATTACGCGCGCCTTCTTTCGCAAAAGAAGCACCGGGGGGATTGACCGGAGCGCTGTCGTCCTTGAGCTGGCGAGTGTAGGTTTTGGGCGAGGCATGGTGACGGTTCGGACGATGACGGCGGGTCAGGACACGGTTGAGGGAAGCGCCGTCCCCTGGGCCTTGGATAGAATTTCCGACCTTTCGGCAACGAGTGGCAGCTTCAATCTCAAGTTTCCCAGCGGGACGCTTGTCGCGGATTTCAACTACTCGTACATTTCCAATTTCAGTTGCAACAGAGATTGCAGCCAGGCATCACGGCGGTGGCTCAGTTTGGAAGGGTCCGTGCCGATCACCACGCCGTTCGACGTGCAGGGTGTGCCCGGCGCAAACGATGACGCTTCCCGCCTTGTGGTGGGCTTTGTTCAAGGCTCTTTCATGCAGCGCGCCTACCACCGCGCTGGCTACTTCACCGCGTATGGCTTGACGGTCCGCACTTCCGGGCGTTTCAACGGACTGGAGGCGGTCGCCCGGTATCAACTGGCGGCGTTTCCCTCTAATGACAGGAGCTTTTTCGCCGCGGAGGGTGAGGCCGGCTATCGCGATGGTCGCTCGGAGTGGATCAATCTGACGCAACGGGCGCCATTTCGGGGCAACCTCGTGGCCCGGTTGGGCGCCGTAGTCGAGTGGGCGCCCCAACTCGGTCCCATCAATAGGGATCTCGGGTCCGGACTGCGCTTCTTCGTGCGGGGACGCGGCTGGGCGGACTATGCCAAAGACGACTCTGGCCATGATGGTGTGCGGTTTCGGGGGTTTCTCGACAGCGAGTTCTTCTACAACATCAGCACTGAATACCGCGTCTTTCTCCGGTATGAACTCGGCTCGCTCCCGCCGGATCTGACTCGCAGCGTCAGCACCGTGATGGTAGGAATCGGCGCATCGTTTTAGCCCGCCTCGTCGCCGAACGCGTATGCCTGTACTTCGATCTCACGATCGGGCGTGCAAACTGGGGCGCGGCTCTTGACAGCATCGTGATGCGCGTGGTGGATGTCCTGCTCGCCATTCCCGATCTGCTCCTGGCCCTCGCCGCCGTCGCGTTCGTCGGTCCGAGCATACCCAGCGTCGTGCTGATCATTGCCTTCAGCCGGAGTGGGGGGTCATGACACCCGCTACTGCTGACACCTCTTCACGTACCGGGTGCCTTCTTGCTCACACCGGCCAGGACACGCGTCCCATCTAATCTGCAGCGTGTCGCTGTCGTACAGCGCCAGTCCATACCATCGTTTCGGGGAGAAGACCTCGACGTAGGCGGGGATGGCGAATCCATGCTTCCTGAGTGTCGCCCCCACCGACTTTGCTTTTGCCAGGGCCAGACGCTTTGCAGCCTCCACGCTGGTGTCACGGGCCAGTTCGATGGTGGCCTTGACCTGAGGGTGAGGCCGCTCGGTCGCTCGCGTGCAGACATCCCCTTCGACATGCGGCTTGAGCGATTGGGCAATTTCGTCCAGGATCACCTGGCCCAACTGGGGGACGGCCGGCTGAGGAGGCGCGAGGACCTCCGGCGCGGCCTGATGCTGCGTCAAGAGGTACTCTGACGCGAGGTACCCTATAGCGAAAAACCCAAGGACGAGGAGCATCTTGAGGATGAACGCGGTGCGCTGTTGGCGCAGGCGGATCTCTTCCCTGATCCGCACCTGCGTCTCGATTCTGAACCGTTCTTCCTCGAAGATTCGCTGCCGAAGTTCGGGTGAGAGACTCACAACCATGCCTCCTGCCCCGCCGTGCGCGTCTCCGGCCCACGCCGTCACAGGAGTCGGGGATGATATGCGTCGCCGGACCCACCATGGCTCGAATTGGCAGCCCGGCGCCTCGCTCTCTTCGTGTGTCTTATGATCTACCCAACAGGCGGGCAGTTCAGGCCCCCACCGGCAGGTCTGAGAGGGCGTGAGGGCGGGCAGAAGGATTTTGCGGAAGATTGCCGGATTGATTAAGGTAGTCGCACGATGGTTACGTCAGTCGTCCTGGGTCTGCTGATCCTCCTTGCTGTGGCCGCGATCCTGACAAGCGCGTTCGTGGCGTACGCCGGGATCGTCCAAATTCTGCGCCGCCGGGCGCGCGCCCGGCGGCTGCGCTCGTCCTCCGACCAGGCCGACGGTTCCCCGAGATCCTAGCCGTCACTCGATAGTCGTCCTCATCGACGGGAGCGGGAAGGTTTGCGGGCGACCTGGGGCAGAGCGGCATATTTCATATGATTGCAATCAATAGTGCATGCGACTACCCTGGACGGTTCGGTCCGCCGGCCGCTCATGGGCGCGGAGGTGCGTGAGATGAAATGGATTACCCGCAAGAACGCCAACGTCGACCGGATTGCCTGCCCCTGGCTGATCCATCGCTTCGTGGACCCCGAGGGTGAGTTTCTCTTTGTCCCGGTTGACGAGGTCGAGGCCGCGGTCCGGCGCGAAGGGGGCACGCCGTTCGACGTGAAGGGCGTCGAGCTCGGGCACGTCGACGGCCGGTGTAGCTTCGAGTCTATCCTGGTGAAGTACTCGCTGACCGACCCCGCCCTGCAATTGCTTGGGCGCATTGTCCACGGTGCCGACATCCCGGCGGAGATTGCCATCGAGCCCGAGGCCGCGGGGCTGCGGGCCATCGCCTACGGGTTCGCCCAGTTGCACGGCGAGAACGACCCCGAAAAGATCCGGCTCGAGACGCCGATGTACGATGCCCTGTACCGGTGGTGCCAGCATCGGGTGGGCGGGTGACGGCGTTGCCTGGCGCATTCGCGCGCAATGCGCGTGGCCGCCAGCAAGGGCGGCCGTCAAAGATCCGACGGGTCATCGCCCTGGTCTGCGTCTGCGTGTTCCTCTCCGCGTCCCGCGGTGTGCTGGCGCAGGCTCTGCGGGGCGCCATCTATCTCACCGATCCGGGCAACGACCGTGTCGTGCGCATTAACGACATGACCGGTGCCGGGTGGACTGTGCTCCTCAACCGGGACGCCGGCGCACGGCAGTTTCCGTTCCAGTCCGGGGTCACGCTCGATGCGGCAGGCCGTATTTTCACCACGGACGCAGTCAACTTCCGCGTCGTGCGTGTCAACGACATGGCGGGGACGGGCTGGACCGCGTTCGGCCGCCGCGGGGCCGGTCGGGGCGAATTCGAGTTCCTCATCGGAATTGCGGTCGACGCGAACGGTCGGATCTACGTCTCCGACGCAACGAATCACCGCATCGTTCGTATGAACGACATGACTGGCGCCGGGTGGACCGCCTTCGGCGTACGTGGGAGCGGCGTCAATCAGCTCAATTTCCCGCAGGGGATCTGCTTGGACCGGACCGGCCGCATCTATGTTGCCGACGCGCTCAATGACCGCATCGTGCGCATCAACGACATGAGCGGGGCGGGATGGACGGCCTTTGGCCGCTCCGGAGCAGGCGTCAGCCAGTTCGATTTCCCGGCCGGCATCGCCGTTGACGCCTCCGGCCGGATCTACGTCACTGACTCCAGCAATGACCGCGTTGTGCGCATCAACGACATGACCGGCGCCGGATGGACGTCGCTCGGCACCATCGGTACCGGCGTGAACCAGTTTTCCTTCCCGACGGGGATCTTCGTCGACGCGGCGGGCCGCATCTATACGAGCGACGAGGTCCACCGCATTGTGCGCTTCAACGATATGACGGGATCGGGATGGACGACCCTGGGCAGCATGGGGAGCGGGACCAATCAATTCTCATTCCCCTCGGCGATCTTCGTGGATGGGGCTGGCCGCTAGCAGAGTACGCTAACGGCGGGGACCACACAGACAGAGGGACGGCCCGTTGGGGGCGGCGAATTGCATAGTGTGAGCCGCATGCGTCTAACGGTCGAGCATGTCGAGGCCGCGGTCCTCGGCGGCGCCGTCCTCGGGGGCGGCGGCGGCGGGTGGATCGCCGACGGACTCGAGCGAGGCCGTCTGGGGGTGGCCCTCGGCACTCCGGAGCTTGTCTCGATCGACGAACTCGCCCCGAACGCTATCGTCGTCACGGCCGCAACCGTCGGTGCGCCGTCGCCCAGGGAACGTTTCATCCGCCCGGTGGACTTCGTCCGCGCCGCGCAGCTCCTGGTTGAGCGCGCGGGTGTGACGCTGGGCGGGTTTATCGCCAACGAGAATGGGGCCAGCGCGACCATCAACGGCTGGCTGCAGGCTGCGGCGCTTGGTGTCCCCGTGGTCGATGCGCCGTGCAACGGCCGCGCGCATCCCACCGGGTTGATGGGGGCGATGGGCCTCCATCGCGTGCCCGGGTACACGTCGCATCAGGTCGCCGCTGGTGGGAATCCGGCGACCGGGCGGTACCTCGAAAACTACACGGTCGGTGCGATTGCGCGCGCGGCCGCCCTGATCCGGATGGCCTCGGTCGAAGCGGGCGGGATGGTGGCCGTGGCTCGCGATCCGGTGCCGTTGTCGTACGTGACCGACAACGCCGCGCCCGGAGCGATCCGCCAGGCCATCGCGGTGGGTGACGCGATGCTGGCGGCACGAAGCCGGGGTGGGGCCGCCGCCATGCAGGCTGCGGCCGATGCACTCGGGGGGAAGATCCTGGATACCGGCGCGGTTGAGTCCGTCCGGTTGGAGGTGTCCGGCGGCTACGACATGGGGACGGTGTGGGTGGCGGGTCGGCGCGGACGCCACGAGATCACGTTCTGGAACGAGTACATGACCCTCGATAGCGATGGGCAGCGCACCGTGACGTTCCCCGACCTTATCGCCACGCTCAATCCCGAGGACGGGACTCCCCTGGCGTCCGCCGAAATTGAGAAAGGCATGCGCGTCGCGATCCTCAGCGTCCCGCGCGCCAGGTTGATCCTTGGCGCCGGCGTGCGAGATCCGCAGCTGTTCAAGGATATCGAGCGAACGGTCGGCAAGGAGGTCCTCCGCTATGCCTAATAGCGTCGTGGCCGCCATCACGATCGGGCAGAGCCCCCGTCCGGACGTGACGCCGGAGATTGCGCCGCTGCTCGGTCCGGGCGTGCGCGTGATTGAACTCGGGGCGCTGGACGGCCTGACGTCCGAGGAGATCGCGGCACTGCGCCCGACGGCTGATGACCATACGCTGGTGACGCGGCTGCGCGACGGACGGGCCGTCCTGATCGATCGAGGCCGCATTCAGCCTCGCCTGCAGGCTTGCATCGACCGTGTGCAGGACCAGGCTGATCTGATCATAATGCTCTGCACGGGGACGTTCCCACCGTTTGAGAGCAGGCGGCAGGTGCTCTATCCCGAGCACCTGCTCTTCCAGATCGCACGGGCGATCACGCACGACGCCCGGGTCGGCGTGCTGACGCCGTCGCCGCGCCAGATCCACGACCAGGAACGGCGTTGGGGTGAGGTGGCCTCCGCCGTCACGGTGCAGGCGTTTTCCCCGTACACGCCGGGGGACGACCTCGGCGGCGCCTGCGTGGCGTTTCGGGCGGCGGATGTGAATGTGGTCGTGCTCGACTGCCTGGGCTATGCGGTCGCCTTGAAGCACGAAGTACGACGGCTGGTCGACCGGCCGGTCCTCCTCGCCCGAACGGTCCTTGGCAGAGTAGCCTCGGAGCTGGTGTCCTAACCTTCGAGATCCTCCCGCGGGTCCTCAGGCATGCGCGAGCAAGGCGATCCCAGCTGCCACGCACACCGCGCCCAGGACCTGAATCCTACTCACACGCTCGCGCAGGACAACCGCGGCGAGAATCGTCACTAGCACCACGCTGCTTTCACGGACGGCCGCAACCCCTGCGGCCGGGGCCAGTTTCAGGGCGGCCAGCGCCAGGGCGTAGGCACCGAACATGGCGATCGAGATGATGAACGTTGATAGGTTGAATTCGGCGCGAAGCGCGCCGACGCCCCTGAGCCTGGCGATGGTCAGCCCGTAGACGATGGCCACCGGGACGTGGACCAGTTCCTGGTACACGATGGAATCGGCGTACCGCAGGCCCACCTTGTCAATCAGCGTGTAACCGGCGATGCAGGCGGCGATCGCCACGGCCAGGCCCGCGTCCAGTAGATGGCCACGCTGCTTGAACCCGCGGACCAGGATTACGCCTGTCGAAATCACGACAACGGCGCCGATCTGCACCGCGGACGGCAGCGTCGAGGCCACAAACCGCCCCGCGATCAGGATGATCACCGGGGCAAGGCCGCGGGCCAACGGGTACACTACGCCCAGTTCGAAGCGCTGATAGGCGGCAACGAGCAGGATGAAGTAGAGGAGCTGGAAGCTAGACGATGCCGCCAGGTACGGCGCCACCCGCCAGTCGATCTGCCATCTCATTGCGGCAATCGGCGCGTAGACGACGATAGAGAGGGGAAGGGCGAGCGCGGCCGCAGCCTGAGCATCCCTGGTGCGAGCCAGGAGCACGTTCCAGAAGGCATGAACCGCAGCCGCGCCGAGCGCCAGGCTCAGCGCGAGCGCGGACACGGCCTGCCCGTTTTATCCATCCGACTCCGTCGAGACCCCCGCCGGCATGCGACTGCAAGGGCCTTCGCCTGGTTGCTCGCTGAACCCTACATTGGTTAGCGGTCCTCTTGCAGGTCGCCGCGCATGTCGCCCGGAGCAGCACCGGGCGCCGTCGCCGGATAGCGCCGGCGCCGCAACTGTCGCAGGCGGCGCTCCGCCTCGGCGTTGTACCGCGGGATCTGTCGCAGTTCGTCCAACATGATGATCATGCCGCGGATCTGCCGCTCGAGCACATCCATTGAGTGCCTCCGCTGTGTGTCTTGAAAGCAAGGTTACCCTGAGCTTGTGGGCTGCACGATGGCACAGGTCACAGGCACGTTGTGACAATGGTCACAGGCTGGACAATTGGCGGAATGCCCGCACTGTCGGTGTGCTATTGGTGGGGGCTATCGCGGCTGGAGGAACCGCTTCACCAGATTTGCTGTGAGGCCGGACGTGGCCTCGAGCAGCGACTGGTCGCGTGCGGCGCGCGGGAATTCAAAATGCAGCGCCCGGGGCACCAGGTCGGTCGAGAGGATGCCGACGGCTTTGGCGCACGAGGCGGTGAGGAATATCCGGTCCAGGGGCTCAACGAGCAAGCCCAGCGCCGGGAACCGCGGCCACTCCTGGCGGGCCGCCGCAAGAATGGCCGGATAACCTCCTTTCATTGCCGTGGCTTCGGCCGCCGTCACGTCTTTCGAGGCGGTCTCGATGTTGTGCGCCGAGCGTGACTCCGCGTTGCCGTGGATCTCCACGTACAAGGAGGGACGTTCCCGACCGGCGGCCACGCGCACCAGCCGCGTGTAGGTTTCATACACGGCCTTCGCCCGGTCCGAGCGGACCTCGTTGGTGCACTCGCGGCCGGCTCCTTCAGTCGGGCGATTTACGTTGATCCGGAGTCCCTGACCGTCAATTCCACGGAACACGATGTACCCGGCGCCGAGTTTTCGGGCGGTGTCGATAGCGATGGCCGCGGTGTTGGCGTCGTACGTGCCGTGCGGGGCCGCGATTAAGACACCGGTGGGGGAGACGAAGTATTCAAATTCCCCGGCATCGTGCCTGACGCGCTCTTGGGCCGCCGGCGAGGCCGCAAGGACGAGTGCGGCAATGAAGAACACGACGCCGGATACCGCGCTGCGAAGCGAGTGAAGTCTCACCCGCACCCTCGCCACAAAAGGTCTCCGCCGCCATTATAGCCCGTGGGCGCGAAACGGCAGACACGGTGCACAGCGGCGGCGACGCCGCATTGACATCTGCAACCGCGCCTCCTACCATTACTCTTGTAGTTGGCGAGGACGAGGACGAGTACGTCGGCATTCGGCTTGCGCCGTCCGAGGTCCGGGCGGTTGAGAGAGGCGGGGTCAGCGGCTGCGAGCCCTGCCAGTCGGAGCGGCGGAATACCCCCTCTGAGCTGCGGACGAACGGCGGTCGGACAGGCCGCCAATTTAGCCGCCGGGTGCGCCCGAGATCGCGCAGTGAGCGTCCGGTAGCGCGCAGTCGCACGCGTTGAGCCGCGCGAAGTACGCGCCGGATGGAAGCGAGGGTGGAACCGCGGGAACCCGCCCCTCTGGGGGGGCGGGTTTGTTGTTTTGCAGCGCGATCCGAGGGGGCAACCACGATGGCACACGTGAGGGTGCAGCTAGCCGATGGGTCCCAGCATGAGATCCCTGCGGGCAGTGCGATCGGTGCGCTCGCGACGCAACTGGGGCTCGGTGTGGTCGTGGCGGCGGTGGTCGCCGGCCGCCCCCGCGACCGCGCCGCCCCGATCAACGCCGACGCCCGCGTCGAGTTCGTCGCGTTCAACGATCCTGCGGGCCGCGAGGTGTACTGGCATTCGACGTCTCACCTGATGGCGCAGGCGGTCAAGCAACTCTTCCCCGAGGCCAAACTCGCGATCGGCCCGCCGATCGACGAAGGCTTCTACTACGACTTCGACATCGGCCGCCCGTTCAGCCCGGAGGACCTGGAGCGCATCGAATCGCGCATGAGCGAACTCGCCGCCGCCCGGCAGCCCATCGAGCGGGTCGAGATCCCGCGCGACGAGGCGCGCCGGATGTTCGCCGAGCAAGGGGAGGTCTACAAGCAGGAGCTCCTCAACGATATCCCCGATGAGCGTGTGAGCTTTTACCGGCAGGACGGGTTCCAGGACATGTGCCGCGGACCGCACTTGCCGAACACCGGCCTGATCCGCGTGATCAAATTGCTGTCCACGTCGGGCGCATACTGGCGAGGGGACGAGCACCGGCCGATGCTGCAGCGCATCTACGGTGTCTCGTATCCGACGCAGGAGCAGCTTGAGGCGCATCTGCGCCGCCTCGAGGAGGCGCGCCGCCGCGATCATCGGCGCATCGGCCGCGAGCTCAACCTGTTCTTCATCTCGTCGGAAGTCGGCCAGGGATTGCCGCTGTGGCTGCCCAAAGGCGCGACGATCCGCCGGATCATCGAGCGCTACATCGTCGACCTGGAACTCGCGTCGGGGTACGAGCACGTTTACAGTCAGGAGATCGCCAGTTCGGCTCTGTACAAGATATCCGGCCACTGGGATCACTATCGCGAGAATATGTATCCTGTGATGCAACTCGAGAGCGAAGAGCTGGTGTTGCGGCCGATGAACTGCCCGCACCACATCATGATCTACAAGCACGGGCAGCACTCCTACCGCGACCTCCCGGTCCGGATCGCCGAACTGGGAAAGGTCTACCGGTACGAACGGTCGGGTGTGTTGACGGGCCTGCACCGGGTGCGGGGTATGTCGATGAACGATGCCCACATCTTCTGCCGGCCGGATCAGATCAAGGACGAAATCGTGGGTGTGGCCCGGCTGATCCAGCGCGTGTATGCTGACTTCCACATCGCGGGCGCGTGGTACCGGCTGTCGCTGCGCGATCCCGCCGATCGTGTTAACTTCATGCCGCACGACGAGTTATGGGACCTGGCGGAGGACAAACTCCGGGAGGCCCTCGGCGAGATGAGACTGGAGTTTACGGAAGCGAAGGGCGAGGCGGCGTTCTACGGTCCCAAGATCGACGTCCAGGTGCCGACAGCGGCGGGCAAGGACGAGACAATCTCGACGATCCAGCTCGATTTCCTGCTGCCGGAACGGTTCGAACTCGAGTACATCGGCGAGGATGGCGCGGCCCACAGGCCGGTCATGATCCATCGCGCAGTCACGAGCACGATGGAGCGGTGGGTCGCCTTGCTGATTGAGCAGTACGAAGGCCGCTTTCCATTGTGGCTGGCGCCGGAGCAGGTGCGGATCTTGCCGATCGCGTACCGCCACGTGCCGTACGCGCAGCAGGTGCGCGCACAACTCGAAGCCGGCAACCTGCGCGCGTCCATGGACGGATCAAACGAGCGGATCAGCTACAAAATCCGCCAGGCGCAGGTCGAGTACGTCCCGTACATGGCTGTCGTGGGTGACCGCGAGGCGGCGGCCGGGGCCGTGGCAGTGCGCAGCCGGTCGGCGGGTGATCTGGGCGCCATGCCCCTGGTGGGTTTCGTCGAGCGGTTGCAGGGCGAGGTCGCAGCGAAGAGTTAGCGACACGCGGGTTCCGCGCCTGATTACCCGACCATACCCGTAAACGCTGCGGGGCTGTGCCGATTCTCCTTCGGGGGCACAGTCCCGTGGCGTTCTTCGTTCAGTTGCCTGCGATCGTCTGGCTGACGGCGGCGTTTGCCGGCGGCATCGCGCTGGCCGAGTGGGTGCAGCCTTCACTCGCGAATGCAACGGCATTGGTGGCGGGCTGCGCGGCGTTTTGGGCAGTCTGCTACGTGATCGGCCGGCCGTCGGCGAGGCTGCTGGGTGCTATTGTGTCCTTTGCCGCGCTCGGGCTTGCGCACGCAGCACTCCAGGTCAGCCGTC
Organism: bacterium; assembly: GCA_041486265.1. Taxonomy (GTDB): domain Bacteria; phylum Sysuimicrobiota; class Sysuimicrobiia; order Sysuimicrobiales; family Humicultoraceae; genus JBGPLF01. The sequence goes on from JBGPLF010000050.1 coordinate 14,028, forward strand.
AGCCATTGTGGCCACAGCCCGCCGCCGGGCATCATATCGTGGCTCGAGGCGTGGTCGACGACGAGGCGGAGGCCTCCGCCTCAGGAGGGTGGCGGGCCACCGTCCTGCTCACGGGTCTGGACGTCGGATCGGCGGTACCCAGGTTCGTCTCGGGGCGCAGGGGCCGTCATTCCCTGGCACGGCAGCCTCCAGTGCCGGCGCAGCCGAGTCTTCAGCCGGTCAGCGCGCTGGTTCGAGTCAACGGCAAAGGCCATCCTCCGGCCGCCGGCGTTGGGGCTGAGGTCCTCGTCCGCGGGCGCTTCCGGCTGGGCCAGCCGGCGGGGAATCCCGGGGAACGATCCGAGCAGGCCGCGCTACGACGCCGCGGTATGGTCGGGGTGGTGCAGGCTGATCCCGACAACGGGATCACCGTTCTGCGCCCCGGGGGTTGGTCCGTCCGCAGCGCTATCGCTGCGATGCGCCAGCGTGTGGTGGACGGCGCCCTGCGGATCCTGCCGGCGCCTTACGGAGGACTGCTCCTTTCCCTGTTGCTGGGGATCGACACGTACCTGACGCCTGACCTGTACCAGCAGTTCGCGCGGGCCGGCCTCGTGCATCTCCTGGTCGTCTCGGGCGCGCAGGTAGCGATCGTCGCCGGGGCATGTGCGTGGGCGGCGCAATCCGCGCGCCTGCCTGTGGCGCCGTCTGTTGCCATCACTGGTCTCAGCGTGGCGGCTTTTGCCGCGATGGTCGGATGGGCGCCGTCCGTCGGCCGGGCGGTGATCATGACGTCGGTCGCGCTTGTGGCGCCGCTCGCAGGCCGCCAGACCGACCGCGCCGCCACGCTGGCGACAGCCGCCCTGGTCTTGCTCGCCATCGATCCCACGGTGCTCTTCGACATCGGTTTTCACCTCTCGTTTGCGGCAACGTGGGGCCTGCTCTTCGTGACGCCAGCCCTCCAGCGGCAATTGGCGGTGCTCGGACCGAAACCAGCGGCGGTCCTGGGTGTGACGCTGGGCGCGCAGATGGCCGTGGCTCCCCTCCTGGCGGTCCATTTCCAGTCCGTGCCCGTGGCCGGTCTGGTCGCCAACATCCTGGTGCTGCCCCTCATCGCGGCTCTCACTCCGGCGGGCTTCGCGTTCATGCTCCTGGTCGTCGCCGCTCCGGCGATTGGTGAGCCGCTCTTGCGACTGTTGCAGCCCGGCCTGCGGGCGATTCTATGGATTGCTACGCGATTCGGCAGCCTGTCATGGGCGACGGTACCGACGCCGCCCGTACCGCCGATCGCCGCCGCAGCCTTTTTCGCCCTGCTCGGGAGCGGTGTGAGCATTGGCTCCGGATCATGGAAACCGCCCCCTCGCGCGCGCGCGGTATTTGCCGCAGCAGGTGCGCTCATCGTCGCGATCTGGTACGTCGCCGCGACGCGGCCGCCGTCGGCGCTGACCGTCACGGTCCTCGACGTCGGACAGGGTGACTCGATTCTGATTCAGAGCCCCGCCGGTTCTGCGATGTTGATTGACGGCGGAGGCGAGGTCGGCGCCGAGAAAACCGGTTGGGATATTGGTCTGATGCGCGTGGTGCCCGCGCTGCGCCGTGCCGGCGTCCGGCGGCTGGACGTCGTCGTGCTGACCCATCCCCATGAGGATCATGTTGGAGGACTGCCTGCGGTCGTGGAGAACTTCCCGGTCGGACTTGTGCTGGACCCTGGTGTGCCACATCCTTCCCCGTCCTACACGCGGTTTCTTCGGGTGGTCGAGGCCCGGCGGATTCCCTACCGGCTGGCCCGGGAAGGTATCGTTGTTGATCTCGGGGCCGGGGTCCGCGTGACGATCCTCTACCCTCCCGAGCCGATCCCGCACGTCGGCGGCACTCCTGTGCACGAAGGATCGGTCGTCGCGCGGATCACCTTCGGTCGCACTGCGGCGCTGCTGACCGGCGACCTCGAGGCCCCCGGGGAGCGGTACCTGCTTGAACGAGGCGCGCCGCTGGACGCCCAGGTGCTCAAGGTGGGGCACCACGGCAGCCACACGTCCACCTCGCCGGAGTTTCTTGCGCGAGTCCAGCCGCAGATCGCGGTCATCTCGGTGGGCACGGACAATGCCTGTGGCCATCCTCATCAGACGACGCTCGACGCGCTGGCGGCGGCCCGGGTCACCACGTTCCGGACTGATCTCGACGGTGCGGTGAGATTGACGAGTGACGGAGCGGCCTGGCGCGTGACGCCGGCCAGGGACCGGATCGGTGCGCGGTTTCATTGACCGTGTCGTCGATGGGGTCGCCGTGATCCTTCTCGACGGCGGCGGTCGCGCGTACGTCCCGGCGGCCGAGCTGCCTTTGGGTCTTGCCGCCGGTGCCTTCGTCGACGTGTCATTGTCCCGCGCGGAGATGCCTCAAGGGCCGGAGTCCGCGGAGGAGATCGCATCGCTGATCGAGCGCCTGCGGTCCGGGGAACACCGTCATGGCTAGCGCCCCGACCCTCATCGTGGGGGAGGAGGATTACCTGACCGAGCAGGCGCTGGAGCGGCTGATTGATCAGGCGCTGACGCCGGAGGATCGGAGCCTGAATCTCGATGTCCTGGATGGCGCCACGCCGGTCGGCGATCTACTCACGCGGCTCGACACCGCGCCGTTCTTCGGTCCTTCGCGTGTGGTCGTCACGCGGCGGCTCGAAGCGATGCGCGAGACGGACCATGAGGCGCTCATCGCCTATCTTGAGCGGGGAGACAGCCCGGCGATCGGCATTTTCGTCGCGCGCGATCTCGACCGGCGCCGGCGCCTCTTCTTGACCTTCAAGCGGGTAGGCACCGTCATCGAGTGCCGACCGATGCCTCCCCGCGATCTGCCGGCATGGGTCGCCGACCGGTTCGCGGCGGTCGGCAAGCGCCCGGCGCCTGGCGCGGCGGAGACCCTGGTGGCGCTGGCCGGGGGCAACCTCCGGGACCTGGAAAACGAGGTGGCCAAGATTGCCGCCTACGTCGGCGACCACGTGCAGGTCATGCCGGCCGACGTGGAGGCGATTGCCAGCCGGTTGGGCGAGGCATCAATCTTCACCCTGGTGGACGCGGTGGGCGGCCGCGACGCTCCGGCGGCGCTGCGCGCCCTGCACGATATCCTCTCGACGCACGAGCCGCTGCAGGTGCTCTTTATGATCGCGAGGCAGTTCCGGCTCATCTTGCGCGCGCACACGCTCGCCGGGCGGCAGGTACCGGCCACCAGCATGGCCGAGCAGTTGGGCATCCATCCGTTTGTGGCGCGAAAAGTGACGGAGCAGGCTCGTGGGTATCGAGCCGAGCAGTTTCCTGGGATCTTTGCGGCGCTTGAGGCGGCGGACCGCGCCATCAAGACGGGCAGCGGACCGCGCCTGGTGCTCGAGACCCTGATCGTGCGGTTCTGCGAGGTAGATCGCCGCCCGGCGGTACGCCGGGGATCGGGCGTCCGGCTCTAGGCCGGGCCGGACGCCGCGCGGCGCATCATGCGAGACTTCCGGCGGGCCGCGGCGTTAGGATGGATCACCCCGCGCGCGGCGGCTTTGTCGAGCGCCGCCTGGGCTGCGGGAATCACGTTGGGTCCGGCAGCAGTGCCGCGAACCAGAGTCTTGATCCGCGACTTCACGCTGGCATTCGCCGCGGCGCGCCTGAGTGATTTGCGTCGATGCTTGAGTCCCGACTTGATCCGCTTCGCCACTGCATTCCCTCCGAGGCGTGCCGCGTGGAGGGCACGACAATCCTGCGCGATTCTAGCACGGGAGCCGCGGGGCCACAAGCGGCCTCGTGATCGATGAGTACCCCGTCCCCCCAGCCGCGCCTGGCGCGGGCCGCCTCGTTTCTGGCCGTCACGACGGTGGGAAGCCGGGCGCTCGGGCTGGTGCGCGAGGTGATCATCGCCGCGCTGTTCGGCGCATCGGACGCGAAGGCGGCGTACGTCATCGGGTACTACCTCCCGTTCTTCGTTCAACGACTGCTGCTCGGCGGGACCCTCAGCATCGTGCTGATCCCAACGCTGGCGGACGTGCTCTCCCGCCGGGACGACGCCGAATTCCGCCAGGTGCCCGCCTTGTTGTTCACCGCTGTTCTGACGATTGGGGTCGTAATGGTGGTGGCCGGTCTGGTCGCGGCGCCGCTGCTCGTCCCGCTAGCGGCGCCGGGGTTCACCGCTAACCCGGCGCAGCTCGCCCTGACCATCCATCTCACACGCATCAACTTCCTGTCGATGTTCTTTCTGGCGCTGTCGGTGTTCGCCACCGCCTACCTCCAGGCGCTGCGCCGGTTCACCGCGCCGGCCGTCGCCCCACTGATCTTTAACGTCGTGACCATTCTGGGTACGCTGTGGCTCGGCCCCCGGATGGGGATCACCGGCCTGGCGGTTGCATGGATCGCGGGGACCGCGGCGCAGTTTCTCGCTCAGATGCCGGCCCTTCACGGCGCCGGTTTTCGCTACCGGTTCGCACTCGACTGGTCGCACCCGGCCGTCCGCACAGTCCGCCGGCTGGCGGTACCGGCGATGCTTGGGCTGGCGATCGTTGAGATCAACGCGAACGTTGGGCGCTTCTTCGCGTCGCTGCTGCCCACAGCGCCCGGGGTGAGCGCTGTCGCCGCGCTCGACTATGCATTCACCACAGTGCAGGCGCCCGTTGGCATCCTGGCGATCTCTGTTGCGACGGTCCTCTTCCCGGGCATGAGCCAGATGGCGGCGGCCGGGGAGCGGTCGGCGCTGCGTGAGACGACCTCGTTGGGACTGCGCAGCATGTTGGCTGCGACGGCCCCCAACAGGCGGTCGATGCCAACCTGCTCGGGGGCGGGCAGGTCGACGATCAGCGGCAGATCCTGGTGCCCCAGCTCGACGGTGGCGGTGGCCCCCTCATGGTTGAGCCAGGTGCGAAGCTTCGCCGCAGCGCCGCGATGCACGCTGCCGATCCGCCAGGCCACTTGGGACGGTACCTGGGGGGCCAGCCAGAGGGCGATCTCCAGCGGGTCCCACT
>JBGPLF010000051.1:0-18975 GCA_041486265.1 bacterium
GGCTTTGCCTTGGACTGCTACGATCGGGAAGCTCTCGCGCATCTCGCGGCCCCGCGGCATCTCACGCGCCACGACATCCAGGAGCTGCTCCAGCGGGCCGTGGACACGTGCTGCGGCGGGACCCGCCCGCCGCAGCCGATCCAGTGGTTGAGCGACAACGACGGAATCTTCACCGCGCTAGACACGCTCTGCACCGCCGAGCGCCTGCACCTGATCCCGATTACCACGCCGGCCTACAGCCCGCAGTCGAACGGAATGGCGGAGGCCTTTGTCAACACCCTGCGGCGCGACGACATCGCCAGTGCCGATCTGGCGAGCGCCCAGGTCGTGCTCGAACAGATTCCCGGGTGGTTCGTGGACGACAATGCCGCGGCGCCCCACTCGGCGCTCGGCTTCAGGTCGCCCTTACAGTACCGCGGCGAGCGACGCCAGCTTGACCTCGCCGAATCTGTCTCATGAAATGGGGAGCAGAGCACTCCTTCATCGCATTCTCTGTAGCTTACCAGCGGCACGCTGACAAATTCCTCGAGGCAACCGAGGTGCTTCGGGGCCAGAGCTCGCGCACCAACATGTCGAGTGTTCCACAGGCCACGTCTCACTATCTCGTCGTTGGCCGCAAATTACTCCAGCCATTGAGGAAGGTCGCGAACCGCAGAGGCAACGGGATATGCACTGGGCAAAGTTCCACCTTCTCGGGGCAGGATAGGGAGATAACCGCCACTAAACAACTCCATGGGGTCGAGCATGCAGCTACGTCCTCAGAAAAGACACAGGGCGAACCGCATGGAAGCCAGAGGACCACTTCTGGGTCCTAACCTGGAGGGCTTCTAGAAAGGAACGGAGGCCATCGGTATGGCAGTTTGGCTGGACGGCATCGTTGATGAGAAAACATGGCGAGAGCAAGAGCAGCGGCTGCTGATTGTCTGCCCGGAACCCAATGAGAAGTGGATGCAGGTACATGGGGACAACCGGCGCGATATGCGGGAGCTCTTGCGGCATCCGGAGGGGATTCGGAAGCGCTTCTACGTTCAGCTCAGGCAGGCTGTGCGAGCTTTCTACTGCCTTCCCTCGCGGTCTGAGCCTGGTGAGGAGCAGGAGCACAGTTCCCTGATGTCGAGGATAGCCTTCATCGATCTAAAGAACACCGGAGGAGTGGAGAGTTCCAACCCGAGAGAAATCGAGGAGGCAACGCGGAAGCGCCAACGCGAGCTTATTGAGCAAATCATTGATATCGACCCCACCCACGTTGGTGTTGCAGGGAAAGCGTGGGCGGCCTTTGATGCTTGCATTCGCCCGCACATTCCGTCTAACGTGAAGATCGCCGCTATATGGCACCCTTCGTATCGCTTCACGAACGCGAAAATCTACTATCAGACGGTCAAGGCTCAATTCTGCAGGTAGATGCAGGGCGGCCCCGGTTGCAGGAGGCCCCGCGCCCGCGGCGGAGGTCACGCACGCAGCACGTCACGAAGTCAACAAGTCAATAAATTCTGCCGGCTTAGAAGAACGCGATAGCCGGGTAAGGCCCTCAGCCTGACTGATTGCTCTCCCCGCCCTCGCCGCGCCCGTCCTGGGGCGGTCCCAGGAGGCGGGTTTGGCGGGTTCAGGCCTTTCAAGCCGATGATCGACCTGAGATGCAAGATCGAGGCGTGGCAAGTGAAGGTGAGGGGCACGACAGACGGATGAGGGGAGGAGGTGAGTCTTAGTGCATATTGGTCCCGAGGATGATGAGCGGGCCGGTCTCGCCCCTCTTACGCAGGCCGAGACCAACAGGAGGTGGGCCGAGCTCTGCAAGCGGTTCAGGAAACTCGAGGAGGCCAGGATGTCGCCGGACACGGTGAAGCTGAAGGGAGGGGATCTCTTCAGATGAAGATGGAGCGATACCTAGATGCCTCGCCACCCTCGCCGCGCCCGTCCTGCCGAACGGCGACCGTGATGGATCATGAAATCCTGCTAGACGCGGCCTTTCTCACGGACTGCCGCTAGATCCCCTATCCTGCCAAACTGACCCACTACCGGCGCCTTCCCCTATATAGCGACGATCGGTGAGGTGATCGCCTTCCCGAAGACCGCCAGCGCGACCGACCTTCTCACAGGGGCCCCCAGCGAGGTCGACCCGGCGTTGTTGCGGGAGGCGCACATCGAGATCGCCCGGTGAGACCGGATTGCCGATCACCGGGGTTGCTGCTACCATAGTGCTCGGAACGAGTTCCCTGCCGTGTACGAGGCGGACCGGTAAGTTCCGATCCAACGCATAGTTCCCGGGAGCTCGCCTCCGGCCGAAGCGGCAGACTCGCGAGAACGACCGCGGGAAGCCAAGGCGGTTGGGAGGGCACCCACCTACGAGATGTAGGATTCGGGAGCTTCGTTCCGTACGGCACGGCGGGGAGCATCGAGACGAACGGCTGCTGGGGACCCCAGCAGCCGTTCGTCTCTTTCAAGCGCCTTCCTAAGGATAGCCACACTTTCGGGATCCGAATTCGGAGAGGTGGCCTTATGACGGTTCCGCGGAAATGGATTGGGGCGGTCATGCTGGTTGCGGTGCTGGTTGGCCTGGCGAGTCCGGTTTCGGCACAGTTCTATTAGCCGACCTGGTGGGTCGTCTACGGCTATACGTACCCGTCCGTGCTCCTCTTCGGTCCGTATGCAACTTGGTCCGCGTGTCAGCAGGCGGCCGCGTTCTTCAACGGCCACTATTGCGACTATCAGTACCGGTGTTTGAGCAGGTGTACTGAGGAGCACGGCAGCCGCGGCTCAGGGTGAGCGGGACGGAAAGCCAGCCGCGAACGCCGGCTGAGGTGGTTCTCCATTTGGGACCTTTGAACGCAGGGGGCGTTCCGTCCTGCGCAGGAGTGACAAGCTGACAGGCGGTATCGTGGCCAGAAAGTCTGCAGAGCGGGGATAGCCAGATGCCTCCCCCGCTCTCGCCGCGCCCGTCCTGGTGCGGCTGAGAGGGCGGTTTTCCTGCCGATCCCCCGAGTGGGCCTGTTTACCAGGTAAGCGGCCTTCGCTGGGAGGTGGACGCGGCCTCTGTGCTATACTGTACCTATGCTAAAACGGTCAGGTAGAGAGCAAAAGAAGAAGAAGCTCGAACCCCGCGACTCGAATCTCCTTGCCGGAGATATTGTGCACGCTGCGACCGAAGGCAGGTCGGTGCAACAACATCCCAAGCGCAGCGACAGCACTACGCAGACACGGCGGAAGTAGATTCTCCTTTCTCCTTCTTCACGTCGATAATGAGCGGCAATCTCTCCTGAATCGCCTTTTCGAAAGCTCTTTCGAAGGCTTGCGTGCCCGGTACGAATCGAACGACACATTGGGGGGTGGAGGAAATGCGAAGGTCGATGGTGATTGTTCTGGTGGTGACTGTGTTCGCCGTCCTCGCTTGGGGCGCCGGCGTCTCGCTGAACCCGTGGGCACCGGAGCAGGGCGTGCATCCATCCATAATGACGCACGCGGCGGCAGCGCAGCCGGCGGTGGCACCCGAGGTGCTGGCCAAGGTGGCCGACGCCCGGCTGGCCACGGCGAAGTACGCGATGGATCTGGAGCGCGCCAAGACCGACGGATACATGATCATCACGCAGATGATCCCCAACATGGGCTATCATTTCTTGAATCCCAAAATCGAAGGCTTCGACGTCACCAAGCCGCCGATGCTCGTGTATGTTCGCAAGGGCGACGTCTGGCAATTGGTCGCCATCGAGTGGGTGTATCCAAAGAAGCCGGCGACGGCGCCGATCAAGGGCGCGCAGTACGGGTCGTTTGCGGCCGCCTGCCACTACAAGGACGGGTCGTTCGTTGTAGCCGCCGCGGAGGCGAAGTGCGCTAAGACCAACGCCAAATCCGGCGCCGAGTTCAACTTCTGGCATCCGCCGCTGGTCACGTTGCACATGTGGATCTGGTACCCGAATCCGGGCGGGATCTTCGGCGAGTTCAACCCGCTGCTGACACCGTACAACAAGGACTGATTGGCTGCGGGGAGGGCTCGTCTGGGGCCCTCCCCACGATGCCGATGAGACGTCTTCTGGTGCTCGTGACCCTGTCGCTCGCAACGGCTCTGCCTGGCGCGCGCGGCGCGCAGGTCGAGACACAGCGGACCGTTGAGATCCAGATGACCGAGTTCGCCTTTCGCCCTTCGGTGATCCATCTGGACGCAGGACGGCCCGTCAGGCTGGTCTTCACCAACCGCGGACAGATCGCCCACCAGTTCGAGTCAATCTTCCTTCGAGGGCTTCCGCTGACCATCATCGATGACGCCCTGCACGTCGAGGCCCGCGGTCTCGACCTGATCCGTCTCGATCCCGCCAAGTCGGCCAGGCTGGAGTTTCTCCCCCGTCAGCGCGGCCGATTCGTCTTCGCCTGTACGATCGAAGGACACCAGGAAGCGGGGATGCGCGGAACGATCGACGTCCGCTGATACGCTGTTCTAATCGCGACAGGTATCAGACCCCTTGATTCCGTACTCATTAGATACCTGTAGGTAACCAGTGATCCGTACTGGCGTGTTCAAGTGTGCGCGGTTTCTTCGTCCGCCTACAGGAGCGCGGGCTCTCTCCGAGCCGTCAGCACCAGGCCTATCGCACCCTCAAGACGTTCCCGCGGTGGTGCGTTGAAACCGGGGCGCTCGCGGAGACCCCGCTGCGCGGCTTCACCATGCGCACCCCGAAGACGCTCCCCGATGTGCCCACTGAGGACGAACTCCGCGCGGCGCTGGCGGCGTGTCCCGACTCTCTCGAAGGGACCAGAAATCGGACGCTCCTCCTGGCGCTGGCTGATTCAGGGCTCCGCGCCAACGAGCTGCTGCGCCTGCTTGTCGAGGACTGGCGGCCGACCGACCGTGGCCTGTTCGTCCGCTCCGGCAAGGGTCGGAAGGATCGCGTGGCGTTCATCGGGCCGACGACCACGCGGGCCCTCAAAACGTGGCTCGCGCGGCATCCGTCGCCGTCGCCCGAGGTATTCCTGTTCTGTGACCGAGCGGGCCTGCCCGATCATCGCCGGCTGCATCCTCACGCGCTGCGCCACTTCGCGGCGACGAGCTGGCTGCGGGGCGGACAATGAGGCCCTGGCCCGACCGGCACTCGCCGGCAGGCCGGCGGCTGCGGGAGTAAGCAAAGTCCAGCAGGGATGGCGCGATGGCGGCGACCCGGTGGATTGCCTGTGCGCCTGACTCGAGAGACTTGGTGCCGCCGGGTTCGGAGCGGATGTGCAGCGTCCTGGGCCGGCTTACCTGAAATGAACGGCGATTGATGGGCGGGAACGGATTGGAACCCTCACAGGTCTTCCAGACACAATACATGTTTCACAAGTCCGACATCTGTGTAATTTGATTGATGCCTATCGTCATGAGAACCCTGGTTGTGGCAATCGGCGGTTGACAGCCCACAATTCGGCGGCGTACCCTTGGGTTGTTAGATCTTCCGCGGGGGGAATCAGCGACGCATCGGAGGGCCTGCCTCAGGAGGCACTGCGGTGCGTTGTCGTTTGTTCGCCCTCTTTGCCGTCGCGGCCATGCTTGCCGCTGCAACGTTCCTCCCCGGTTTTCACGGCGGCGGCGGACCGTCAGCACTTGCCGAGACTCCGCCTCAGGGATCCCTCCCGACTTCACCCCCGGGCTCCGTTCCGACCCCGGCCCCGAGACCGACCCCGACGACGACCCCCAGACCGACTCCGACACCTGCGCCGACTCCTTCTCCGGGGCCGCACGTGTACAATATCCCCGCCTCGATTGCAGCCGACTGCTCACGGGAGGTATCGGCGGCCATCGCCACCTGGATCGCCTCGGTGCCAGACAACTCTACGCTCGTCTTCGGACGGAATGCCTGCTACAGAACCGAGCGGCCGATAGAGGTCAGCAGCAGGAATGATCTTGTTTTTGTAGGCAACGGCGCGACGTTCAGGCGGTTCGACCTGAGCCCCGAGGAACTGCAGTACCCATACGGCAATCGCCACCTCTACTTTACCGGTGGGCGCAACATCACCGTCCGGAACCTCCGGATTCAGGGGGTCAACACGGTGTCCGACGATCCCGATCACTATCCCGGGTTCGGTAGCTACCGGGGCATCTATGAGTTTGCCCACGCCCTGTCATTTCACACCGTCCAGGGTGTTGTCGTCGAGGATGTCACGATCGACGCCGTATACGGTGACGGCGTTTACTTTGGAGGTCGGTCGGGGCCCAACAGCAATGTCCGGGTCTCCCGCGTGATCATCGACAGGAACGGCCGGCAAGGTATTGCGCTGGTCAACGTCAACGGGGCGCTCATCGAGGACGTGCAGTTCCTTCACAGTCGCAGGTCGGGGTTCGATTTCGAGCCGAATCCAGGCATGGCGGCGCTCAATGTTGAGATTCGCCGCACGTACATTCGCAGCCGGTTGCTCCCGTTCGCCTCGGGCGGCCGCAGCCAGGTGGCCGGGATCTACCTTCACGACAACGTGATCGACAGTGACTCTGTGCCGTGGGTGTATGTGAGGGCTGTCGACGGCACCCGGCGCCATGACTGGCGTGTGTGGGACAACCAGGTATTGCGGGAACTAGGGTCGCCCATGGCGGGCCTGTATTTTGTCAACGTGGACAACGTCGACATTCGCCGTAATGTGTCCCACGTCAGCCCGCTGCGTTCTCGAAAGGCTGTCGAATTCCAGAACGCGCATGGCGGGCTCTACGTGATCGGGAATGACTTCACCGGGGCCTGCGAGCCATATGTCGCGGATTCATTGACAACGGCCGTGTATGCCTCCGGCAACATTCTCTCGACCAACTGCCCCCTCTACGCGCGGTGAGGGGAGCTCTACACGCCGGACCTCGGGGTTGATGTTGGCCGCTGTCGCTCTGGCAGCGTGGGGCCGTGAAGTCCGAAAATGGATGTGAATGGCTGACGGTCTGGGCTCCCCTAAGGTGATGTGCAACCATCACAGGCCACCGGGAAAGCCCAGCGTCGGCTGGCATCTTCAAGGGCAATGACGTTCCCATCTGACTTCGCTCCTGTAATACGTGCTATGCAGTTGGACGTCCTCTGAAGACCCTCGCTTGAGAGCGACGAACGTGTACCCTTCAGGACACCGATCGTCCTGCCATCGACTCAACAATCTGAAGAGGGGGTTGAAGACGAGGAGGAGGCGGAAGCGCGTCGCCATGAGTCTCCATGAGGCACCAACATGGTTGCCGTGCGGGATGATCGTCTTCGTTGAGAAATCGCGCAACAGCCTCCGGAGGCCCTCGGCCGTGTAGCGGGCAAAGTCCGCGGGGTCGGAGTGCATCACCATGATGAACGGGGTCGAACCCAACAGTGTCCCTCCAGGGCGTAGGACGCGGTGCGCCTCAGCGACGGCCAGATACGGCTCGGCGATGTGTTCGAGGAGCTCGCACATCACGACCGTGTCGACGCTCCCGGTGTGGAAGGGCAGGGCCACAACGTCCCCTACCACATCCGGGCGGAACGATGGCGAAAGATCAACCCGGATCCGTCTCGTCTGGCCATTCCAGAAGTTATCGTGGAAGGCGGGGCGTCCTCCCCCCACGTCGAGGACGATGCCTGCCAGCGTTCCGATCACCGGAGCAAGATCGTGGCTCAGCAACGTTCGGTGTCCGCTTCGAACCCAGAAACGTACCAAACGCTTGAGATGTGCTCGCAGTTCTGGATAGGTCGTAACTCGGCCGCTTCCCTTCTTCTGGCGCGCAAAGTACCTTCGCGCGGCACCGTTCGCAGCGGAGACGAATCGGCGCGGCGCCCCTATTGCTTCAGAGTAGGCTCGTAATCCTCAAGAAATCCTGAAAGAGGCGCCCATGATTCTAAACGCTTCCTAAACGTGCGTGCTGTACCGGATGGCCCCCCGGGTGGGTTGCGCGGGGGTTGGAGGAAGAGACCCGGCGCAGGCACGAAGTCAGGGACCATGGTCAAACCCTATCTGAGCATGGCCGCCATTTGTCTCGCCATTACCGGCGTGATGCTCACATTGCGGCTCACGCTCGACGCGGATGAGATCGCGCTCGTCTACTTGTTCATGGTTTTCCTGAGCGCCATTTGGTGGGGGCGGGGGCCTAGTCTGGTCGCCAGCGTGCTGGCGTTCTTCGGCCTGAACTTCTTGTTCACGATCCCGTTCACGTTTCAAGTAACGTCCATCCATGAGGCGATCAGCCTGGCGGTCTTCGTGCTGGTGGCCGAGGAAACCAGCCGGCTCACCCAACGCCTGCGCGAGCGAGAGGTGGAAGCACGCCAACGAGCCTGGGAGGCCTCAACCCTTCACGCATTAAGTGCGGCGATCAGCGCCTCGGGGCCGTCGGAGGAGACCGTGCAGACGCTTCCCCACCGGATCGTCGAGGCCCTGGATGTCCCGGAGTGTGCTCTCTACATCCTGGAGGCCAACGGGTCGCTGCGGCGTCGGGCAGTGGCCACAAAACATCCGGCGGAAGTCATGTCCGAAGATGACGCGCCCGCCCAGGCTCTTCAGGCGTTCGTGACGCATCAGCCCGTGGAAGAGGCAACACTCTCGGTGCCGATGGCGGTCGGGCCCAACGTCGTGGGAGTCCTGTATGTCAGGCCGCCTGAGGGTACGCGGCTGCCGGAAGCCACAGGGCGCTTACTGACGACGTTCGCCGGGCAGGTGGCGGTGGTGATCGGGCGACTGCAGCTTCAGAGGGAGGCGGCCGAAGCCGAGGCATTACGGCGGACTGACGAGCTCAAGACCTCGCTCTTGGCTGCCGTGTCCCACGACCTCCGCACGCCCCTGGCTGCGATCCGGATGAACGCCGCGGCGCTCATGAAACTTGACATCCAGTGGGGCGCGGCCGACCGGCTGGAGATGCTGGAGTCGATCGACATCGCGGCCACTCGGCTGTCGCGCCTGGTCAGCAACCTCCTTGACCTCTCTCGGCTGGAGGCAGGCGTCATGCAGCCGGACAAACAGTGGTACGATCTCCGGGAGGTGGTGGCGACCGCCGTGGATCATGCACGCGCCGCCCCCGGAGAGCCGCGTACGATCGAGGTGGATCTCCCACCCGATCTTCCCCTCGTGCGGCTGGACTTCACCCACATTGAGGACGTGATCCTGAATCTCGTTGAGAACGCTCTGCGCCATTCTCCACCAGGGACACCGATTCAGATCACCGCAAGGCGGCAGAACGGAGAAGCCGTGGTCCTGGTGACGAATGAGGGTCCGCCGATTCCTCCCGAGTTCGCCGAGCGGATCTTCGATCGCTTCTACATGCTGCCGGGGTCCCGCGGGGCCACAGGGCTGGGGCTGGCGATCTGCAAAGGATTGGTCGAGGCCCATGGAGGTCGTATCTGGGTCGAGCGGCCGGGCGAGCCCGGTGCGCGATTCGCGTTTCTGTTACCCCTTGAGGAAGCGCCTCCCGAGGTGGGCGACCAACCGCCGAAGGCGAGGCCATGAGCGGCGCCCGTGTGCTCGCGGCCGATGACGACCTCCAGATCCGCCGGGCGCTGAAGCGGACCCTGGAAGCCCACGGGTATGCGGTCCGGGTGGCCGCGACGGGTGAGGAAGCCTTGGCGGCGCTCCGATGGAACCCGGACGTCATCCTGCTGGACCTCATGCTTCCCGACGTGGACGGTCTCGACGTCGCTCGGCGCATCAGGCAGCAATCCGACGTTCCCATATTGGTGTTGTCCGCGCGGGGCGAGGAACGCCAGAAGGTCCTCGCACTGGATCAGGGGGTCGACGACTACATCACCAAGCCTTTCGGCGCCGAAGAACTCGTGGCGCGGATCCGGGTGGCCCTCCGCCACGCGGCAGGCCAGCCCGCGGCTCCCGTCATCGAGATCGGCGACCTCCGCATCGATGTCGAGCGGCGCCTCGTCACGCGGGTCGGTCAGGTCGTGCACCTCTCCCCCACCCAGTACGATGTTCTGAAGTACCTGGTACAGAACGCCGGGAAAGTCATTACCCATCGAGTGATGTTGCAACAGGTGTGGGGGCCGGAATACGGCGAGGAGACACAGTACCTCCACGTGTTCATCAGCCAACTCCGCCGCAAGTTGGAGCCCCAGCCCGAACGGCCGCGCTACATCCTCACGGAGCCGGGAGTCGGCTACCGGTTCCAGACGCCCGCGTGACCGATTGCCGTTGAGCAAGTCGCCGAACGCCCCGCAGAGGAATTCTTTGGACGATCTTTAGGACACTCCCGCGCTGAGTCCGCTATCTTTAAAGCTAAGACTCGAGACCGGTCGGCCCCGGCTCCTCAGAGCCTTGGAGGGAGTGCTCGTCACGAATTCCAGCCGTATACTCCGCTACTGCCCCCGAGCGAAGTGAGGGAAGCCGACGTCATCGCCAGGGACGGCCGTGGCCGCAAAGAGACTCTACATCCATACACAGTGCGTTGTTCTTCTCTCAATTCATCGACTGGATCGAGGTCGTCGGTGATCGGCAGCGGCGCCGCGACGTTGTGAAGCGGATGCTCGATCGGGTCCGCCGCGAGTTCTCGATCACGCTCAGGAACCCGCAGCGTCTTCGGCACGCATTCAATCCGCGAAGGCTCCGGAGGTTTCTCCGATCCTTCCGGCCACCCGAGCCCCCGCCCAAGGGAGCCTGGCAGCCGGAGGCGCCCGCAGGGTTCCGCGTCAGGACCTACGAGAGCTACGACGAGTACGTCCGTCATCAGCAGTCCAAGCTGGACACGATGGATCTGGGTGCGTATGCCGACTATCACATGCGGTTCCGGCGCGTCCTCAAGCAACGGCTGAAGGCTGGCCATTTGGTGACTCCCGGCATGACCGTCCTCTGCCTGGGCGCGCGCCTGGGCGCCGAGGTGGAGGTCTTCCTGGAGCTGGGCTGCTTTGCGGTCGGGGTCGATCTGAACCCGGGTCCGGCCAACTGGTACGTGCTCTACGGCGACTTTCATCACCTGCAGTTTGCCACCGGTACCGTGGACGTGGTGTTCACCAACTCGCTCGATCACGCCCTAGACATCGAAAAGGTCGAGAGGGAAATTCTTCGGGTGCTCCGGCCGGAGGGGCGGTTCATTGTCGAGGCGGTGAAGGGACGCGAGGAGGGCGGTGCGCCGAGGGCGTACGAGAGCTTCTCCTGGGCGACCATCGATGATCTGGCGGCAAGGCTCGGCCAGGGCGGCCTCACACACGTCCGCCGGGGCCCGTTTGACGAACCCTGGCCGGGTGAGCAACTCGTCTTCCGGCGGCACCATGCCCCCTGAGGACATGCGCGCCAAGCGCGCTCCCCAACAAGCCAGGCGCGTCCACGGGCCGGAAAGGCTGATTCTCGCTCCGCACAACCGCTCACGCGGGCGACGGCACTAGATCTCATCAAACGAGGGAGAACAACGCATGGCCGCTAAGAGCCCAATCGAGCACGTCGTGCTCATCATCAAGGAGAACCATGGCTTCGACAACTACTTTGGCACGTTTCCCGGGGCTAACGGGATCCAGCTGCCCCATTCGCCCAACCCGCCGACGCAGGACCCGGACCACCGGCACGGGGCGTGGTTGACCCGGAAGCAGACCGCCGTCCGCCTGCAGTTTACCGAGCAAGATATCCCGGCGTACTTTGCCTATGCGAAACAGTTCACGCTGTGCGACAACTACTTCACGGACGTGGCCGGACCCTCCACGCCCAACCACCTGATGCTGATCGCCGCCGACTCCCCCGTCTTCGAGAATCCGCCCGGGTATCGGCGTGGGAAGGGTGTCGCGCCCTTCAAGCTCCCCTCGCTGCCCGCGAGCCTGCAGAAGACCCACCTGACGTGGCGGAATTACGGCGGATACGCCTTCGGCTTCATCGCGGGGCTCGGCAAGCAGCATCAAACGACCTCCGACACGTTTGTCCAGGACGCCGGCGTCGGAAAACTCCCCGCCGTGTCATGGGTATACGCGCCACACGACGCGAGCGAACACCCGCCCGATCCACAGGATCATGGCCACCCGCTGGTCGGCAACGTCGCGCACGGCATGCAGTGGACGGTCGATCAGGTGAACGCCATTGTGAAGGGCGGGTTGTGGCCGAAGACCGCCATCTTCATCACCTGGGACGACTGGGGCGGGTGGTTCGACCACGTCGATCCCCAGGACGTGGAACAGTGGCAGGGCAACGGCAAGCATCCCGCGTGGAACGGGACGCAGTTCCGCTACGGCTCACGCGTCGGCTGCCTGGTGCTCAGCCCCTACGCCAAGTCTGGGCATATCTCCAAGGCACTGCACTCCCACGTCAGCCTGCTGAAGTTCTGCTGCACGCAGTTCGGCGTGCCGACGTGGAATGACCGGCTCAAGAAAGCGGACGACATGTCTGACTGCTTCGATTTCAGCCGGAAGCCCGCTGCGGCGCCGTCGGCCGGCCCGTGAAGCGTCACTGTCGGGAAGCCGGGCGGGGTCCCGGAGCCGTCAGGGAGCCCCGGGCCGTCGGAGCGCCGACTGCCTGTCGTGTGGTTCAGAGCCGAACTGAGCCTCAACCTCGCAAGCCTCTGGTCGGGGGTTCGATTCCCTCCGGGCCCGCCAATGCAGTCAGGACACGGGTTTCGTACGTTGAGCCTCTCGGCGTTCCAGGCGCGTTTGCTCCGCGTCCCCGAGGCGCGTCCCTCGGCACCAGCCGCCGCGCAGGTAGAATAGAAGGACAAACGAAGATTGACCAACGAAGAACGCTGCAATCGATTCGAATCGTCATGACCGCCCGTGCAACCTGCAGGCAAGATGAGACTTCCTCTCAGAAGCTCGGCCATCATCCGCCGGTGTACGACGCTCGCGGGATCCTCCAGCCGTGGACTTCCTGGACCGACGCGATCGACCGAGAGATGAACTGGTATCTGAATGCGCCAGTCGAGAACAGGTATCCGCGCTTCGTGACGTTGACCTTCATGGACGGAGAATACCGGCCGGTGCAACCGGAGCGCCCGAGTTTCATTCCGGCTACCCAAAACGGGATGGGCATCATCTCATACTTGAAGTATTACGCGTACAAGGGCGAGGGCCGGCCAAAGGTGCTCGAATTCGCGCGGGCGATGGGCGATTACCTGGTGAAGGAAAGCTGCACGCCCGATACGGGCAAATACCCGCGATTCACTCGATCGACGGGGTGGCGCGACCGGTTCCCTCAACCGCCCGACAGCGGGTCGCAGAACGACCGTCCGTATGAGATCCAGCCGGACAAAGGAGGCATCTCCGGCTATGCCCTAGAGCTCCTCTATGCGGAGACGCACGAACAGAGATACCGGGACCATGCTCTGCAGAACGCGCGTGTGCTGTCGGCGAACATGCGGGATGGCGACGAACGCCGTTCCCCGTGGCCGTTTCGCGTTGACTACCGCACAGGCGAGGGGCGCGGGGAGGTATCGGGCAACTTGTCGTTCATCCTTCGCCTGTGGGATGACCTCATCGCGGTGGGTCACAGGGAGTTCGAAACTCCTCGGGCTAGACTCTGGGCGTGGATCAAGCAGTACCAGATCACTAACCTTTCTGAAGACGGCTTGTTGTGGGTGCAGTTCTTCGAAGACCACGAGGAACTGGACAACCGGACGGCTTGGGCGCCGCTGAACCTGGCGCGCTACTTGCTGGAGAAGAAGGAGGCGATCGATCCGGAGTGGCGGGCCGATGTGAGGGCTCTGATTGAATTCGTCAATCGCCGCTTCATCACGGTGCGGAGCGGAATCGCGGTTTGCGGCGAGCAGGACTACGACAAGAATCCCTGGGGCGGTGTGCTGTCTACCTATGGGGCGGTGCTCGCGATGTATACCGCGGCGACGGGGTCGCCTGAATACAAAAGCGTGGCCTGGCAGGCCCTCAACTACGTGCTCTATGCCACTGACGACGACGGATGTCCCGGCGACGGCGCGTTCCGCACTCAACGCGGAGGCTGGCAGGAAGACGCGCACACCGACAAGATTCACAACCTGCTGGACGCCATCGCCGCCATGCCCGAGTGGAGCTGATCTCAGGTGGTCTTGTGCACCTCACGGCAGCAGATCGGCGACGCGGAGTTGATGGCCCGGGGCGGCGAGCGGCGAGACGCGGTCGTCGGGTCCGAGACGGTGCGTTGTGCCGTACGTTGATTCCCGAGGCTCCCGATAGACTTCAAGGACACCGTCGACCAGGTTGAGAATCCAATATTCCGGCACGCCCGCCGCCGCGTACATCGCGCGTTTTCGCCCTCTGTCGAAGTTCAGTGTGCTGTCGGCAATCTCGACGATCAGGATGGCCCGGGCGGGATGCTGGTGACGGAAGTCCTCCAGAGAGCCCTCCACCACCGTAACATCGGGCTCGGGCTCTGACTCGTTGCTGAGGGCCAGAGGGAGTTGAGGCCGCACAACATGACACTCGCCGAACACCCTTTCGAGCGCCTTCTGCAGACGCCCAATCGCAGTCGCATGCCCGGCACTTTGCGGCGCCATCTCGACGATCTCCCCCTGGATGAGTTGCAGGCGAGCCATCGGATGGAACGCGCCGGCGGCCACGAGCCGGTCGTACTCCTCACGTGTCCAGAGTTTGGTCCGAATGCCCACGGTCACGCTCCCTCGCCCTTCACTATATCGTCTCGCGACGGGACTTTTGAAGGGGCATCGGGTCAACTCCTCCCATTACCCGAACCCAGACCACTGAACCCAAAGATCAGGGCGATCACCCCGGTGGAGAGATGGAATACGTGGCCCGCCGGGTTCAGGGCGACGAGTCCGAAGAGTGACTGGTCGCGGGGAAACCCTGCCAGAACTGCCTGAGCGAGCCCGGCAACAAACAGGACCACCAGCGCAGTTCCCACCGTCCTGCCCCACGCGCGTGTGGACGCCATCCGCCGAGCCGCCGCGAGGCCTGTGATGCCGATCATGATGTGGACGACGTTGTGCAGCCCGTTAACGGCGATGTGCCGCAGGAGGTAGGTGACGCTACCACTCGGGGGATTGATCGAATCAATCGGGAGGAAACCCAGCACCCCGATCGCAAGGTACGCGCCGCCCAGGATCATTACCCCGTACTGCACCGCCGAGGGGCGCGTGGGGACGCCCGGAAGAACTACGCCAGTCTCCCGAGTTGATCGCTCGCCCACGCCCTTTGGCTTGCGGCCGAGGATGACGAGTGGCGTGATAATCCATTCGGCGAACATGAGGAGCAGGAGTACGCCCAGCGGTGACCCCCAGCGATAGGGTGTGGGCAGCGCCAGCAGTCCCGCAAGCTGCACGACACCCAGCGACCCGGCGTAGATGAGGTGAAGCCGGTGGCGCCGCCAGAGAAGGTTGCCGCGCAGGACGGCCAGGGCCGACACGATGAAGGTCGCGGGCTGGCCCAGGAACATGCGCACCTCCACGGGGTCGATCGCCCAGGGCCACGCGCGGGTCAGGGCGCCGGCAAATACGAAGCCGGCTGTCGCGACAGCCGCGTAAGAGAGACCGCGGGCCGCAAGCCAGACGGCCGCCGCGCGGGAGATCTGGACCTGGTCACTCCACGGAAGACGCGCCCACCCCCCCTCTAACCGGAAGAGATAGGGGATGAAGAGGAGCGGCACATAGTATGCGGGCATCCAGACCAGGGTCATCAGGTGCCAGGGGCGGACCGCATCCCAGTGGAGGACAACCGCAAGGAGGAGCACAACCGAAACAATGAAGATGCCCTCGAGGCCGGCCTGCGTCTCCAGCCAGTCGTCGCTCAGCAAGGCGAGCAGGTAGTAGACGGTCGCGCCGGCGTAGACGGTCCCGACCAGGACCGCGGAGCGAGGATCCCGCATGACCCACATCCAGTAGACAGCGGTATGGCGGGGGAAGAGCACCAGGAGGACCGCCAGGGGGATGACCACGCCGATCGTGGCCCACATAAACCGGCGGGTGTGCGAGGTGAGGGCAAATGAGGCTTCGGTGTTCGCCATCTTCTCTCGCTTCCTCTCGATGGACGGGGGCCCGCGTACGCAAGGCGCCTTCGCGGATGCCGCGAGGTCAGGTTTTGAACTGCTCCTTGTAGAGGCGGGTGTAGACTCCTCCCAGAACCAACAGCTCCTCGTGCCTGCCATGTTCCACGATGCGCCCACCATCCACGACCAGAATCCTATCGGCCCGCAAGATCGTCGAGAGGCGGTGGGCAATGACCAGGACGGTTCGTCCCGCGGACACCTTCTCCAACGCTGCCTGTACCTTCGCCTCCGATTCATAGTCGAGATGGCTGGTGGCCTCATCCAGGATGAGAATGGCCGGATCCCTGAGCAGCACACGTGCGATGGCCAGTCGCTGTTTCTCACCTCCCGAGAGATGGAAGCCCCGCTCTCCGACCATGGTGTCATACTGTTTTGGGAGGCGCTCAATGACGTCATGAATATAGGCGGCGCGGCAGGCTTCTTCGATCTCGTGGTCGCTGGCCGCCAAGTTCGCATAGCGGAGGTTTTCCCGGATCGTCCCGTGAAAGAGCGCCGGCTCTTGGCTGACGATACCCATGGCCTGCTGCAGTGTCCGGAAGCTGAGGGTTCGTACGTCATAACCGTCGATCTCAACAGCCCCCTCCGTGGCATCGTAGAATCGCGGGATAAGGTACGTGATCGTGGTCTTCCCCGCGCCGGAAGGCCCTACGAGCGCCACCAGTTGCCCTGGGCGTGCCTCGAAGGAGATGCCTTTCAGGATCCAGGGCCCCGTGCCGTAGCGAAAGGAGACGTTCCGGAACTGAACGTCACCTCGCATCGCCTTCAGGTCCACTGCGTCGGGCCGCTCCCCGATCTCGGTGGGAAGGTCGAGGTACTCGAAGAGTCTGTCGAAGAGAGCCAACGCGCCCATGATCTGCACATGGGTGTTCGCAAGCGTACCCGCAGGCGCGTAGAGTCGGCTCAAGAGGCCGCCGAAGGCCACAATGGTTCCAAGCGAGACCTGCCCGCGGATGAATAGCGCGCCCCCGATGACGAGCAAGATCGCCGGCCCGAGCGCGCTAAGGAATCCCAGCAGGGCGTTGAGCCAACGCGCGACCGCGTACTGTTGGATCGAGAGATCGCGTACCGCGGCCGACTCCTGTCTGAACCGATCCACCTCATACTCCTGGCGGCCGAACGACTTAATCAACACGGCCCCGCTGATTGAAAGCGTTTCCTGCATCTGGCTCTCCAACTTTCCGAGCCTGCTCGCGACGAGCCGCGTTAACCGCTGCTGGGCCTGCCCGACCCGACGGGTGGGGAATACAAAGAGGGGGACGGCGACCAACGCGGCCAGGGCCATGCCTGGATGCAGGGCGACCATCAGCGCGATGGTGGTCAGCGCGGTCATCAGGGCGGTGAGGATGGTAACGGTGCTGTACCGCACGGTTTGCTGGACGGTGGCCACATCGTTGCTCATCCGCGAGATGATCTCCCCCGCCCTGGTCTGAGAGAAGAAACGTAAGGATTGACGCTGCAACCGGTCGTAGAGCTGTGTCCGGATGTCATACATCAGCGCATGAGCGATCCGATCAGCCAGGACCTGCTGCATCATGCCGAGCAAGGCAGCAACGGCCTGCGAGCCCACCCAGATGGCGGCGAAGACCAGGAGGAGTTGCGCGTTTCGCGCAGGCAAAGCCGCATCGAAGATCTCCTTCATCATGAGGGCCGGAACTAACCCGAGAACTGACACGGCGCCGATGAGCAGAAGTCCCGCGCCGACCTGCGGGAGGTAAGGCCGGAAATACCCAAGGGCGCGGCGTGTCGTCGGCCAGCCGACGGCGCGTGCGCGCTCCTGGTCCGTCAGTTCGAGCGTCCGCGGGAGCGACCTGACGCCAGGAGATCTCAACTCGGATGCTCCCGAGAGGCGCGGGGCTTCAGATTCAGGGGCATCAGCTTGCCTCGTCCAGTCCAGATGGGCTCGATGCGCTTGACCCGGATCGTCCCCGCCTCTCTCCAGTAGACCCCCAGCCGGGGATGGAGGCCTTCCAGAACCGCCTCCACAACGGCCGACTCGTCAGAGATAGCCACCCTTGGATGGACCAGCAGGTTGAGTCGCGTAAAGCCATCCTCCTCTTCTTCTTCCAGAAGTTGATAGTCCAGGGGAGAGCCCCCAAAGCGGGCGGGTAATGTCTCCTGGAGGATGCGGATCATCTCGCTACCGCTCAGGGTCATGCCCTCAGTGGTCAGTTTACGGAAGCTTTGAATGTGCCGAATGTGATCAGTGAAGCCGAACGCCTCGAGGGGACAACCGCATGACCTGGTCTCGACAATCCCATAGTCGTCGCTCTCAACGTTGAGCAGGATCTTGGGCGCGGTCGGCAGGAGGCTGGTGAAGTGGAAGGCGTTGACCGTAATCTCCCAGCCGGGTACCTGGCGCTCATGCTGGACGAGCGCCAGTGCATCTTTGAACAGGTGAATGTCGTTGCCATCGGCTGCATGGACGCAGCCAAAGCCCACGTGGCCGGATTCACTAAACGCGTACGTGGGGATCCAGCGGGCTCCGCTGCGGAGGATCTCCCGCACCTTGGCCGGCGTCGGTGGCTCCCCTCCGCCCATGAAGGCTGCACCGGTAAGGTTCAGTCCGAGTTCCCGCGCGGCAAGGGCCACGCGGACCGCCAGGCTCACGGTGCACCGGATCAGGCAGGCTCCGGATGCGGCGAGGGCTGCGCGCGCCCAGCGAGCCACGACATCTGCCTGGCCGAGGTTCACGGGTTCGGGCAGGGGGATTGGCAACCCGTGCAGGCGGCCGAGACCGATAATATAAAGCGTACTCAACCGATACTTGAGCAACGGTCTGACGTCCCGCCGTATGACAGGCACGAACCACCGTTGGGGGACTTGTCCGATCAAAGCCCCTCGAAGGATGTTGGAGATGCCGCTGTTGTCAGGCAGGACGCCTCGCCAGAGGGCCGTGGGGACGTCTAGCACGCCGTGGGCATGGTAGGCCACCATCATCTGGGGGGCTCGGGCGGCCGCGTGGGTCAGGTCACTGCGAATCTTGATCGCCGGCCCGGTTGTGCCTCCGGTCGTCGCCTCGTAGTATCGCCTGAGCAACGGGTTGTTGAAGGCCTCAGGCCGCGTGGGAAAAGTCTGGCCGTGGCGCGCAATCGGAGTCGATCCCTTGAACTCTTCGAACGTGACGTAGAC
>JBGPLF010000052.1:0-18409 GCA_041486265.1 bacterium
CGGCTCTTTGGTGACCTCCGCAATCGC
Source organism: bacterium (assembly GCA_041486265.1). Taxonomy (GTDB): domain Bacteria; phylum Sysuimicrobiota; class Sysuimicrobiia; order Sysuimicrobiales; family Humicultoraceae; genus JBGPLF01. The sequence goes on from JBGPLF010000052.1 coordinate 28, forward strand.
CTTCAGGTAGTTCTTGCCGATCGTCGGCGGGGCATCCACGGCGATCACGCCGCTCCCGGTAGTCAGAAACATCGTCTGGTAGACGCCGTCCGTCACCCAGTAGAGCCCGTCCTTGATCTCCTGAACGCCGTCAGGATGACCGTCAGCATCAGCACTTTGAGCGCGACGGCGAAGGCCCGCCCGGGATGCTTCACTCTAATGAACACAGATATCCCCCCTCGGTATCGTGTAGCGTCCTTGCTCACAGGAACATCGCTTGAACGAATATCATTCCCATGTTCTGCGATGCACAGCCTGAGCGGGCTGGCGTGATGGGAGGTGTCGTCGGGATGGGGGGCGCTCAGGTGGGACGCGCTGACTACCCGACCTGCTCCATCACCTCATCGGGGATGTCGAAGTTCGCATGCACGGCCTGGACATCATCCAGGTCCTCCAGCGCTTCCAGCAGGCGGAGGACCTGCTGGGCGTCCTTCCCCTCAACGCGGACGGTGTTCTTCGGGTGCATCACGACGGTGGCGCTCGTGACGCTCAGGCCGCGGGCTTCCAGCGCCTGCTTCACCTTGTAGACGTCTTCGGGGCGCGTGACGATCTCGAACCCGTCCTCGGCGGCCTGCATGTCCTCGCCACCAACATCCAGCGCCGCGAGCATCACTTCATCCTCTGACTGCGTGCCGCGGGCCACGCCGATCACGCCCTGCCGCTCGAACATCCAGGCGACGGATCCGCCGCCAAAGTTGGCGCCGCTCCGGGTGAACACCGCGCGGACGTCGCTGGCAGTGCGGTTGCGATTGTCGGTCAGCGCCTCAAGCATGACAGCTACGCCGCCCGGCGCGTAGCCTTCATAGATCACCGTTTCGTACGTCGCGTCGGCCTGCCCGCCGGCGCCGCGCTGGACCGCCCGCTGGATGTTGTCGTTGGGCAATCCGGCGTCGCGCGCGCGATCGATCGCTGCGCGCAGCCGCATGTTGGCGTCGGGGTTGCCGCCGCCCTCTTTGGCCGCCACCATGATCTCGCGGCCGATCTTGCTGAACAGCTTGCCCCGGACGAGATCCGTCTTTTGCTTCTTGATCTTGATGTTGTGCCATTTCGAATGGCCGGACATGATCAGGACACCTCCCTAGCGGCTTCCGGGCGACTCGGCGCCGTCGGTGACGGTAATCGTCCGTGAAGCCTTCGAGCCGTTCAGTGCGAGCGCGCCGATAGTGATCACGTAGCGCGCACCGGGCGCGCGATACGCGGGACGGAACTCGTACGAGAAGCGGCCGGCCGCGCTCGTCTGCATCGCCACCTCGGCGACCCGGGTTCCCCCACCCACTCCCTCGGCGGTCACGACGATCATCACCATCGCACCAGGAGCGGTCGCACCCTCAATGGCAAAGGGCGGGGACATCTGCGCGCCATCCGCCGGCGATGTGATCATCATTGGAAACGGCGCGACGTCGGCGGTCACCTCGGGGTGCGGGTTCGTTGTCAAATCATATCGGGTCGGCGCCGATGCGCGCGTGAAGACCTCGCGCCGCGGGTTGGGGCAGGACTGCGTCGCGAGCTGCCAGGTGCCGGCGCACACCGTGGTCACGACGACCCCGTCGGGCGGGCTCCAGTCGTCGGGCGGATCGTTTGCGGTCGCCACCTTCATGAAGGCCGCCCAGGTCTCGGCCGGGATCATGCCTCCGACCACCCGGTTCATCGGCGTGTTGTCGTCGTTGCCCATCCACACGGCGGCCGACAGGTGCGGCGTGAACCCAATGAACCAGGCGTTGCGGTAGTCGTCGGTGGTACCGGTCTTGCCCGCCGCAGGCTTGCCGATGTTCGCCGCCGTCCCGGTCCCGTGATCGATAACTCCTTTGAGCAGATCAATCATCACATAGACGACGTCGGGGGGCAGTCCCACCTGGCGTTGCGGGCGGTGCTCCTCCAGCACTTTGCCCTTCGGATCGGTCACCTTGAGAATCGATATTGGCTGCACCCGGAGCCCACCGTTGGCCAGGGTAGCGAACGCCTCCGCCATCTCGAGCGGCGTCACGTCGGCAGAGCCGAGCGCCAGCGACAAGTGCGGCTCCAGCGGGCTCTCGATCCCCATCGCCTTCGCCGTCTCAACGACCTTCTGCGGCCCCAGTTCGTAAATCATGCGGGCGGCTGCGACGTTAATCGACTTCTCCAGGGCGCGGCGCAGGGTGACCGGCCCGGAGAAGGTCCCGTCGTAGTTCTTGGGCGTCCAGTCCGGCGCCCCGCGGATCTTGAACGTGACCGGCTCGTCCTCCAGGATGCGCGTCGGCGGCACGCCATTCGCGATCGCGGTCGTGTACACAAACACCTTGAACGCCGACCCCGGCTGGCGGCGCGCCTGCCACGCCCGGTTGAACTGGCTCGAGCTGAAATCGACGCCGCCGATCATGGCGCGCACGGCGCCGGTGTTGGGATCGACCGCGACCAGGGCGGCCTGCCCGATGTTAAGTTTACGGCGCTTGGCGTTGTCAATGCCCGTGCGGACCGCCTTCTCCGCGGCCGCCTGCAGCCGAGGGTCGATCGTCGTGTAGACCTGCAGCCCGCCCTTGTACACCAGGTCCTCGCCGTACGTCTCGATCAGGCGCGTGAGGATGAAGGAGACAAAGTACGGCGCGCGGATCCCGGCGAGTCCGACGCTGGTCGCCGGCGCGAGCACGACCTTAGTGGCGCGGGCGCGCGCGGCCTCCTCGGTGCTGATGTAGCCTTGGGCGGCCATCTGCGTCAGCACGATCTCCTGCCGGGCCTTGGCGAGCGTGAAGTTGCGGTAGGGCGAGTAGATGGACGGCGCGCGGATCAGCCCGGCGATGAGCGCGGCTTCGGGCGGGGTCACGTTCTTCACGGACTTGCCGAAGTAGACGCGCGCCGCCATCTCAACGCCGTAGGCGCCCTGACCGAAGTACACCTGGTTGAGGTAGCGCTCGAGGATCTCTTCCTTTGTGAGCCGCCGCTCGATCTCGATGGCGAGCATGGCCTCCGCGATCTTTCGGCTGAGCACCCGCTCCTGCGACAGGAAAAGGTTGCGCGCGAGCTGCTGCGTGATCGTGCTGCCGCCCTCGACCACTTCGCCCTCGCGGACGTTGTGCCACAGCGCGCGGGCGATGCCGCGCGGATCTACCCCCCGGTGGCTGTAGAACCGCTCGTCTTCGATGGCGAGCACAGCCTGCCGGAGGATCGGTGGGATGTCGGTGAGCGGCACGATCTGGCGGTTTTCGCGGAACAGCGACGCGATCAGTTCACCGCCCTCCCCATAGATGCGCGTCGCCTGGCTCGGAGGGGTGTAGAGTTTCGAGACGTCGTGGACCTGCTGGCCGAGCGCCACGGCCACGCCGAGGGCCAGGCCGCCGCCGAGCACCACGAGGGTCCCGATCAACACCACGACCAGCAGGGCCCCCGTCCAGGGGGACCGCCGGGATCGAGACCGCCGCGGACGAGCGCGGAGCGAATCTGATGGTCTGCGCTTCTTGGTCATAGTCCTCGGGCAGGACAGTGGCCGGCGAGTCCGCCGGGCCTGTCATATTGTAGCACAGGCGCTGCGGCGCACCCCTGCCTTGACCTCCCGGCGCCGGCCGTGATACCGTCGCGACACGACCTGTTGAAAATGGACCCGGGGGAACCCGATACCACCAATGTGTCCTAAAGGTGCAGGCAGTCGAGCGGAGGACCTCCCGGCCGGCCGGCCCCTCATCGTCAAGGTAGGAACCACCACGTTGTGCGGGGACAGCGGGCGGCCTCAGCCGGCGCGGCTGTCGGCGATCGTTGCGCAGATCGCCGCGCTGCACGGGTCGGGACGGTCGGTGGTGCTGGTCACGTCCGGCGCCATCGCGACCGGGCGGACCGAGATGGGACAGGCTCAAGGCGCCACATCGCTGGCCGACCGACAGGCATTTGCGGCGATCGGCCAGCCGATTCTGATGCGCGAATACAGCCGCCGCTTCGGCGCCCGAGGGATCCGGGTCGCTCAAGTCCTGGTGACGGCCGACGATCTGGCGGTCCGCCGACGGTATCTCAATGCGCGGAACACGATGACGGCCCTGCTGCGCCGGCGGATCATCGCCATCGTGAATGAGAACGACACGGTGGCGACGGACGAGATCCGCATCGGCGACAACGATACGCTCTCGGCCCAGGTGGCGATCCTCGTCGGCGCCGACCTGCTGTGCATTCTTTCCGACGTGGATGGATTGTACACCGGGGACCCGCATCGAGATCCGACGGCGCGGCGCATCCCGGAGTTGAAAGCCATCACCCCGGAGATCGAACGCGCGGCCCGGCGCAGCAACTCCGCGGTGGGCGTGGGTGGCATGACGACGAAAATCACGGCGGCCCGCCTGGCCATGGCCGCGGGTTGCACGGTCGTGATCGCCGACGGACGCACCCCACGAGTCCTTGAGCGCATCACCGGCGGCGAACGCCTCGGGACCTGGTTCGTCCCACCTTCGCGGGGCGTCCTCGGCCGCAAACGGTGGCTGGTGGCCCGCGGCCGGCTCCGTGGCCGCATCGTGGTGGATGAGGGGGCGGCGCGGGCGCTCCGCGAACGCGGCCGCAGCCTGCTGCCGTCGGGCATCACCGAGATCCAGGGGACATTTGACGCGGGAGACCTGGTCGCGGTCGTGGATCGGACCGGGATCGAGATCGCGCGAGGAATCGTGGCCCACAACCGGACAACCCTCGATGCGTTGAAGGGCCGCCGGAGCGACGAGATTGCGGGGCTGGTCGCCGGCCGCGTCGAAGCCATCCACCGCGACAACCTGGTCCTCTCGTCGTGAGGAAGCGCACGGCCGCGGGTCTCTGTCGTGACGCGCGAGCCAAGAATGAGGTGGAATTAGGCATGAGCGTTGACGTGGCAGCCGCGCAGGCGATGGTGACGCGCGCCCGGACGGCCGCCGCGGCGCTGCGAGTTCTTCCTTCTATACAAAAGGACAGGGCGCTGGCGGCGCTGGCGGATCTGCTCGAGGCCGAGACTCCCGGCTTGATCGCCGCGAATACACAGGACGTCTCAGAAGCCGAGGCCGCCGGACAGCGCGCGGCGCTGGTGGATCGGCTGCGGCTCACCCCCGAGCGCATTCGTGGGATGGCGCAGGGCGTGCGGACCGTCGTGGCACTGCCGGACCCGGTGGGCGAAACGCTGAATGTCCGGCGCATGCCGAATGGGATGCAGTTGCACCAGATGCGCGCGCCGATCGGTGTGATCCTGATGATCTACGAGGCGCGGCCGAATGTGACCATTGACGCCGCGTCGCTGTGCGTCAAGGCCGGCAACGCCGCGATCCTCCGCGGCGGGCGCGAGGCGCGGCGGACGAACGCCGCCCTCGGCGGTCTGCTCGGCCGCTGCGGCCTGCCAGACGGCGCGGTCCAGGTGATCGCGGACTCCGACCATGCGCTGGTGACCGAGTTGCTCGGCGCCGACGGGATCGACCTGGTCATCCCCCGGGGAAACGAAGGGTTGATCCGATCGGTGGTCGAGCACGCCCGGATGCCGGTGCTGAAACACTTCAAAGGCGTCTGCCACATGTTCGTCGATCGCGACGCCGATCTCACGATGGCGGAGCGGCTCGCCGTGAACGCCAAGGTGCAGCGCCCGAGCGTCTGCAACGCGCTGGAAACGCTCTTGGTCGATGCCCCGGTCGCCGGGGCCTTCCTCCCTTCGGCGATCCGGACGCTCCGTGCAGCCGGCGTTGAAGTGCGCGGCGACGAACGGACCCGAGCGATCGCGGCTGCGGCCGATCCTGCGCTGGCGCGCGAGGTCATCGAGGCGACAGATGCGGATTGGGGAACCGAATACCTCGACTTCATCCTAGCGGTGCGTGTTGTGGACGGCTTCGATGAGGCGCTCGCCCACATCCACCGCTACAGCACCGGCCTGGCCGACGCCATCGTAACGGAGAACCAGGAGAAGGCGGGCCAATTCGTCGCCACCGTAGACAGCGCCGCGGTGCTCGTCAACGCCTCGACGCGGCTGGTCGATGGCGGGGAATTCGGCCTGGGCGCCGAGATCGGCATCAGCACAGACCGGATCGGCCCGCGCGGGCCGATGGGCGTGGCGGAACTCACCTCGCTGAAGTGGGTGGTGCTCGGCACCGGCCAGGTCCGAGGCTAGCGCTTCCAATGGCCTGGTCCCTCCCCGCTCACCTACTTGATCTGCTTTCCTAACAGCGCAGCCAGTTGGGGCGCCTGCGTCGCGTGCACGACGGCCAGCACCTCGTCTGCGGGCTGCAACACTACCTCAGGCCGTGGGATCAGCAACTGCCCCTTCCGGATGATCGCAGCCAGCGCGCACTCCTCCGGCCACGTGACATCGCGCAGCGCCTTGCCCGCCGCGGCCGCCGCCGCATCCACCCGCTCCTCCACCAGCGCGTACTGCCCCCTGCGGAGCTTCAGCAGCGTCATCATGTCGCCGAGCGACATCTCTTCTGCGATCAGATGAGCCATCAGGTCCGCTTGATTGAGGGCAACGTCCACCCCCATCTCGGAGGTGAACATCCAGGCGTTGCGGGGATTATTCACCCGGGCGATGATTCGCGACACGGTGAACTCGAAGCGCGCCAGGCTTGTGACCACCAGGTTGGTCTCGTCTTCTCCGGTCACGGCCGCGACGACATCGGCATTGCGGATGCCGGCCGCTTCCAGCACGGTGGGATCGGTCCCGCTGCCGTGCACCACGGCGTCGGCAGGCAGGTCCCGCCGTAGCGCCGCGACGTGCTCCGGACGCTCTTCGATGACGATGACGCGGTGGCCCTCGGCCAGGAGCAGCCCGGCCAGGTAACCCCCGACCTTGCCCCCTCCCACGATGATAACGGTCATCGGCGTGCTCCCTTCATCACCGAACTGGTCACAACGGGACGCTTCACGTCAGGCCCAGCAGGCTCTTGAGCCGGTCAGCAGACTCGGCCAGCAGGATCAGATGCACGAGATCGCCGCTCTGGAGCGTCGCGCCCGTGGTGGGCAGGAAGGTCTTGCCCTTGCGGCTGATCGCGGCCACCTGGATCTCGCCGGGAATGGTCAGTTCGGCAACCGTGCGGCCCGCCAGGAGCGGCGGGATCTCCGCCTCGACGACGTCCACCTCACCGCTCCCGAGGCTCATGATCGAATCAAGCCAGGAATAGCAGAGTAGTTCGGTCAGGCGGTTGATCCCCCACACCACCGGCGCGATGGTCTGCAGGCCCAGCCGCTGATAGATCTCGGCCTTGCGTGGATCGTAGAGCCGTGCAACGACGCGCGGTACGCGGAACACCTGCCGGGCGACGCGCACGATCACGACGTTGGCCTCGTCGCTGGCGGTCACCGCGGCCAGGCCGTCGGCTCGCTCGATGCCGGCCTGCAGCAGGACGTCCCGATCGAAGCCGACGCCGGCGATGGTCTGCCCCGCAAACGACCGGCCCAGGCGCTGGAACGCATCCGGATCGCGGTCCACGACGGTCACCGCGTGGCCGCGGCGACTGAGCGTCGCGGCCAGGCCCGAGCCGGTCCGTCCACACCCAATGATGATAATCCGCATGCATCACCTCCCGGGAGCGCGTTGCTCCCGCCTGCGCACGAGTGCCTTGCGCAACTCATCGATCAGCAGCAGCGAGGGGGTCCAGGCAAAGAGGAACCACCAGTTCGTCGGCGGGAAGGCCGCCGTGCCGATGAACCGCTGGAGCGACGGCAGGTACACAATGGCAACGATGAGGGCCAATTCCGTGGCAATCCCGGCCCAGACCAGCCGGTTGGAAAACAGGCCAATGCGGAACACGGAGAGGCGCTCGGTCCGCTGAGCAAACAGGTTGCCGATCTGCGTCGTGACGACAGCCGCGAGCGCCATCGCGGTGGCCGCCTGGTAGAGCGGCCCGCTCGCCGGCAGGTCGAGCCACTGGCCGGAATAGCCGTTGGTCCAGTACATGAAGTAGAAAGCCGCCATTGTCGCCAGGCTCTGCACTGGGCCCAGGATCAGGTACGCGCGGCGGAGCATCGCGCCGGTGACGACGTGCTCCTTCAGGCTGCGCGGCGGCCGGTCCATGATCCCCGGCTCGGGCGGCTCCACGCCCAGAGCCAGGGCCGGGACGATATCGGTCCCCAGGTCGATCGACAGCACGTGCATGACGTTGAGCGCGAGCGGGATGCGGGCGCGGCTCAGCGCGAAGAGGATGAACGGCACCGCCTCCGGCGTGTTGCTGGTGAAGATGTACGTCGAGAACTTCTTGATGTTGGCGTAGACGGCGCGGCCCTCTTCGACCGCGTTCACGATCGACGCGAAGTTGTCGTCGGTCAGGATCATGTCGGCCGCCTCTTTGGCCACGTCGGTGCCGGCGAGTCCCATCGCCACGCCGATGTTGGCTTTCTTGAGCGCGGGCGCGTCGTTGACGCCGTCGCCGGTCACGGCCACCACGTGCCCCATCTCCTGGAGCGCGCTGACCACCCGCAGTTTGTGCTCCGGCGCGACGCGGGCAAAGATGATCTCCTCCTGCAGCGCATCGCGCAGCACTACATCGTCCATGGCATCAAGGTCGCTGCCTGCGATCATACGCGGGGCGGTGCCCCGGATGATCCCGACGCGCCGGGCGATACTTTCGGCCGTCAGCCCGTAGTCGCCGGTAATCATGACGATCCGGATGCCGGCGCGGTGGCATTTCTCGACGGCCTCCATCACTTCGGCCCGGGGCGGATCCATCATCGCCGCCAGGCCCAGGAAGGTCAGGTCGCGTTCGATCGCCTCAGGCGCATGGGCAGAAAGATCTTCCGGATCGCGGCGACGGGCGACGGCGAGCACGCGCAGGCCGGCGCGGGCGTGGTCGTCGATCGCGGATTCGATCTGTGCCCGCAGCCCATCGTTGAGCGGACGTTCCAGCCCATCCAGGAGGCTCCGCGTGCACAGGGCCAGCAGCTCGCGCGGTGCGCCCTTGACGAAGATCTCGGGCCCGCGCGCGCCCTGGTGCATGGTGCTCATCCGCTTACGGCGCGATTCGAATGGCAGTTCGCGGAGGCGGGGCGCCTGGCGGGCCTCGGCGTCCAAGTCTACGCCGCCTTTGCGTGCAACGACGAGCAATGCCGCCTCGGTGGGGTCCCCCAGGATGGTCCATCGTGGAGAGTCTCCGTTTGGGGGCAGGAGCCGCGCGTTGGAACAGAGTCCGGCGGCCACAAGCAACTGCCGCAGATCGCCGTCCGCGGCGCTCGACCCAACCGCGGCCCCCGGCCCATCCGCGGACACCCGCCCAGCAGCCGGGACCAGTACCGCGCGGCTGCCGTCGCGGATTTCCCCCTCGGGCGCGTACCCCACGCCAGTCACGGTGAGCCTGCGACCGCCCACCCACAATTCGCGCACGGTCATCTCGTTCTGAGTAAGCGTGCCGGTTTTGTCGGTGCAGATGACGGTCGTGCAGCCAAACGTCTCGACCGCCGAGAGCCGCTTCACCAGCGCGTGCCGTCGGACCATCCGCTGGACGCCCATCGCCAGCGCCAGTGTGACGGTCGGCAGCAGGCCCTCGGGAACGAACGCGACGATCATGCCCATGGCGAAAATGAATCCTTCGGCCAGGTCGATGCCGGCCAGGGCGATGGCGAGAAGGAAGAAGACCAAGCCAATGCCGACCGCTATCAGCGTGACAACCCGCGTGACTTGCACCATCTCTCGCTGTAGCGGGCTTAACTCTTCCCGCAGGCTCTGGGTCAGGTGCGCGATCCGGCCGAACTCGGTGCCCATGCCGGTCGCGATCACCACCGCCCGGCCGACCCCGGCTGCGATGCTGGTCCCGGCGAAAACGAGATTCGGGAGTTCGACGCGGGTCAGCCCGGCCTGGCGCACGGCCTCCGCAGTCTTCCGCGCCGGATGGGACTCGCCTGAGAGCGTAGATTGATCCACCCGCAGTTCGGCCGCTGCCACCACGCGCCCGTCCGCTGAGATGTGTTCGCCTTCTGCCAGCAGCAGGACGTCGCCGGGCACCAGGTCTTGGGCCGGGATGCGCTGCTCCCGTCCGTCGCGCAGGACGCGCGCGAATTTCGGCAGCAAGCGGCGCAGAGCCTCGGTCGCCTTTTCTGCTTTGTACTCCTGCCAGAAGCTGAAGGCGCCGTTGATCACGTTGACCATCCAGATGGCGAGCCCAAGCTGCGGCATCCGGGCCACGAGGGCGACTGCGCCGCCGACCCACAGCAGGATCGCCATCAGATGCGTGAAGTTGGCCAGGAACTTCAGTAGAAGGGACGTCCTCCTGGCCTCGCGGATCGCGTTGGGGCCGGCGCGCAGGAGGCGCTGCGCGGCCTCACCCTTCGAGAGGCCGGTGGGGCCCGTCCCAAGGGCGGCATAAACGTCCTCGACCAGGGCCGCGTGGATGGACGCCACGTGCTCAGACGGATCGACGCTTGCAATCCTGCTCATACGCCCGATTGTCCCTGCACACTTCATGAACCGCCTTGAGGATAGCACCACCGCTGCGCGGCACAGCGTCTGCTACTAGAATGAGGGTACGCAAGGGGGTTGTGAACCGTGAGGTGCTTCATCATCGGCGCGACGGGGTTCATTGGCGGGCGCGTCGCGCAGCAACTGGCCGCCAGGATCGGAGTAAACCAGACCCCCTCAGGGGCAGCGTGGTGCACGAAGAAGACCGGGGGCGAGTGGCGTTTCCACTCGCCCCCTAGTCTGACGATCCGACCCGCTCTGATTCTTACGAGGTGCGGATGTCAGCGTGCGGGAGTTGCTGTTGGTCGTCGTAGGGATTGACCTGAGCTTGGACCGTCGATGCGGCTGATGCCAGACCCACGGCCAGCGCGATGGCCAGTACGAGGCTTGCGGCGAATGCCTTCATGGGGGGGTTCCTCCTTCCTTGAATGATCAATGCTTCCATGCTCATTTCACTCCACGCTCGCGTCGCGAACATCCACCAAGTGGCCGAGATCCCGGTCCGACCTTCGGGCAGCGCTGCTCTCCGCCGCACGATGGAAGGTCCGGTCCATCATGCGTTGTGGCCCTCCGCCAAAAGGCGGAAGGCGGACACCTCAAGATGACGGAGAATTCCGAGTATGGCGATTCGGATCCTGATAGCTGACGATCACGGCGTGGTCCGCCAGCCCCGCCGCGCTCTGCCCTTACCCTGTCTGCGCGACCTGGCCCTTTTCGAGGAAGAGCCTGACTCCCAACATGGCGACACCGACGACGCCCAGTACAAAGGCGGCGACCACAATCCAGCCGAGCAAGGTGACGGCGGGAGCATCGCGGTGTCTCAGTGAGACGCCAACGGCCTGCAGCGTCCGGCCGCCGGGGCCGACGGTAATCGGCATCTGCCCGATCCACGGGCCGTCGGACAGCACCGCCTCAAACCGGAGCAGAACCGGGCCCGGATCTGTGAATGTCAGCCGCCCGCGGTAGATCCCGGCGAGTTCCTCGCGCAGCTCAGGTCCCTGGTTCGACCGGCTCCCGCGGGCCTCGATCGACACCAGCAGTCTCGCCCCAGGAATTGCGCTGCCGTAAGCGTCCCGTAGGTAGATCTTCACCGTATGCTGTCCGACCGTCGCGACCGGAGGGGTCAGGGTGATGTAGGCCTGGATGTCTGCACTGTGGGCGCGCGCGGCCGGAGTCAGCGCGATGATGGTGAGCCCGACAAACAGCGCCGCGACAAGGGTGGTGCCAAACACGAGAGGTTTTGCTCCGCGGTGAAAGCGCATGCGCCAAGGACTCCCTACTCCATCTGTGCCCAAATGCCTATCCCCTTGCCTGGCTCCCCGACCGGGTCGATCCCCGCGGACCCGGAAGCGGCGTCAGGATCCGCTCCAGCTCCGCGCGAAGATGCTCAAACTTTGGCGGCAGGGAGAGCGACTCACCAAGATGTTCGAGGGGCTCATCGGCGCCGAAGCCAGGACCGATCGTCGCGATTTCGAACAGGACACCACTCGGCTCGCGAAAGTAGATCGAGCGGAAGTAGAAGCGGTCGATGACCGGCGTTGGGTGACCGCCGCCCTGCGCTACCCGTTCGCGCCAGCCCGGGTGATCGTCCATCGGCGATGACCAGGCGACGTGATGGACGGTGCCGGCGCCGCTGACGCCCGGTGTGACCGTGCGGTCGCAGGCATAGAGCGAGCCCCGCCGCTCCCCGCGAACGTCGAAGTCTCCTTCGCCGGTCGACGCAAAGCCAAGCGTGTCTTGGAGGAAGCGCCGGCTCCGCCCTGGATCCGCGTTGTAGGCGCGGACGCCGTCGAAACCCAGGAGCGCCACTTCGTCCGGGATCTCCGCGTGGCGGGCGATGAGGGGCGCGTCTTTCGTCTCGACAACGCGAAGCTCGAGCCCGAGGCCCTCGCGGTCCTCGAAGTGCAGGCTTCCGGTTGCGCGCGTGACCTCGATGCCCTCGTGGCGCAAGCGTTCCTCCCAGAAGCTCAGCGCCTCATGTGAGGCGACGCGCCACACGATCCGGTGCACCATCCCCGCGCCGGCGCGGCCGCGTCCCATCCCCGGATACTCGAAGAACGTGAGATCGGCACCGGGACTCCCGCGCTCGTCCGCGTAGAAGAGATGATAGACGGTCGGGTCGTCCTGATTGACCGTCTTCTTCACCAGGCGCAGGCCGAGCACTCGCGTGTAGAAGTCGACGTTCCCGGGCGCGTCGGCGGTGATGGCCGTGATGTGGTGGATGCCTTCGAGTTTCATGATGTACCTCGCCCTATGAGGTGATAGTATCACCTTGCGACGACTATTGTTCTGCGAATGAGGGCAGGCTGATTGCAGGGGAGGGACGAGCATGGCTCGACGACTGGCGCTGCTGTGTGTGACCGCTCTCACTCTGGGACTGGTGGCCCCGCTGAGCCAGGCACAGGCCCCGCGGAAAACCGTCATGGTGGTCGACTTTGCGGACCGATCTGGAAGCTGGTCGAACACCCGGGAGGCCGTTAGCGCACGGGTCGTCTCAAGGCTGCGCGACGACCAGTCGCTCCGGGTGCTCCCCCGTGACCAGGTCCGGGAGGCGCTGCGAACGGCCAAGGTGGAGACCGCAGGGTTCGTCGACTGGGAAGACGCGCAGAAGGTCGCCAAGACCCTCGAGGCCGACTACGTGCTCATGGGGGAAGTGACGGCCTTTGATCAACAGCACCAGGGCGGCTGCGCTCCGATCGTTGGATGCGTGTACACGATCACCGCAACGGTCAACCTGCGGGGCAAAGTGCTGACTGTCGCGGCTGGGCAGTTGGTGGGCGAGCCCAAGGCCGAGGTGAAGAAGCAGCAGACCAGCGCGTCGATTTGGGTGGGGCCGTGGTGGGGATCCATGAGCTTGGATAACTTCGATGGGCAGTTGATTGGGAAGGCGACCCTGGAGGCCGTCGACAAATTCGTCAGTGATGCGAAGCCACAGCTGAAGTGAGCGTACCCGGAGCACGCAAGGGGTGTCCGGCGGCTCAGGGACAGGACGTCACATTGTTGGTCTGCGTCACCGTGCTTTGATCATCCGCGGCGACGATCTTCGCGGCGCCGCACAAGGCGTTCCCCTCCACAACGACCTGCCGCGAGTCTTCCAGGCCCACCGCGATCATCTCACGGTTCGCCGGAAAGGTCGCGCGGTTATTCCGGAAGGTCACGCCGGTCACGCGTCCAAACCGGAAGCCTGGCGCGGGACTCCCTCCGACGATGAAGGTGTTGCGCTCGATGAGGAACGGCCCGCGGCGAGCTCCCGAAGGGGCGACGACAAAGATCACGGGCGTGCCCGTCGCGGCCTGCATCACGTTGCCGGCGATCGTGATGTCCGACACGTTTGACCCCTGACCCCCGCTTGAGAACCAGAGCAGCCGGCCGGTGCCGGTGACGTTGTTGACGATCCGGACGCGGCGTGCGCCCCACGTGGCGGCCGTCGGCTCCATGTTAAACGTGGCGCGCCGGACCTGGCCGATGTGGTTCCCGCTGATGAGGACGTCCTCTCCGGCAACGACGGTGATGCCCTGGCGGCCGTTGCGCTCGAAGGTGGAATCCTGCACCGTCACGCGCTGGCTCCATGGTTGCCCCCGTCCGGGCCGGGTGTCAGGACCGATGTAGACAAAGTCACCGTAGACGTCGAAGGCTCGCACTCGGTCCAGCAGCACGCCCGCCACCCCCTGCAGCGAGAAGGCGTGTTGGAACTCACGCGCGGTTTGGTAGGCTTCCACCGCGGTCCCGGCATTGGGATGCGCGCCCTGGACTGTCAGGTTGCGGAAGATCAGGTCGCCGCCGCCATAGACCAGGATGTGGCGCCGCCGGGGATCGGGTTCGGAGACGACCTTGAACGTCGCCCCATTGCCCTCGAAGATCAGTCCGTGGCGATCCTCGATGCGCAGCGAGTCGTCGATGCGATAGCAGGCGCCCTGGCGGAATTCGAGGGTTGAGTTCTCGGGCACGGACGCAATCCAGGCGAGCAGCCGGGCAGTGACGTCGACGGAGCAGTCGTCAGGGATGGAAGGCGGTACGCCGATCGGGCCCGGCGCTGCCAGCGACGGCTCCATCCGCGCGATCCCCAGCAGGAGCAGGACCATCAGCGCGCCTGCGGCCGGTATCCCTCGTCCCATCAGCATGCTCCCTCCGGACGTCTGAGGCCAAGCAGGCCCTCGAAACGTGACGTTTCTACTACGGCCTGCGGGACATTCCTGTTCCGGCATACCTTTCGGACCCGACGTGCGGAGGCGCCAGATCTGCTAAGGTTTCTTCAGCGGGGCGAATAGGCTGGTTCACCGCCTCCGGAGATGGGTGGCTGAATCCATGTTGCCTGAGGGGTGTGCCCGGACGGACTCGTCCAGTAGCGTCCAGGGTGATGGGGTCCCGCAGGATGCCGGCTCCGGCTTTCCCACCGTGCGGGCCGACCTGCTGCTCGTGCATCCGCCGGCCTTCTTCGACTTCCGGCAGCGCCCGGACATTTACTTCCCGTACCTAAGCACCTCCGGGGACGTCCCGATCACTCCCTTGTACGAATATCTCCCGCTGGGCTTCAGGTCGCTCCAGCACTATCTCGGCGTGCGCGGACACGATGTCAGGATTGTGAACCTCGCCACTGTACTGCTCAAATTCCCCAAGACGGACATTCGAGCTTTCCTCAAGGCTGTGGAGGTGCGTCTCTTCGGGATAGATCTCCACTGGATGGTGCACGTGCAGGGCAGCATCGAGATCGCGGCTCTGCTGAAATCGATCCACTCCAATGTGCCCATCATCTTCGGCGGGATCTCCTCGACATACTACGCGGACGAACTCATCCGTCTTGGTTGCGTCGATATGGTGATGCAAGGCTACGATACGCACGAGCCCATGGCCGCCCTGATGGACGTCCTCAAAAAACACGCCAGTCTCATAGGGGTCCCGAACCTGATCTGGAAGGACCGCTCCGGCCAGGTCGTGGACAACGGTCTCACGCACACTCCCGGCGCGTTCGCCTGCGGGGTCGACTGGTCGAAATTGCCAGGGGAACCCGAGCGGAAGTCCATGCCGATCCTGGAGATCGTCTCCACACAGAACGCGGGGTGTACGTACAACTGCGGCTGGTGCGGAGGGTCACGCGACGCCTTTCGCCGCATCTTCAAAGGGCCCGAAGCGATAGCCCGGAAGCCGCTCGATCAGATCCTGGTTGAGTTTGACTCCATGAAGCATATTTCGAACCTGAATCACTATCACTTCCACTCGGCAGGCTCTTACGATGAGCCCCGGGACAGGATGCAGTTCCTGCTGGATCGTGTCGAGGAGTCGAACTTCCGATCCGTCAGTTACGAGCAGTTTCTGCTCACGCCGGATGACGTGCTGAAGGCCATGGTCAAGGCGAACAAGAGAACGACCCTCTCCCTGTCTCCGCAGAGCCATGATGTGCACATCTCGAGGCTCGCAGGGCGCGGGGTCTTTACGGCGGCAGAACTCGAGCGATGGATCCGGAAGGCGCTCGACTTCGGCATTACCGGAGTCGACATCTGGTACTGCGTTGGGATGCCGGAGCAAGACGAGCAGTCGGTCTGGGAAACCGTCGAGTACAGCGGAAGATTGCTGAGGCTCTTCAAGGGAGAGCGGGTAGTCCCGCTCCTGTGCCCGATGATCCCGTTCCTCGATCCTGGCTCGACCTTCTTCGAGCGCCCACAGGACCATGGGTACCAGGTGTTCTACCGAACCCTCGAAGACCATCGCCTCGGCATGCAGCGCGCATCCATCATCAACAGGACTAACTACCAGACGAAATGGCTCAGCCGCAGTGACCTCGTCTTCGTTGCGTACCGCGCGGTCCGCCGCCTTGTAGTGTTGAAGGGTGAGCTGGGCCTCTTGCCAGGCTCGGTCGCGCAATCGGTCGTTGACAAGATCGACGACGCCTTGACATGGATTCGCCTGGTTCATGAGATCGATTGCATCCGAGATCCCATCGCGCGCCGTCGAGAGCTCGAAGCCGTGGGCGCAGAGATTCTGGCACGGAACGATAACGTTTTCTTCTCAGGGGTAGCCAATCAGGCGTTTCCAATCAACCGCGAAGTCGGCGGCCGCTGGTTCGACGAGTTGCTGCAGGAGCCTGCCGTGTTCCTGAATCAGCGCGCCTCGTAGGCCCGCCTCGGCGATCCGCCTTCTACCCCAAGACCTCCGACAGCACACGCATGAAGTTCTCTCCCATCAGTTTCCGCACGTTCGCGTCCGAGTAGCCGCGGTCGCGGAGGCCCCTGTCGAGCCGTGACCACTTCGTGGCGTCTTCCAGCCCCTGGACCCAGGGTTCCACCAGTGGGATATGGTGGCTATGCCACGCATCGAAGTCCGCGCCGAATCCGACGTGGTCAATCCCGGCGACCGACACGATATGGTCGACATGATCCAGCAGCGTTGCGATCGTCGCTTTTGACCTGTCCGCATTCAGGAATTCAGGGACGTTCACGACGCCGATGACGCCCCCGTTTTTCGCGATCGCCTCCAGTTCGCCGTCACTCCGGTTTCGCCGATGAGCAAACAACGCGCCTGAAGCAGTATGCGAATCGATGATGTGGCGCTCCGTGATCTTCAGCACGTCTTCCAGACCCCGTGGGGCGAGATGCGCCACATCGACGAGCATGCCGAGCCTGTTTGCCTCCCGGACGAGACCTGCCCCGAAGCTTGTCAGGCCACCACCACTGGCTCGCTCAGCCACCCCGTCTGCGGCAGCATTGCGGAAGTTCCAGGTGAGACCGATATTCCGCACCCCCAACTGGTAGAAGATTCGCAACAAGCCGACCTCACCCTCCAGGGGTTCCGCACCCTCCAGCCCCAGGATCCCCGCGATCAGCCCGTGTGCCTTCGCGTCCCGGACGTGTGCTGCCGTGGTCGCCAGCACAACACGGGATTTGTTCTCTTCGAGTTCATGTTGAAACGCGTCGATTTCGCGGAGCGCCTCGGCTGCCGGTGAGATCCTCAGGCTCTCGCCGGCGATGCAAATGGCGAATATCTCCGCATCGATCCCCCCGGTCTCTACCTGATCGAGGTGGAGGTCGAAGGAGACCAGGTGCTCCATGAGGGAACGCTGCCCGACAGGCACTTCGTAGACAATATCGCGGTGGGCGTCGAAGACGATGCTCGATTCCATCGTGTGTCTCCTCTACCGTTCGAGTCTCAACTTCGGATCGAGATAGTCACGCAACCAGTCACCGATGACATTGATTCCACCCACGGTGACCATGGTGGCCAGCCCCGGAAACGTGGTCAGCCACCAGGCATCACGAATGTAGTCGCGCCCATCCGCCAGGATACTGCCCCAGGTGGGCGTCGACGGCCTCACCCCGATACCGAGGAAACTCAGCGACGATTCGGTGATGATGTTGCTCGCCACACCGAAACTCGCGAGGACGATGATCGGGGCAAGCATGTTTGGCAGCACGTGCTTGAACAGCATGCGCCGGTCGGCCACCCCCACCACCCGCGCCGCCTGGATGAACTCTCGCTCGCGCAGCGACAGGACCTCCGCTCTCACGACCCTGGCGTAGGTGGACCAGCCCGTCAGACCGAGGACAAGAACGAGGTTCGTCAGGCCAGGTCCGATCACCGCCATGATCGAAATCGCGAGCAGGATGTCAGGAAACGCCATCTGAACATCGACGATTCGCATGACGACGCTGTCGAGCCGGCCACGGTAGTAGCCGCACAGCAAGCCAAGTGTAACGCCAGCGGTCCCCGAGACGATGACGCCGGTAAGACCAACGATGAGCGAGACGCGGGAGCCATAAATCACGCGCGACAGCACATCACGTCCAAGCGCATCTGTTCCAAACAAGTGTCGCTCCGCCTGGCCCCGCGCCCAGACAGGGGCTTGCAGAGACTGCGCCAGATCCAAGGTGGTGGGGTCAAATGGCGCGAGGATGGGCGCTCCAATCGCCATACACACGACAGTCATGACGGCGAGCACGCCGGCAGTGCCCAGAGGGGAGCGACGCAGACTGCGGGCAAGAAGCACGAGCGTCCGCGCCGGCCTGAGTCTGATCA
>JBGPLF010000053.1:0-18389 GCA_041486265.1 bacterium
CCGCCCCTCCCAGCACCTGCGTGCCGCCATAAGCGATGATGACCGCCACGGCGACCGCGCTCATCGCGCTGACCGTGGGGTGAAACATGGCGAACGACCGCAACGCCGCCAGGCTGGCCTCCAGGTGATCGCGGTTGAGCCCGTCAAACCGCTGCTGCTCGCGCGCCTCGCGGCCGAACAACTGGATGATCCCCATCCCCATGATGTGCTCGTTGAGGAACGCGTTGATGCGCGCCAGGCGGACGCGGACGGCGCGATACGAGTCGCGCGCCTGTACGCGGAAGCGAATCGTGAAGTAGACGATGGCGGGCAGCACCAGCAGCGTCGCCAGCGCCAGCCGCCAGTCGAGATAGATCATGATGCCGACGATACCGACGAGCGTGACGAAGTCGCCGAAGACTGCCACCACGCCCTGCGTGATCATCTCGTTGAGGGCGTCGATGTCGTTGGTGATGCGGGTGACCAGCCGGCCGACCGGCTGCTTGGTGTAGAAACTCGCCGAGAGATCTTGAAGATGGCTGAACAACTCCTGCCTCAAATCGTACATGGCGAGCTGGCCGACCCGCTGCATCACGTACGACTGGGCGTAGCGGAAGGCGAACGCGGCGAACAGCGCCCCGAAGTAGGCCAGGATGACGAGGTGCAGGCCGGCGATCCGCTTCGGCGCGATGTACCCGTCGATGGCCACCCGCACAATATACGGGCCGACCAGGCTGGCCGCAGAGGTCACCAGCAGTAAGATGATGGACAGCACGACGGTCAACCGGTAGGGGCGCACGTACCCCAACAGCCGGCGCATCAGGCGCGCGTCGTAGGCGGCGCCGAGAATCTCGTCCTCGTGGAAGGGCAGGCTCACGGCGGCGCCTCGTCGACGATCTCGGCTTCGAGCGCTTCCTTGAGGAGTTGCTTCTGGTACAGGTCAGCGTACAGACCGCCGGCCGTGAGCAGTTCGTCGTGGGTTCCGCGCTCGACGATGCGCCCATCGGCCAGCACGACAATGAGGTCGGCATGACGCACCGTCGAGATGCGGTGCGAGATGATCAGGCTCGTGCGCGCGGCCATGAACTGTCGCAGGCCCTGGAGGATCTCTTCCTCGGTACGCGTGTCCACGCTGCTCAGGGCGTCGTCGAGGATGAGGATTGCCGGCTCGCGTGCGAGCGCCCGGGCGATCGTCGCCCGCTGCTTTTGTCCGCCCGACAGCGTCACGCCGCGCTCGCCCACCATCGTCTGGTAGCCGAGCGGAAAATCGTTGACGTCGCGGGCGAGTCTGGCGACCTCGGCGGCGTCACGCACGCGGTGGCCGTCGCCGGCCTCGACACCCAGCGCCAGGTTCTCCTCGAGCGTGTCCGAAAAGAGGAACGGCTCCTGCGGCACAAGGCCGATGGTCCCCCGCAGCGTCGCCAGGGGGAGCGCGCGCACGTCGATCCCATCGATCAACACCGCACCGCCCGTCACGTCGAACAGCCGGGGGATGAGCGAGATCAGCGTCGTCTTGCCCGATCCGGTGGGACCGACGATCGCCACGGTCGCCCCCGCGGGAACGCTCAAACTGACGTCGCGCAGCACGGGGATCCCGTCGTAGGCAAACGAGACGTGGCGAAACTCGATGTCGCCGCGCAGCCGGTCGCGTGTCATTGCTCCCGGCGGGTCGACAATGGTCGGACGCGTATTGAAGATCTCGTCGAGGCGGCGCATCGAGGCCGTGCCCTGCTGGATTAGGTTCGCGGTCCAGCCGAGCGCGATCATCGGCCACGACAGCATCAGCAGATAACCGAAGAACTGGACGAGCTGGCCCAGGGTAATGCGTCCCGCCACCACGGCTAGGCCGCCCTGCCACAGCACGGCGGCCGACGCCATGCCCAGGATAAAGGTCATCGCCGGCCAGAGCGCGCCGGAGGTGCGGGCCAGGCGCAGCGAGCGCACCACGTACTCGCGGTTGATCGCGCTGAAGGCGTCGATCTCGGGCACCTCCTGGGCGAACGCCTTGACGACCCGGATGCCGGAGAAGTTCTCCTGGGCGCGGGCCGAGAGCGTGCTGAACTGCTCCTGCACCGCCTCGAACTGCCGGTGGACCCGGCGGCCCAGCAGCACGAAGACGAGGCTGACCATCGGGAGCATGATCAGGACCACCAGGGCGAGCGGCGGATCGATCGTGACCATGAGCACGCTTGCCGCCGCGAACATCACGATCGTGTTGGACGAGTGCATGAGCCCCGCGGTCGCCAGCCGGCTCACCGCGTTGAGGTCGTTGATCGCCCGCGCCATCAGGTCGCCGGTGCGCGTGTGCTGGAAGAACGCCTGATGCAACCGCTGCAGGTGGGCGAAGTAGTCGTTGCGGATCTCGTACTCGATTCGCCGGCCCGCGCCGAGCATGTTCATCCGCCAGAAGAAGCGGATGAACCCGCCGACAACCCCGATCCCGATATAGGCGGCGGCCAGGACCAGGAGCGCCCGGGGCGTGGCGCCGGTGCGGATGCCGTCCACGGCCTGTCGCAGGATCCAGGGGTTCACCAGTGACAGACCGGTGCCCAGCACACCCAGCACGAAGCCCACCAGGTAGGCGTGGCGATGCCTGAGGATGTAGCCGATCAGGCGCCGGGTGCTCACGATACGCTCCGAAGAACCGTCCGAAAAACCATATAATTATAGCACCGGCGCCGCCACGCGGACACCGGCGGCCTCCAGCGCCGCGCGCGCCGCAGCGGCCAACTCTGGGGCCCCCGGAGTGTCGCTGTGCACGCACAGTGTCTGGGGCCGCAGGGTCAACCGGCTTCCATCATTGGTCGTGACGGTCCCGTCGGTGGCCAGCGAAACGGCGCGTGCGGCCGCCTGCGCCGGGTCGGTCACGAGCGCTCCCGCCTCCGCGCGCGGCACGAGTGTGCCGTCGCGCCGGTAGCCGCGGTCAAGAAACGCCTCGTGGGCGACCGGCACGTCTCGGGCCTGCGCGGCCGCCGCCATCGCCGAGTCCAGCGGCGCAAACAGCCACAGCCCCACGAAGGCCGCGGTGGCTTCGGCAATGGCCCCGGCGAGTGCGGCATCGGCGACCGCCATGTTGTACAGCGCGCCGTGCGCCTTCACGTGCCGCACGCGCACTCCTTCGGCCGCCGCGAGCGCGGCCACCGCGCCGATTTGATATATGAGCATGGCGGCCAGATCCGCGGGCGCGATCTGCATGGACCGGCGGCCGAATCCCTGCAGGTCGGGGAACCCGGGATGCGCGCCCACCGATACGCCGGCGGCCGCCGCCGAGCGGATGGTGCGGCGGATCACCACCGGATCGCCGCCGTGAAATCCACAGGCGACATTGAGCGACGTTACCACGCGCAGCAGGTCGGCGTCGGTTCCGATGGCGTAGGCGCCGAATCCCTCGCCACCGTCGGCGTTGAGATCAACCGTCCGGCTCATCCAGGTGCCCCCTGATCGCGCCGGTCATCGGGACGCGCATCTCGCCCCCGCTCGAGCCGCTCAAGAAACACGCGTATCGCGGCGTTGGTCGCCTGCGGCTGTTCGATCATCGGCATATGTCCCGCTCCCTCCACGAGGACGAGTTCGCTGCCCCAAATGTGGTCATGGAGGTACTGGCTGTGCTTGACCGGCGTCAGCCGGTCCTCCGTGCCGCAGACGATCAGGGTCGGCAGTAACAGCCGGTTTATGTCGTCCATCACGTCGAACCCATCGGCCGCGGACAGATCTCCGAGCAGCACGGCCGGCGGCGTCGTACGCAGCAGCAGCAATGACTTCTCGCGCAGCCTGGCGGGCGTTTGAGGCGCAAACCACATGGCGCCGAATTCCTCGACCGTCTCGCGATCGCCCGCCCGAACCCCATCGAGGAATCGCGGGGCGACCCGCAACCGCGCGCCGGTCCCGATAAGGATCAGCGCCCGCACTTCATCGGGAAAGTTGAGCGCCCACCGGAGCGCGATCGCGCCACCGAGCGAGTGCCCGCCCACAATGCACTGCCTGCCGGGCCCGAGGCCGGCGCGCAGGACCTCGAGATAGCCGTCCACGTCGAGCGGGCGGGCCGTACCGTTGGTGCGGCCCGGCAGATCCGGCGCCTGCGCCCGGGGAAACGCCAGAAGCTGCAAGTACCACAGCAGCCCCCGGCTGCCCGCGCCGTGAATGAAGAGTACGCCCTCGCCGTCAACCGTCTGCTGCACGCTCACCGCTCGGGCATGGGCGCGAGCCCGGCCACAAAGGGATTGGCCCGGCGCTCGTGGCCAACAGTCGTCGCCGGACCATGGCCGTTGTAGAGCACCGTGTCGTCCGGCAGTGGCAGGATATACGTCGCAATCGATCGCATCAGCGTATCGTAATCGCCCCCGGGCAGATCGGTCCGTCCAATGCCGCCTTGAAAGATGACATCCCCCACGAAGGCCGCACCGTCGCTGATCAGGCACATGTGTCCGGGACTGTGGCCGGGCGTATGCACGACACGGAAGGACGCGCCGGCCAGCGTCACCATCTCACCGTGATGCAGCAGGCGGTCCGGCGCCGGCGGTTGGGGCACGTCGATGCCGAAGAGCGCCGACGCCCGCTCGGCGGCCACCTGCAGCACCGGAAGTTCGGCTTCATAGACAAGGAACGGCGCCCTCGTGGCCTCGACCAGTTCACGCACTCCGCCGATGTGGTCGAAGTGGGCGTGGGTGACCACAATCGCGGTCGCGGTCAGGCCTCGCCGCTTCAGCGCGGCTAGCACGCGGGGCGCGTCGCCACCGGGGTCGATCACCGCCGCCTGGTGCGTGACCTCGTCGCCGATGATGTAGCCGTTCGTACCGATGGGACCAAGTTGCGTCGTCTCAATGATCACGCCGTGGAGCCTCCCGCAGGGGAATTGACGCGCTCAGGAAGAATACTTCACCGCGCCGGGTGCGTAAAGCCGAGCAGGTAGCGGTGCGCGGATTCGAGGCGCGCCGGCAGGCGTTGTTCCCAGCCCGGATCGGCGATGTCGGTCACCGGCATGAACAGGAGGGCGCGCGCCTCGCCCAGCACGAGGCTAAACGCGACGCCGGGGTATGGCTCGTCTCTCCAATGCACCGAACCGCGATCAACGGTGAGCGAGGGGTCGAGGCCGCGCGCGGCCTGCTGGAGCCGCTGATAGGCGTCAGGTTCGGAAAGGCTCATCTACGTCACATTGTAGCGCATCGCGCAGGAGCGTGACATGAACTGGGCACAGACATGGACACAGGCTCTGCCCTACGCGGAGTTCCTGAGCCTGCACGCGGAACCACGCCATCAGGAACGGTGGCAGCGGATCTACGACCAGATCGTTCTCAATGAGGCGCAGCGCGCGCTGCTGGCCAGTTTCACCCGCTCCATGCACGTGCTCTGCCTGGCGGGCGCATGGTGCGGCGACTGCGTGCTGCAGGGACCGATCCTGCAGCGCTTTCAAGAGGCTGCCCCGGCGATCCAGGCGCGCTTCATGGACCGGGATGCGCACGCCGACGTGCAGGACGCCTTGACCCTGAACGCCGGGCGCCGGGTGCCGGTGGTCGTCTTCCTGAGCGAAGACTTCGAAGAGTGCGGCCGCTGCGGCGACCGGACGATCTCGATGTACCGGAAGATGGCGCAGGAGAGCCTGGGGCCGGCCTGCTCGACCGGCATCGTCGTCCCCGCCGACGGGTACACCGACGCCGTGACCGCCGACTGGCTGGACGAGGTCGAGCGCGTCCAGTTGATGCTGCGACTCTCGGCACGGCTGCGGGCGAAGCACGGCGACTAGCCGCGGCCACCCGGCGCGGAGGACGATCCATCGCGCGACGCGACGTCCCGGCAATTCACCCCACGCTGGTACATCTGGCCGGCGGCCTGATCGTCTCGTGCCAGGCGCGGCCTGATAATCCGCTGCACGGCCCGACGTTCATGGCGGCGATGGCGGAGGCCGCCGCGGCCGGGGGCGCAGCGGGCCTGCGGATGAACGGGCCCGACGACATCCGCGCGGCCCGCGCGGTCACCGACCTGCCGATCATCGGAATCTTCAAACGTCGCTACGCCCACTCCCCCATCGAAATCACGCCGACGTTCGCTGAGGCGGCCGGGATCGCGGCTGCCGGGGCGGCGATAATTGCAATGGACGCCACCGGCCGGCCGCGTCCGGATGGCACGACGGTGGCAGCACTGATCGTGCGAATTCACGCAGAACTCGGCCTGCCGGTACTGGCGGACATTGCGGGGATCGATGACGGCGTCGCGGCCGAAGCCGCCGGCGCCGACGCGGTGGCGACAACGCTGTCGGGGTATCTTGACCCGGCGGTACTCCCACCGGACGAGCCGGACCTCGACCTGGTCGCCGGGCTGGCCGCCCGGCTGCGCGTCCCCATCATCGCCGAAGGCCGCATCAAGACGTCGGCGCAGGCGCGGGTCGCGCTGGACCGGGGGGCCTTCGCCGTCGTGGTCGGGACGGCCATCACCAATCCTCGCGAGATCACCCGGTGGTATGTCAGGGCGATCGCCGGTCCGGCGCCGCGACGCTGACCGAGACGGCGCCCGGCGTCAGGTGGAGGCAGTATTGTGGGGCAAACCGCTCGAATCTATAGTACGGTAGTAATTGAGGAGGGGTGTGTATGATGCGACGACTCGTGACGGTACTGGTCGCTCTGGTAATGGTGGCCACTCTGTTTCCGGTTGGGGTGCGGGGCCAGGAATCTGCCAAGCTCACCTTCTGGAGCTGGCGCACGGAAGACAAACTGGCGTACGACCGGATGATCAAGGTGTTCGAGCAGCGCAATCCGGGGATCAAGATCGAGTTCGTCCCGTTCCGCCAGACGGAGTACAACACGATCCTATCCTCCGCGCTGACGGCGGGCAAGGGCCCGGACATCATCCAATTGCGGGCCTACGGCGGCCTGGAGACGTTCGCGGCCCCGGGATTCCTGGCGCCGCTGGACGACAAGGTGCCTGAGCTCAAACGGTTCCCGCTGCAGACCATGGTCGGTGCGCGGGGTCGAAAGGACGGCAAGATCTATGGCGTGCCCTTTGCCACCCAGACACTGTTGATCTTCTACAACAAGAAGATCTTCGCGCAGGCCGGCGTCTCGGTCCCCAAGACCTGGGACGGGTTCCTCAACGTCATGAAGGCGCTGAAGGATAAGGGCGTGACCCCGTTGGCCAACGGCGGCAAGGAAGGGTGGACGCTAGAGATCATGTCGGGTGTGGTCGCGCCGAACTTCTACGGCGGGACGACGTTCTACGAGGCGGTGACCCGTGGGCAGACCAACTTCCGCGACCCGACCTACACGAACGCGCTGGCCAAGATGCTGGACCTCCGACCGTACATGCCGCAGGGGTTCATGGGCGTGGATTATCCAACCATGCAGCAGTTGTTTATCAATGAACAGGCGGCGATGTTCATCGGCGGGGCGTTTGAGATCGGGTTCTTCCGCCAGCAAAACAAGAACCTGGACTTCGGGGTCTTCGCCGCACCGCCAGAGAAAGCCGATCAGATCCCGTGGGTGTCATCGTATGCTGACGGCAACTACGGTATCAATGCCAAGACGCCTTATCTGGACGCGGCTGTGAAGTTCATCCGCTACACGGCCACGACGGAGTTCGGGCAGATGTTCACCGATCTGCTGGCGCAGATGTCGCCGGTCCCGGGCGTCCAGATCAAGGATCCCCTGCTCCAGCAGGTGCAAGCAATGAACCGGAAGACGACGCCGTACATCATGCTGGTGGGATTCCGCTGGCAGGCGCCAACCGGCTCGACGCTGCTGCAGAGCGCCCTGCAGGGGATGATGGCTAACCAGATGACGCCTGCGCAGGTGGGCGACGAGGTGACGAGAGGCCTGAGTTCGTGGGTTGATTCCTTCAGGCGATAGTCGTCCGGGGCGGGCGGAACCCACGCCGCCCGCCCCTTCTGTTTCCGGAGCGCCCATCACGCATACCCCGCCTCGGGGTCTCAGCACGCGGGCCAGCCGCCGGCTGTGGCTCGTAATCTTCCTCGCCCCGGCCACGGCGCTGTTCGCCACCTTCATCACGTATCCCATCTTCTCGGCACTGGCCTACAGCCTCTACGCCTGGGAAGGCATCGGGCGGCGCGGCTTCGCCGGTCTGGCGAACTTTGTCCGACTCTTCCAGACGTTCCCCTATCCACGCCTGCTGGGGAACGCCTTCTTGCACAACATGATCGTGTTTGTCCTCACGATGCTGATTCAGAACATTGTAGCGCTCGGCCTGGCACTGCTGCTCGCCCGGGGCCCGTGGGGGACGCGGGTCTATCGTGTGATCTTCTTCCTGCCGGTAACGCTCTCGCTCATCATCGTGGGCTTCATGTGGGCCTTGTTCCTCAACCCGGTCTTCGGCATCGTCAACAAGACATTGGCCGCCGCCGGGGCCAACTGGCTGGTGCGGCCGTGGCTCGGCGATCCCTCGACAGCCCTGGTGACCCTGACACTGATCAACGCCTGGCGCTGGTTGGGCTTTCCCACACTGGTCTTCCTGGCCGGCATCAACGCGGTGCCCGACGAGTATCTCGAGGCCGCGCGCATCGACGGCGCCGCCGAGTGGGACGTGATGCGCCGGATTATCTTTCCGCTGCTGGCGCCGGCGCTGACAATCATCGTCACCCTCACGTTCATCGGATCGTTCAACTGGTTCGAGCTACCCTACGTCGTCCAGGGGCTCTCAGGACCGCCCAACCGGGCGACAGACGTGCTGGGCCTCATGTTCTACCGATCAGCCTTCGGCGAGGTGGACACCGGACTGCAGGACATCGGGATCGGCTCGTCGATCGCGGTGATGATGTTCATCGTTATGGCCACGGTCTCGACCCTGGGGGCGCTCTATCTGCGGCGGCGCGAGGTGGAACTCGGATGACCCGCCGTTCCCCACGTTCCCCCTGGGCCGCGCTGGTGCAGGCGGCGTTGATCATCAACTCTGCGGTCGTGCTAGTGCCTGTGCTGCTGATGGGGCTCTCGGCGTTCAAAACCACACGCGAGATCTTCCAGAGTCCGTTCGGGCTACCGGCGGTTTGGAGCCTGGAGAACTTCCACAAAGTCTGGATCCAAGCGCGCTTCGGCGACTACTTCCAGAACAGCGTGCTCGTCACAGGTGCCTCGGCGGCCATCCTGGTCGCCTTCGGCGCCATGGCTAGTTACGCGCTGGGACGCTTTCAGTTCCGGGGCAACGACCTGCTCTATGTCTATTTCCTCAGCGGCCTGCTGCTGCCCATCCGCCTGGCGATCATCCCGCTGTTCATCCTGATGCGCAACCTGAACCTGCTTGACAACCTGTGGTCGCTCATCCTGATCTACGCGGCGTCCGGGCTGCCGAGCGCGATCTTCATCCTTACGGGATTCTTCCGCACACTCCCGGCCGACCTCGACAGCGCCGCGCGTATCGACGGCGCCGGCGAGTGGAGCATCTTCACCCGGATCATGCTGCCGCTGGTGCGCCCCGCGCTGGTGATCGTGACGATCTACAACGTGATTCCCATCTGGAACGACTTCTTCTTCCCGCTGGTCTTCATCAAATCGGATCGTCTCAAGACGCTGCCGCTCGGCATGACGACGTTCTTCGGACAGTACTACACCGACTATGCGGCACTGTTCGCCGGCCTGACGCTGGCCGCCCTCCCGGTGGTGGCGCTGTACGTGGCGCTCTCGCAACACTTCATTCGCGGGCTGACCGCCGGCGCCGTCAAGGGCTGAGGTGCGCCGGGAACCACGCTGCCGGGCAGGGCGTATCAGGTGACGGGAAGGACGCGGCCGTGAGGGCTGGGATGAAACCGCGAGGGATGCCCGCGCGTGAAGCCGAAGGTCCCTGTGAGGTGAGCGGCATGCGAACCGGGTTGACCGTTGCGGTGATAATCGGGTTGGCGGCAGCAGGGCTGGCCATCCCAGTCACTCAGGCGGCGCCGGCACCGCCTGTGGGCGAGTGCCGGACGCAAGGTGCGGGGGAACGGCCCAGCGCCACCTCGGATGACATCGTCAACTGCGTGATCGAGCA
Source organism: bacterium (assembly GCA_041486265.1). Lineage (GTDB taxonomy): Bacteria > Sysuimicrobiota > Sysuimicrobiia > Sysuimicrobiales > Humicultoraceae > JBGPLF01. The sequence continues at coordinate 9,943 of JBGPLF010000053.1, forward strand.
GCAGAGCCCCGCGCGCGTCCGCGTCTCCGTAACATACACGTACGCCTCGCCGCTCGGCAATCAGAACATCTGGATGGGCCTGGATGTCCTGGCGGGCGGGAACCGGCTGAAATGGTTCAACTATCGGGTCGTCCCGATCACGAGGAGCAGCGGGGTGGCCACGTTCGAGATCGCCTACGGCCAGAACGGCCCGCCGGCCGGTAAGTTGACGACCGATCAGATCGAGGTCTTCCTGTACGTCGGCGGGGGCCAGATCTTCTATCGCAAGACATTCTCCTACAAGCACGACTGGCAACTCTAGCCGCGGAGGATTTCCATGTCGAGACTCTCGGTCGTCCTGGTCGTTGCGCTTGGCGTGCTTGGTCTGGTCGCCGTCGTCGCCGGGGTCGTGCGGATTGTCGCCGCGCATTCAGTGGCCGCGGCACCGGCCGCAGCGCTCCCCGCTCCGCTGCCGGCCGGCCAGGGAGAGGCCCCGGCGGCGGTGGCTCTGGCGCCGAACGCACTGATGATGCATGAGATCGTCCGCTCGGTCATTCCGGCAATCATCAGCATCGTGCTGTTGATCCCCTCCGCTGTCATCGTCGTCTCAAGGAACCATCCGCCCGAGCGCCAGCGGTGGGCCACGGCGACGATCAGCAGCATCGTGACGTACTGGCTCAGGTGAAACGCGAGAGCCTCACGTCCGTGGGTGGCGCGGTGCTGGCGCTCCTGGCCAGCCAGCACCATAACCTGCACATGCTCATCATGGCCTTCGGGCTCGGCGGCGCCGGGATGACGTTTATGCAGGCGTATCCGGGCATCCGTCGAGTGATGCTGCTCGTGTCGGTGGGGATGGTCGCCCTGAATGTGGTCTCACTTCGGCGCACGTCGATGACGGCGGCGATGCGGGCGCTGGTTGGTGGGTTCACCCTCCTCACGGTCGGCCTGATCGCCTGGTCGCTGCTGCAGTTCGGCATCTAGACAGGTTTCCACCCGAAGGAATCTCCGCCAGCCCGGGCGAACCGCGCCCAGGCAGTTTATCGTTGGGGGTCTGATGTGCGTTGCTCGGCGTGCGGCTTCGAGAATCCGATCGGCATGCGGTTTTGCGGCAACTGCGGGACCGCGCTCGCCGCCGTGTCGTCGTCAGCCGAAGAACGAAAACTCGTCACCGTCCTCTTCGCCGACGTCGTGAGCTCGACGCAGCTAGCGGGCACGGTCGATCCTGAGCAGCTGCGCGACTGGATGGCGCGACTCTTTGGGACGGCGCCTTCGGACTGTGGGCTGGCGCAAGCCCGGCGCTCCGGCACTTGGTGGATGGCGTGGCCCTGGCCGACTCCTGGTCGGTGGACGGTCATAAATGGCTGAACGTGCCGTATGACTCTGGCTTCGCGATCGTCAGGCATCCGCATGCGCATCGGGCGGCCATGACCGCGAGTGCCTCCTATCTGATCCAGGCGGAAGGAAAGGAACGGGACCCGCTGGATTGGGTCCCAGAGTTTTCCCGGCGCGCGCGGGGGTTCGCTGTGTACGCCGCCATCCGGTCGCTCGGGCGACGGGGAATCGCCGACCTCATCGAGCGGTGTTGCCGGCTTGCGCGGCTGATGGCCGAACGGCTGGCCGGGTCGCCCGGGGTGGAAATCCTCAACGATGTCGTGTTGAATCAGGTCCTGGTGCGATTTCATCCCTCCAACGGCGGCGATGCTGACGCCTTCACGAACGCGGTCATCGCGCGGGTCCAGCAGGACGGGACCTGCTGGCTGGGGGGCACCACCTGGCACGGCATGGCGGCCATGCGCATCTCGGTGTCCGGCTGGTCAACCACCGAAGGCGACATCGAACGATCCGCAGACGCGATCCTCCAGGCCGCTCGGGACGAGACTGCTCCCGGTCACCCGTAGTCGCCGGCTGGTCGCCTGAAGGAACGCAGCCCGGAACCGTGAATCACAGGACCATCCAGATAAAGGGGTGAGGTGCGTGGCATTTCTGCGATCCACGTCCAGCAAGACCGCCCTCCTGCGGAAGGTGCCGCTGTTCAGCGGACTCTCGCAGCGACAACTCGGACAGGTCGCCCAGCTTACGGATGAGGTGGAAGTGTCAGCGGGCAAGCGGCTGGCGACCGTTGGCGATGTCGGCCGCGAACTCTTCATCATCGTTAACGGAGAGGCCGTGGTGACCCTGAAAGATCGCCGGACCGTGCGGCTGGGCCCCGGCGAGTTCTTTGGGGAGATGAGCCTGATAGACGGCGGTCCCCGGTCCGCGACCGTTGATGCGGCCACATCCATGAAATTGCTGGTGGTGGCCAACCGCGAGTTCTGGGGATTGTTGAACGAGGCGCCTCCGCTGGCCGGCAAGATCATGCGCACGATGTCGCAGCGCCTTCGCGACGCCGAGGAGGCGCATACGGCGTAGCCTCGCGCATGAGGAAGATCTCGCTCACGATGTGGGCGGCCGCGACGATCCTGGCGGTGCTGCTCGCCGCCGGAAGCTTCTCGCCGCTGGGCGCCGCGGCGCCGCTCTCGCTCCCCGATATCCCCAACCCGAAGGTGGTCACCGAGTCCCCCGAGATCGGCAGGTACGGCGCCACGCTCGTCGACGCCCAGGTCAGCGAACCGCGGACCTTCAACCCGGTCATCGTGACGGATGTTTCCACAGGCCGCGTGCTCGGCCAGATCTTCGAGGGCCTGGTCGAAGCGAACTACATCACCGGCGAGATCGACCCCGCGCTGGCAGAATCCTGGACGATCAGCGGCGACAAGCGCACCTGGACGTTCACCCTCCGCCAGGGTGTGCGCTGGTCGGACGGCGTCCCGCTCACGATTGACGATGTGGTCTTCAGCCTCCAGGTGGTGTTCACGAAAGAGGTCCAGAGCAGCACCGTGGACCTGCTGACGTTCGGCGGGAAGCCTGTCCGCTGGAAGAAACTCGACGACCGGCGGATTCAGTTCACGACCGCGGAACCCCTCGGGTTCTTCCTCAGGCTGCTGCAGGACCTCACCATCATTCCCAAACACAAGCTGCAGGCCGCGCTGGCCAAGGGCGGTCTGGCCTTCAATGCCGTCTGGGCCGTGAATACGCCGCCGGCCGAGATCGTGGGCACGGGGCCCTACATCATGGAGTCCTACGTGTTTGGGCAGCGGGTCACGTACCGGCGCAATCCCCGGTACTGGAAGGTCGATCAAGCGGGGAACCGGCTTCCGTATCTCGACCGGTACGTACTGCAGATCGTCCCCAACGTCGATGCCGAGAAGTTGAAGTTCCTGGCCAAGGAGACGGACCTCTATGGCGCGCGCCCTCGTGAATATGAGGAATTCAAGCAGGGCGAGCAGGCCGGCAACTACACGGTCTACGACGGCCCGGAGACGTTCTCGGCGCAGTATCTGGTCTTCAACGAGAACCCCAGGGGCCTCACACCGCCCAAACTCACGTGGTTCCAGGACGTGCGGTTCCGTCGGGCGCTGAACCGTGCAATCGACCGGAACACCATCGTCCGCCAGGTGTTCGCCGGGCGCGCCACGCCGGCGTGGAGCCCGGTGAGCATTGCGGACAAACGATACTACAATCCGAACCTGCCGAAGTACGAGTACGATCTCGCGAAGGCTCAGCAATTGCTGGCTGAGGCTGGGTATAAGAAAGGCTCGGACGGGTTCCTCCGGGACGCGAAGGGCAATGTGATGGACTTCAGCATCTCGACGAGCTCGCAGAGCCCGGACGGGGTCGCGATCGGGAACATCGTGCGGCAGGACTTTACGAAACTCGGCATCAAGGTGCTGTTCACGCCCGAAGCCTTCAGCACCCTGGTCACCAAACTCGACAGCACCTTCAAGTGGGACGCGATCATCATCGGTCTCACCGGCGACAACGAGCCCGGCACCGGCCGCACCGCCTGGCTCAGTTCAGGCAACCTGCACGACTGGAATCCGCGCCAGGGGAAGCCGGCCACCACGTGGGAGGTTGAGATCGACCGGATCTTCGAGCAGGTCGCCCGGGAGTTCGACACGGCCAAGCGGCGGGCCCTGTACTTCCGCTGGCAGGAAATCGTGGCCGAACAGGTCCCCCTGATGTACTTCACCAACCCGAAGACGCAGCCGGCCGTCAGGAACACCTTGGGCAACACGCGCCTGGGGCTCCAGGGCGCGACGGGGCAACTGATTACGCGGTACTATCGGGCACCCCGGTAGGGTGCAGCTATCCTCTTAAGGTCCTTCATCAGTAGAAAGAGGTGTAGTGGATCAATTGGCAATGGCTCGAAGTCGAAGTGCTCGTAGAAAGCACGCGCCTCTTCGTCCTTGGCGTGAACCAAGACGGCACGCGCTCCAATCTCGTCTGCCGCACCCGCCGCGCGAATGAGGGCATCTTTGAGCAGAGCTGCCCCGAGTCCCTTCCCCTGCTCGCGGCGATCCACAGCCAGGCGGGCAAGGAGGATCACGGGGATAGGGCGCCTGGCCGCTTCCTCGCGTTCAACGCTACCGGCCGTAAGTGCGTAGTAACCGACCACTCGGCGGTCCCTATGGACGACGAACACGCGAGCACTTCGAGCTTGATAACTCGCCAAAGCGTATCGACGGAGCCAGCCCGTTAGTTCGAGCTTACCGCAGTCGAACGCGGACGTATCGTGAGCATCAGTGAGCGGCTCGACGCCAGTGAGCGAATCCACTTCTATTCGAGGGCGCTGGGTGTCTCCATCAGCTTGCGCAGGCGCGGCTTCGCCCTTGCTGGACGGTCCAGGGCCTTAATGAATCGTAGCCACCGACTCTCGTCCAGCCGGAACAGGCGTCGGTCCGCGAGAGCCCTCTGGGCCTCGAGATAGGCCACTTCTAGCATGAATGAACTCACCGTCTTGCCACTAGCTTCAGCCGCCTGCCTTATGACGGCAGTCTGGCGCGGGCTGGCCCGGAGCTCAATCCGACGAGCCTTGACTTCCTTGTTGGGGGCCACCGGCGCGGCCATGGCATGCCTCCTCTGACCTACTGTCTTACAGTGTACGGACGTACTCCGTACACCAAGCGTACGGATATCCGCCGGACATGTCAAGGGCGCCAACGAATCGGCCGTCGGAACCCCCTCCAGACCGGGTCCGGCGGCCGCTGGCATCCGGTGTTTGCCTGATGGCCTTCCGCGCGGTCTTCGTTCACACTGAAGAGGGTAAGTATATCTATGGGTAGGTTGTGATCACGCGATGAAGTGCGCACATTGCTCGAAAGTCGTTCGTTCGACGCTGATGGTGGCCGGCGGGATGGTCGCGGTCACCCTGGCGGCCATTGGGATCTACATCGCCTACATCGCCAGGCTCTGGCACCGGGCGCTGGAGGCGTAGCCACGCGGGGCCTCGGCTAGGGGTCAGGCGATAGGATCGCGCGGTCCGCCCAGTCCTAGTACCGGTACCAGAACGCGTCCCAGGCCTCCCAGAAGTTCCGCCCCGTCGCGCGCACGGTGCGCGGGCCGGCGATCTCAACGCGCGCGCGGCCGCGGAACGACTCCACGCGATCAGGCGTCGCCAGTTCAACCTGGAAGGTCACGGGCGGGATGAACGTCAGCGGCTTCGGCCAGCGGGACCGGTTCTTCAGAGCCTCAGCCGATTTCGCTTCGATCAACGCCCGGGCGTCGACGGCCGGCAGATGGCGCGCGGAGTAGCGCCCAAGCCCCTTCTTCACCTGTGCGGTCACGACGGCCTCACCGAGCAGCGCCTGCACCTCGCGGCACGTCGCATCGTCCCCCGACACGAAGATCCCGGGCGTGTTCCAGCATCCGGCGATCGCTGCGACGATCCCTGACTCACCGACGGGCGTGCCGTTGATCGTTGCGACGTACCAGGACTCTGAGGATACCGTGTGCGAGAGGACGCCATTCAAGGTGCCGGCCATGGAGTGCGCCCCGACAAACAGCACCGCATCGCAGCCCCGCTCCAGCGGCTCGGTATGACGCGTCCACGGATGGCCGAGGACATATTCCGCGCCGGACTCGAGACGCTCGGGGATGAGACTCAGAAACCCTTTGCCGGTCTTTTGATAGCCTCCGCCATGCCCGTCGACGACGATGATGTCTGTGGCGCCGGCGGCCTTGCAGCCGCGCACCGCCGCGTTGATCTCCTCGGTATAGAGGCGGCGGCCTTCCTCATAGAGCGGAGAGGAGCCGCCGGTGTGCTCCCAGACGGTCACGCCAGCCACGCCTTCCATGTCTGCCCAGATCATGATCCGCATGGATGTGTATTCTAAAGTACCAGTTTAGATTTCTCAAGCCTGGATTCTCCGCCTGATCGCGAACGACCACACCGCGAGGAAAGTCGCGGAGACACGAACGTCCTGTAGGTGCTGATCGTGGTTTGGTGGCCCCAGGGGGATTTGGCGGCACCGCGCGTTTCCTCGAAGTCCCCTTCGCCGGCAGAGCGCTGGCCGCCTAGGTTGATCTGTGGCAGGCGCACCGGTGGGCCGGGACACTAGGGCATCCGTGGCTGGACTGAGACCACCCGAAGAGATCTTCGGTAGCAGGGGGGATTTGAACCTGCGACCTTCGGGTTATGAACACGAGATTGCACGCTCGCCTCTTGAGAGCACCCGCGCCAATAACGACCACGATGACCCGAATGACAACTCCCATTACCGAGATCTGGAAAGGGCAAAGCTCACGGGCGTAACTGGCCAGGACAAGCTCTCGTCAGCCAAAGCGTGGGCTGGGCGCTCAGGCTGGAAACCTACAGTGACTCGAGCCGCTGCAGAGTATCGGGATATTTCCGGACGAGCCAGATGAGGGCGGCCGCCTGCTCATTGGGTTTGCTTCGGCCTTGCTCCCACCGCTCAAGGGTCCTCGGGTTGACCCCAATCTTGAAGGCGAAGACTTGGCGCGACATGTTCAGGACTTCCCGCGTCTCGCGAACGAACTTTGGATTGACCGGCGGAACGGTAATAGGCTCCACCTTGTGGGTCCGAAGGGTCAGGCGCCCCTCCCGATGATCGCGCATGGCCTGGACACCCGCCATGAGCTCACGAAACAAGCTCCGTCCCTTCACCACCTTGGCTCGCTTGCTCTCCTTAGCCATTGGCCTACCCCTTTCGTGCTCGCCGATGCCGTGCGCGCTCTCGAGTCTCTTGCTCTATCGCGGCCCTCAGAAGACGCTTCTCGTCGGGGCTCAAATCCACCATTTCATCCTTGTCGTAAAGTGTCATGAACCAGATCTGACTGTCTGCAATGAAGTAGTAGTAGACGATCCTCAGGCCGCCCCGTTTCCCCTTGCCTCTCCTGCGATCCCCCCAGCGCAGCTTTCGGAACCCACCAGATCCAGGGATGGGGTCTCCTGCGTCAGGCTGGCGAACCAGGTGAAGCTGGACTTCCCGGTAGCCGTCATCACTCAGGTACTCGGGCAGGAGCTGTGTAAACAGCGGCGCCTCGATGAACTCCATCTAGCACCAATCATACGCAACTTGCGTATACTCGTCAAGTACCGCGTCGCGCTCGCCGCCTGCGACCACTAGGCAGATCTAGTCAGCTCCGATCTCCAACAGAGCGCACCGCGGAGCTGCCCCCGTGATCCCGTTTCACCCTCTCGCCAGCCGCTCAGGAGCTCAATGCACGCGATCAGGGGGGCGCAGATTTCATCCGAGGCTCCGGCCAGACGAGGGCCGGAGTGCCCAGGGGGATTCGACAGCACCGCGCGTTTGCTCGAAGTTAGCTTCGCTGGCATCGCGCTGGCTGCATAGGTCGATCTGCGGCATGTGCACAGGCGGCCGAGGCAATAGAGCGTCTGCGGTTGGACTGGGGCTACCGAAGAGGTCTAGCGGGACGAGTCATGAGGAAGTGTCCCTTCCCAAGGTAGAGTACGGCAGTTTCATGTGGTTCGGAACTCCCATTCCTCTTCCCACTTCCTGTGCATATCTATGTGCGCGTCGAGATCATGAATCACGTCATTCGCCCAAGAGCGTACTCGAGAGTCCGGATCAGATAGCCAAGCGGCCGCAACGTCGCGCAACTGTTGGTAGTGGGCAGACCCAGGACCAGACCACACTCCTGAGACGACATTGGCGTACAGAGCAGTACGAACTTCGTCTTCGTTGCCATATCTCATGAGAACCTGCCTTGCGAGCCCCGGAAGAGGAGCGCCGCGAACAAGCGTCAAACACGCAACGATCTCATGGGCAACAGATCCGTGCTCGTCCGCCCAACTCATCAGAGCTTCGGCGCCCACCACCTCACCGTACCAGCCTTGCAGGCCAATCCGTAGCCGAAAGGCATAGTCACTTGAAGCCAGTAGTACGCTGCCGACTTCCTCCCATACTAGCTTGGGTGCAGCACGCGTAGCCTCCACGATCAACCGGACCGGTACATCCATCTCATGGGAGGGTGTCCCGATTCGAGTTGAAATTCCAGGAGCAGCCCCAGCGCTCATTACGCCACCATCACCTCCTTCCCCTGCGTGAGGTCCTGCTGCAATGCGATGCGTAGTTGCGGCAATGCCCGGTAGCCGCGCAGCCGGCGAA
>JBGPLF010000054.1:0-18360 GCA_041486265.1 bacterium
CAGGGTCGTGCCGTGAAGAAAGTGCGCGATCTCGCCGGCCGGGATCCCGCTGCGCGCGACGGCATCGAGGACCCCGGCCCCCGGTGAGCGCGGGGTCGTCAGGACCTTCGTCTCGGTCAGGCGCCCGGTACCTTCCTCGACTGCGACAAGATCGGTAAACGTTCCGCCGATGTCGACCGCGACCCGGTACCCCATGGGATCAGGCCTCCGGCTCCACGTGCTCCGGTCGGGTCCAATCAATCTCGCCGGCGGCACTGCGCCAGCAGGCGGCGAGACGATCAGCTCCCGACGGCTGCAGAGTCTGGGGTTCAGCATAACAGCGCTGCAAGGCCCACGGGCAGCGCGGGGCAAACGAGCATCCCCGCGGGGCGTCAAGCGGCGACGGCGGCTCGCCGCGCAGGACGATGCGCTGAGTGTGCTCCCCCGGCGAATCCACCGGGACGGCCGACAGCAGCGCGCGAGTGTACGGATGGCGCGGATCGGCAAACAGGTCCTGCGTCGGTCCCTCCTCAATGATCCGGCCAAGGTACATGACAGCGACATGGTTCGCCATGTACTGCACCACGGACAGGTCGTGAGAGATGAAAAGGTAGCTGAGCCCCAGCCGCTTCTGCAGGTCTCGCAGGAGATTGAGCAATTGCGCCTGGATGGAGACATCGAGCGCGGACGTCGGCTCGTCGAGAACGATGAAGTCGGGCTGCGGCGCCAACGCGCGGGCGATTGCCACGCGCTGCTGCTGCCCGCCCGAGAGCTGGTGCGGATACCGGTCCAGGTGCGCGTCGGACAGACCAACCATCCCAAACAGCTCGACGGCGCGCTGCCGCGCGGCCGCGCCGTGCGCCAGTCCATGCAGCGCCATGGGCTCCATCACGGTCTGCCCCGCGGTCATCCGCGGGTTGAGCGAGTCGGCAGGGTCCTGAAAGACCATCTGCATATGCCGGCGCAGGGCGCGCAGGCGGTCGCCCGGCAGCAGCATGAGGTCCGTTCCCCGGAAGACGACCCGGCCGGCAGACGGCTCCTCCAGTCGCAGCAGGCACCGGCCGAGTGTCGATTTCCCGCTCCCGCTCTCGCCGACGACGCCGAGGGTTTCACCGGAACGCACGGCCAGCGAGACGCCATCCACTGCGGCCAGGCTCTGCCGGCGGAAAAGGCCGGCGGAGACGCCGTAGTGCTTGCGGAGCTCGATTACCTCAACGACGGCGTCCACGCCTGAACCTCTTCGGGGAAGAAGCACCGGACATGATGGTCCGGTTCCAGGGCTGCAAGCAGCGGGTGCTCGTCCGAGCACATCGCCTGCGCCCGGTGGCATCGAGGATGGAACGGGCACCCGGGAGGCAGCGTCACCAGATCGGGGACGGCGCCCGGGATGACCGGCAGGTCGCCTGCCGTGGCGCCCGTGGGACGGCAGGCCAGCAGCCGCGCGGTGTAGGGATGCCGGGGCGCCCTGAAGATCTGCGCCGCCGGCGCAAACTCTGCAAGTTCACCCGCGTACATGACAGCGACCCACTGGCAGAGCTCCGCCACGACGCCCAGGTTGTGCGTGATGATGATCAGCGTCAGCCCAAACTCCTGCTGCAGCCTGCGCAGCAGGCGGAGGATCTGCAGCTGCACCGTCACGTCCAGCGCCGTGGTTGCCTCGTCGGCGATCAGCAGGGCGGGGTTGCACGCGAGACACAGGGCGATCATCACGCGCTGGCACATCCCGCCCGAGAGCTCATGGGGGTAGGCGCGGACGATGCGGTCGGAATCGGAGAGCTCCACCTGCCGCAGCAACTCGCGCGAGCGCGCCGCGGCCGCGCCGCCCATCAGCCCGACGTGCCGCTCGAGCACCAACGCCATCTGGGTGCCGACCGACAGCACGGGGTTGAGCGACTCGCGAGGTTGCTGGAAGATCATGGCGATCTGGCGCCCGCGGACCCCTTCCATCTCCTGTTCGGAAAGCGCGAGCAAGTCCCGGCCCTGAAACAGCACCCGGCCGCCCGCGATCCGGCCGGGCGGGCGAATGAGCCGCATGATGGATAGTGCGGTTACCGTCTTGCCGGACCCGCTCTCCCCCACGATCCCCACAGCCTGGCCGTGCGGGATCGCCAGGGTCAGCCCGCGCAGGACGCGCACGGTGCCGGACGGCGTGTCGAAACCGGTGTGCAGGTCCTCGATCTGCAGGATGGGCTCGGTCATCGGCGCCTCGGATCGAGCAGATCCTGCAGTCCGTCGCCGACCAGGTTGAACGAGATGACCGCGAGCATGATGGCCAGCCCCGGGAAGAAGGATACCCACCAGTGTCCCGAGGTGAGTTGCTGGACGCCCATGCTGATCATGACGCCCCACTCAGGGGTGGGCACCCGGACACCGAGCCCGATGAAACTCAATCCCGCCGCCTGCAGGATCGCCCACCCCGACTGCAGCGTGGCCTGGATGAAGACGGGGGCCAGGCTGTTAGGGAGCAGGTGTATGAGCAGGACGCGCCAGGGAGGATTCCCGACGCTGACCGCGGCCAGGGCGAAGCCGCTGACCCGCAGCGTGAGCAGGCGGCTGCGCACCAGACGCGCGTAGATCGGCAGGTTCGTCAGGCCGATGGCGATGATGAGGTTCGTAAGGCTGGGTCCCAGCGCCGCGGCAATCCCCAGCGCCAGGATGAAGTTGGGGAAGGCCTGCAGCATGTCCATGACGCGCATGATGCCGTCATCGAGCCACCCACCCGTGTAGCCAGCCACCGCGCCGAGCAGTCCCCCCAACACCATCGCGACCCCAACCGCGCCGGCCGCCACGATCAGGTCGATCCGCGCGCCGTAGAGCACGCGCGAGAAGATGTCATGGCCGAATGTGTCGGTCCCGAAGAGATGACCTGGCCCCGGCGGCCGCAGTGAGACCGCCGGGTTGGTCGCGTACGGGTCGTACGGCGCGAGCACCGGCGCCAGCAGCGCGACGGCCACGAGGGCGCCTAACATCGCCAGCCCGATGATCGTAATGGGATTGCGGCGCAGCCCGTAGCTCAGGCCTGCCAGGCGCCCCACAGCCACCTACTGATACCGGACCCGACGATCGAGGACGCCATAGAGCACGTCGACCACCAGGAAGAGCAGGATATAGATGGTCGTGGCGTAGAGGATGAACCCCTGGATCGCTGGGAAGTCCGCGTTGGCCGCCGCGTTGAAAGCGTACTGCCCGAGCCCGGGCCACGAGAAGATCGACTCGATTAACACCACGCCGCCTAACTGGTAGCCGAAAACGACCGCGATCATCGTGACCACGGGCAGCAGCGCGTTCTTCAAGGCGTGGCGCACAACGACGGTGCGGGCCGGCAGCCCCAGCGCCCTGGCTGCGCGGACGTACGGCGAGTCGAGCGCCTCGACCATGCCCGAACGTGCCATCCGTGCCAGCGGCGCCATCGCCGCGAACCCCAGCACGAACGCCGGCAGGGTCAGGACGCGGAGGCCGCTCCACAGTGCCGGCAGATTGCGCGCCATCAGCGCGTCGACGGTGATGAGGCCGGTGACGACCGGCGGCGCGACGACGGACGGCTCCAGCCTCCCGATCGGCGGCGGGGCGATCCCGAGCTTGAAGAAGAACAGATAGACGAGCACGAGCCCGAACCAGAAGACCGGCACCGACACGCCGATCACTGACAGGACCCGCCCCAGATGGTCGACCCACGAGTCCTTCCAGACCGCCGACGCGACTCCCAGCGGCACGGCCGCGAGCACCGCGATCGTCATCGCGCATGCCGTCAGTTCCAGGGTCGCCGGGAATCGCTGCCGCAGGTCGTCCACCACGGGCCGGCTGGTCAGGAACGAGGTGCCCAGGTCGCCGCGGACCAGGCCGCCCAGGTAGCGGATGAACTGTATGTAATACGGCTGGTCGAGCCCGTGCTCCCGCATGATCTCCGCGCGGCGCTCGTCGGAGATGAAGAATCCGACCATCCGGTCGATCGGATTGCCCGGGATGATCCGCGTCAGGGCGAACGTGATGAACAATACCCCCAGGAGCGTCGGCCCCACCAGTAGCAGCCGCCGCAGGAGGTATCGCCCGAAGAGCACGCCTTACTCCTTAGAGACGCTGTACCACCGGTTGTACCGATCGGGATAGTAGATGTAGCCCTTCACGCTCTTCCGCATAGAGATGACGTACTCGGGCTGGAAGAGGAAGGCCCAGGGCGCTTCCTCCATGATGATCCTCTGCGCCCTCCGGCTCGCGTCGTTGCGGATCGCCGTGTTCGTGCTGAGCATCATCGTGTTGATCAACTCGGCGACCTCGGGGTTCGACCAGTTGCCGTAGTTGCAGCAGCCCTGCCGGAACAGCCAGAAGTAGTGGTAGAAGGGATCGTTGTTGATCGACAGCCACTCGTGGATGAACAGGCCAGGAAACTCGTGCTTGCGGAGGCGATCTGTGTACCCGGCCAGCGGCAGCTTGTCGATCTCGACCTCCACGCCGACCGCCCGCAGGGCCGACTGAACCCAAACACCGATCTGCTCATCCACCGGGAAGCCCGCCCGCAGGGTGAGGCGGGTTCTGAACCCGCCGCCCAGGCCCGCTTCGGCGAGCAACTGCTTGGCGCGCTGGGGATTGGTGCCGTACACGACCGACTCGTCGTTAGACGGCATACCCTTGGGCACCGGGCCCCGCAGCGGGAGGCCGTACCCCTTGACCGCTTCTTTGATGATGGTGTCGTACGGGACCGCGTAGGCGATCGCCTGGCGGACCTTGACGTTGTCAAAGGGCTTCACGTTCACGTTCATCCCCAGGTACTTCACGATGGTCGTCGGGAACCGGCGGACGGCGACGTTGGGGTCGTTCCGCAGCGCTTCCAGATCGTCCAGTGCCAGGTCGTACGCGACGTCCACCGCGCCCCGGCGCAGCAGCAGCGCCCGGGTGGACGCCTCGGGGACGATCTTGAAGGAAATCTGCCTGAGCTTCGCCGGGCCGGCCCAGTAGTGCTCGTTGCGGGCGAGCACGACCTCTGACCCCGGTGTCCATCGCTCCAGCACGAAAGCCCCGGCGCCTGCCGCGTGAGTCTTCATCCAGGTGGTCGCCCAGGGGTCCTGCCCCGTGGCCTGCGCCTTCACCGTCGCCGCCTTCACAATGGCATGCCCGAACTGCGACATATTGCCGAACAGCAGCGGGTTGGACCTCGCCATCTTGATCTCGATCGTGCGCGGGTCGACGATGCGCACCTGGTCCGGCTCGTTGACGGCGGCCATGCGCATCAGCGCCGCCGTCACCGCGTTCACGCCGAAGATGCGGTCGTAGCTGTACTTGACGTCCTCAGCCGTGACCGGCGTGCCGTCGGAAAACCCGGCGTTCTCCCGGAGGCGAAAGATGGCCCGGCCGTCGGAGGACACCGTGAACGACTTGGCGATCTCGCCCGTGAACCGGTTGAGGTCGCCGGTGAGCTCGCCGGTCTCGGTCTTCCGGACGCCGAAATCGATGAGGAAATCATAGAGGTTGGTAATGACCTCGTGCTGGAACGGCGCGCCAGAGGTGACCGGCGGATCGATGGTCTCGATGTCGCCGCCGACCGCGACGACGAGGGTGTCCTTACCGGCCTGTGCCTGCGTGACCGGCGGGTAGCCTGACGCGAGGAAGATCACGGCCAGCAGAAGTATCGTGGCGCTACGCACGACGTGCTGCACGCGGTATGTGTCCATCCTTTGTCCTCCTCTGTCCTCCTCCATACCATGTTCGGATCGTCCCTGGAGGCATGATTACATCAGCACTGTTAGAGCAGACGTTCTTGTGCCGGTCTTCGCACTCCTTCGCGGCGCTTCCTGATATTCCGGGCCCGTGGGCGGTTGCTTTCAGCGTTCCCCAACGGAATCCTGCGGCCAAGTTCCTCAACACAACGACGGGAAAACCGGCAGGCTCCGGTTGGCCGGAAAATGAAGAGGGGGCGCCCTCCCAGTGAGTTCGGCCCGGCTCATTGAAGTGCACGATGATCCTAGAAACGCGGCAGCCAGGTGACAGAGGGATTCGCACCAAGGAAAATGAACCTGTCGGCTCAGGCCGGTTACGCAGCCGCGAGGGCTACTGATCCTTAGACTGACAAACATCCAAGTGAGAAGCAAAATGGTCACCCGACAGATTCGCAAACGCTCCGGTGCGTCGATCCCAGTCACAAGACTGATATCGCCCGGGAATCGCGATCCCCACGCCAATCACAACCTCAAGCCTCAGTTTGACGGAACGGGAGGTGAGACCCCCGCCGCATGTGGACCAGTCGGTATCACGGAGACCACACGACTTAGGAGGGATGATCATGATAGAGTATCGGGATCCTCGCATCTGGATTGCACTCGCACTCGTCGCACTCTTCGTCGCGGCACCGGTCGGGCCGACCGGGGCAGCGTCCGGCAAGCTGAAGGTGGCGGCCGCGCTGCCCGGCATCATTACCGACAAAGCCTGGAACCAGAGCGCGTACGAAGGCCTCAAGATGATCGAGAAGCAAATGGGCGCCCAGATCGCCTACACTGAGCGGGTGGCGCAACCCGACCAGGTGGAGGTGTTGAGCGACTACGCGCGGCGGGGGTTTGATCTCATCTTCGCTCATGGCGGTGAGTTCGACGCGGCCGGCAAGCAGATCGCTACCCAGTTCCCGAAGACGAAGTTCGTAGTCGACAACGGGACCAATACCGGTCCCAACCTTGCCGACCTCCAGATCAACCACTTCCAGGTAGCCTTCCTGGGCGGCTTTGTCGCAGGCAGGTTGACGAAGAACAACAAGGTCGCCGTCGTCGCCGCCGAGAAGTTCAAGGCGATCGAGGATCTCGTGGCCGGGTTCACACAGGGCGCGAAGTACGCCAATCCTAAGGTCGAGGTCTTCGTCACCTTCACCGGCGACTGGGACAACGTTGGCAAGGGGAAAGAAGCCGCGCTCGCCCACATCGCCAAGGGCGCCGATGTGGTTATGCCGATCCTTGACCATGCCCTGGTAGGCGTCCTCGACGCCATCAAAGAAAAGAACGTTTACGGCGTCGGGTACGTCGCCGACCAGCTTGATCTCGCCCCTAAGAACATCCTCACCAGCGTCATGGAGAACATGTCGGTGGCGATCTTCGGGATGGCGAAGACCGTGTCCGCTGGCAAGTTCCAGGGCAAGAACAACGTCATCGGCCTCGAGAATCCTGAGGTCGCGCGCCTCGGCCGCTACAACGCCATCGTGCCGCAGAGCGTCCGCGCTCGGGCTGAGGAAGTGAAGAAGCTTCTTATCTCCGGCAAGATCACCCAGAAGTGATCGTGCGCGAGGGCCCGGCTTCCCCCGGGCCCTCGCCCATAGAGCAGGCCATCGACGTGCTCCGCATGGAGGAGATCACCAAGCGCTTCGGTCCGGTCCTCGCCAACGACCGGATCACCCTGGCCGTGCGGGCAGGCGCAGTCCATGCGCTGCTGGGTGAGAACGGGGCCGGGAAAACCAGCTTGATGAATATCCTCTACGGCCTCTACCAGCCCGACGATGGCCGGATCTGGGTGCGGGGCCAGTTGGTCCGGATCCGCTCGCCCCGGGACGCGATCCGGCTCGGGATCGGAATGATCCACCAGCAGTTCACTCTCGTGCCGCAGCTCACCGTCGCCGAGAACGTCGTCCTCGGCCTTCGCCCGCGCCGGCCGCCGTTCCTGGATCTGGCGGCAGCGGAAGATGCGATCACCGAGATCTCCAAGGCCTACGGCCTCGACGTCAACCCCCGGTTCCGCGTAATGGGGCTGTCCCTCGGCATGCAGCAGCGTGTGGAGATCCTCAAAGCCCTCTACCGGGGCGCCAATCTCCTCATCCTGGACGAGCCCACCTCAGTTCTCACGCCCGCCGAGACCGAGGCGCTGTTTGAGGTGATCCAGAGCCTCGTGGCCGATGGGAAGTCCGTGATCTTCATCAGTCACAAGCTTGAAGAGGCCCTGCGTATCAGCCAGACGATCACCGTGCTCCGCCGCGGCCGCGTCGTGGCCACGGTGCCCACCTCGGATGCGACGCCGCACGAGCTCGCACGGATGATGGTGGGACGCGACGTCGTATTTCGCATTCCCAAGACCCCTGCCCGCGCGGCAGGGCCCGCGATCGAAGTCACCGACCTGGGGGCGGCGAGCGACCAGGGCTACCCGGCCTTGAAGGGGGTCACCTTCCACCTGTTCAGAGGGGAGATCCTCGGGATCGCCGGCGTCGACGGCAACGGACAGACCGAACTGGCGGAAGCGATTGCAGGCCTGCGGCCCGTCAGCGCCGGACAGATCCGGCTCAACGGCCACGAGGTGACCTCATGGCCGCCGAAGGCCAGAATCACGTTAGGCCTTGGCTTCATCCCAGCGGATCGGCAGCGGCTCGGCCTTGTCCCGGACTTCACGGTGGCAGAGAACCTCGTCATGAAAACCTTCGCCGCCCATCCGTACACCCGCCGAGGATTTCTCGACCGCCGCGCGATCACCGCGCACGCCAGGGCCCTCGCGGACCGGTTCGATATCCGGTTGCACAGCGTGCAGCAACGGGTGCGTGAGCTCTCCGGCGGGAACCAGCAGAAGGTCGTCCTCGCGCGCGAGGTCTCGCTGACGCCCAGTGTCATCATCGCGATGCAGCCCACACGGGGCCTGGATGTCGGCGCTTCAGAGTACATCCTCCGCGCGCTGATCGCCCAGCGGGACCGAGGGGCGGCCGTGCTGCACATCTCGACTGAACTGGAGGAGGTCCTCTCGGTGAGCGACCGGGTGGCGGTCATGTTTGCGGGGGAGTTGATGGGGATCGTCCGGCCGGGAGATGTCTCCTATGAGCAGCTCGGCCTCATGATGGCCGGCGCGCTGCGTCTGAACCCTATGGCGGAACCCGCATGACGATCCGCACCGCTGCTCTGCGTCTGCTCCCCGTCTGGGCCGTCTTGTTCGCTCTGCTGCTTGGGATGTTCTTCGTCCTGCTCGCCGGCGCCCATCCGATCGAAGCGTACCGGGATCTGCTCCGGGGGGCATTCGCCGATGTGTTTGGATTCGCCACGACGCTCGTCAAGACCACGCCGCTCCTGTTTGCGGGCCTTGGGGTCGCGGTAGCCCTGCGCGCGGGGCTCATCAACATCGGAGCCGAGGGCCAGATCTACCTCGGTGGGCTGGCGGCGGCACTGGTAGGTCTCTACGTGCGGGGTCTGCCCCCGCTCCTGCATGTCCCGCTCGCGCTGCTCGCCGCGTTTGTCGCCGGTGGTGCGTGGGCCCTGCTTCCAGCGCTGCTGCGCCTCAGGCGTGGCGTGAGCGAAGTCATCACCACGCTGCTGATGAACTACATTGGCCTCTACCTTGTGGGCGCGCTCGTGAGCGGCCCCCTGAAAGAGCCCGGAGCGCCGTACCCCTTCTCTCCACCCCTTGCCCGGTCGGCGTACCTGCCGACCATCATCCCGACGACCGACGCCCACGCGGGCATCCTGATCGCGCTCGTGCTAGCGGTTGTCACCTACGTCGTCCTCGAGCACACTCCGATAGGCTTCCGAGTGCGGATGGTGGGCGCGAATCCCCCCGCAGCCGCGTACGCCGGCATCAATGTCGGTCAGACTGTCACCCTCGCCATGATCGTCAGCGGCGGGCTTGCGGGTCTCGGCGGGGCGTCCGAGGTCATGGGACTCAAGCACCGGCTCTTTGATGCCTTCTCCCCGGGCTACGGGTACGATGCGATCGTCGTCGCCTTCCTCGGCGCGGGCCAGCCCCTGGGCGTCGCCGTCACCGCGTTCTTCTTCGGCGCGCTGCGGAGCGGGGCGAACATCATGCAGCGCAGCCAAGGGGTCCCGGTCGCCGTGATCTTCGCGATTCAGGGCCTTGCGGTGCTGTTCCTCGCGGCGAGCCTCGCGGTCCGACACCGGATCTTCCGGTGGGGCGGGAGGTCG
Organism: bacterium; assembly: GCA_041486265.1. Taxonomy (GTDB): domain Bacteria; phylum Sysuimicrobiota; class Sysuimicrobiia; order Sysuimicrobiales; family Humicultoraceae; genus JBGPLF01. The sequence goes on from JBGPLF010000054.1 coordinate 9,840, forward strand.
CGGCAGCCCGCGGCTGCATCACCGGTCCAGGCGGCTGGGGTGACAGATCCTGAGTAACGTCGAGGGCGCGATCGTCCTCGCCTACGTCGCCGCGACTCTGCGCATGGCGACACCCATCGGGCTGGCTGCAATGGGCGGGGTGCTCTCGGAGCGCTCCGGAGTGCTTAACATCGGGCTCGAGGGGATGATGCTCACTGGTGCGCTCGCTGGCGCGATGGGCTCGCACTTCCTCGGCGGACCCTGGATGGGCACGCTCGCGGCGCTCGTAGCCGGGGCGGCGCTTGGGGTGGTGCTAGCCTATCTGACGGTGACCCTGGGGGCGAACCAGATCGTCACCGGCGTCGGCATCAACCTCTTCGCGTTGGGGTTCACGACCTTCGTCGAGCGGGTGGTGCTGCGTCCGGCCGGCATCGAAGCCGTGCCCTCATTCGCGCAGCTGGCGGCCCCAGGGCTCCGTGCGATCCCGCTGCTGGGCCCGCTGCTCACCAACCTCACCCCGTTGGTCCTCGTGGCGATCGTCATCGCCCCGATCCTCGCGGTCTTCCTCTATCGCACGCCCTGGGGGCTCGCGCTGCGAGCGACCGGCGAGGCCCCACGCGCCGTAGATACCGCCGGGGTGAGCGTGTTCCTCGTCCGTTACATAGCGGTCGCTGCGAGCGGCGCGCTCGCCGGGATGGGCGGGGCGTTTCTGTCTCTGGGGCAGCTGAACCTCTTCTCTGAGAACATGACCGCGGGTCGCGGCTTCATCGCGCTAGCGGCGGTGATCCTCGGCAAGTGGAACCCAGTCGGGGCGCTGGCGGCTGCGTTCCTATTCGGGGCGGCCGAAGCGCTCCAGTTGTTCGTGCAGTCGTACGGCCTCGGGGTCCCCTACCAGATCCCCACCATGCTTCCCTATGTTCTCGCGCTGGCGGTCCTGGCGGGGTTCGTGAGCCGCGCCATCCCGCCAGCGGCCGAGGGGATCCCGTACCAGCAGGAGGAACAGTGAGCCTCCGCAGAGTGTCTGGACGTGAGGAGGTGTCGGCCCGATGGACCTAGTGATCATCGGCGGGACGGTCATCACGATGGATCCCGCGCGCCGGATCTTCGATCCAGGCTACGTGCTGATCCGCGACGGTCTGATCGTAGGCATCGGCCAGGCCGACCAGGCGCCCACGGCTTCCGACCGAACGGTGGATGCGACCGGGAAGGTCGTGCTGCCGGGCTTCATCAACACCCACACCCACCTCTTCCAGACCCTACTGAAGGGGCCCGGCGATGACCGGCAGCTCGAGGAGTGGTTCCGAACCGTGGTCGGGCCCGCGTCGTGCGAGCTCACCGAGGAGGATTGCTACCGAGCCGCGGTGGCCGGGTGCCTGGAGGCGATCCGATCGGGCACCACGACCGTTAAAGACTTCATGTACACGCACCCCAGACCGAATCTTTCGGATGCGGTCATCCGGGGGATGCTCGATACCGGCATCCGCGGGGTCTTCGTGCGCGGCTACATCGACTACGGTGAGGAGTACGGAGTCCCGCCGGCCCTGATCCAGTCGACCGACGACGTCCTCGCCGACTGCGACCGGGTCGCGAAACGCTACCACGGTGCGGCGAACGGCAGGATCCTCGTGCGGTTCGGACCCTGCATGATCTGGTCGTGCACTAGTGCGGGATTGCAGGCCATTCAGCACCTCGCCGACGATCTCGGCGTCGGGCTCACGATGCACGTCGCCGAGACAGCCTTCTCCGTCGAGAACTCGAAGCAGCGATTCGGCGTGGGGGATCTAGCGCTCCTGGAGCGGATCGGCTTCCTCGACTCCCCCACCCTCGCGGTCCACTGCGTGCACCTCACCGAGCGTGACCTGCGGATCCTCAAAGCCCGACACGCCACGGTCTCCCACAACCCCACGAGCAACATGTATCTGGCCTCCGGGGTCGCGCCAATCCCCCAGATGCTGCTGGCGGGGATTCCCGTCGGCCTGGCCACCGACGGCCCCGCCAGCAACAACAACCAGAACATGATCCAGGCGCTGAAGTTCGGGGCGCTCCTGCACAAGGTCCACACCCTCGATCCCACGGCGATGACCGCCGAGCAAGTGCTTGAGATGGCCACGATCGGGGCCGCGAAGGCGCTCGGGATCGACAGCGAGGTCGGGTCGCTCGAGCGGGGCAAGCGGGCGGACGTGATCGTCCTCGACCTCCGTGATGTCTTTGCCGCGCCCCTGCACCACCCGGTCTCCTCGCTTGTGTACGCGGCGATCGGCTCTGAGGTGGAGACGGTGATCATCGACGGCCGCATCGTGATGGAGGACGCCCGGATTCAGACCGTCGACAAGTGGGACGCCCTGCAGCGTGCCCAGCAGGCCGCAGACCAGTTGCTCACCCGGGCCCGGATCCCGCGCCCGATGGAACGGCAGTGGCGCCCGTTTGCGTTCTGATCTGATCACCAAGTCGTATGGGGGACGGTGAGGGGGATGTCGCTGCTCATCCGGAACGCCCGCGTTTGGGGAGACGAGCCCCAGGACATCCTCATCAGGGGCCAGACGATCGAGTCGGTGGCACCACGCGGTGCAGCCCGCGCCGACCGGGAACTCGATGTAGATGGCCGGATCGTCCTGCCTGCGTTCGTGAACTGCCACTGGCACGCGGACAAGTGCTTCTACCTGAAAGATCTGATCCACCGGCTCCCCGGCGGGCCCGGTGTCCGCGACGCGGAGCTCAAGCAGCGCTTCGCCTCAGAGGTGCGCTCTGGGATGGCCCACTTCGAGACGAAGCAGGCGATCTCGCTGGAGAGCACCTGGGCGATCAAGCACACGTACACGGTCGAGGATGTGGCCGACCGCACGGGCCGAGCCGTAGAGCTGGCTATTCAGTACGGCTGCGGGGCCGTACGGATGTTTGCGGACGTGGATCGGCATGCCGGCGTCACCGGGGTGAAAGGGCTGTGTGCGGTCAAGCAGCGCTACGGCCATCTCCTCCATCTCCAAGTTGTCGCGTTTCCGCAGGAGGGAATCTTCGCCAATCCAGGCACAGCGGATCTCATGAAGGAGGCTCTCGAGGCAGGCGCAGATGTGGTGGGCGGGATCCCCTGGGTGGAGTGGGACGAGGCACGCCAGCGGCAACACATCGACGCCTGCTTCGAGTTCGCCCGCGTGTATGACCGGGACATCCACATGCTCTGCGACGACACGGAGGACCCCTCGTCCAGGACCCTCGAGTATCTCGCGATCCGGACGATCGAGAACGGGTGGCAGGGACGCGTGAGCGCGAGCCACTGCTGCGCCCTCACGTTCTACGACGACGCGCACGCCAGCAAAGTCATTGACCTCGTGCGCCAGGTCAATCTCACCATCGTGAGCAACGCTCAGATCTCCCTCGTGGACATCGCGAACCTCGCCAGGGAACCTCGTCCCCGCGGGATCACCCGCGTGCGTGAGTTGCTCGCCGCGGGCGTGAATGTCGCCTCCGCCCAGGACGACGTCGACGACTGGTACTATCCGTGGGGCCGGAACGACCTGCTCGAGGTGGCCTTCTTTATGGCGCACACGGCGCAGTTCTTCCACCTGGACACGATGCCAATTCCCTTCCGGATGGTGACCGAACACCCCGCTCAAGCGATGCGTCTCCAGAACTACGGGGTGGCGCCCGGGTGCGAAGCGAACCTCGTGGTGCTGGACGCTCCGACGCTCCACGAGGCCTTCCAGTACCAAGCCGACCGCCGGTACGTGATCCTGAGGGGCCGTGTCGTTGCGGAAACCCAGCGGACCACGACTCTGACGCTTGAGTGAGCACTGAACGTGGACCCATCGACGACGCTCATCGAAAACGCAGTCCTGATCACGATGGACCCGGAGCGGCGGGTGCTCTCGAGAGGGTATCTGTTCGTGCACGATGGGAGGATTGCGGCGATTGGCCCCGGAGACTACCCGGGTTCCCGCGACAACCTGGTGGTGAAGGACGTCTCAGGCAAGATCGTGATGCCTGGCCTCGTCAACGCCCACCACCACTCCTACGGCAACCTACTCAAGGGTCAAATGGAGGCCACGCCCCTCGAGGTGTACTTCCTGTACGTGCTCGCTGAAGCCCCGCACATCACCCCGAAAGACGTCGAGATCGCGTGCGCGCTGGGTAGCCTCGAGCTCCTGCTGTCCGGGTGCACGGCGGTCCTGGACCACCTCTCCCAGACGGCTTCGGGGCTTGCGGCGGCGGCCCGGGTCTACCGTAACGTGGGCATCCGGGCCATGCTCACGCCGCAGTTCTCGGACCTGTCCTTTGCCGACTCGATGCCGTCGAGGCTCGCGGGAGCCGCGGCCGCGCTCGGACCACCGTACGTAGGACCGCCACGGGATCCTCGAGAGGTCCTGGACGCGGTTGAGCACGTCGTTCAGGAGTGCCACCGACCCCAGGAGGGAGTGACGGTGGCGATCGGCCCGTCGGCGCCGGTCCGGTGCAGCGACGAGCTGCTCGTAGGCTCTGCGAAACTGGCCCGCAGATACGGGCTCCAGTGGCACACCCACCTGCTGGAATCCCGAGCCCAAGTCGTCAAGGCCGGGGAGCGCTACGGGCGCTCCATGGTCGAGCATGTTGCCGACCTGGGGCTGCTCGACGCGAGGGCATCGCTTGCGCACGCGATCTGGGTGTCGGACAAGGATCTGGACCGGATCGGATCAAGCGGAGCAACCGTCGTCCACGTCCCTGCGGCAAACCTCCAACTCGGCGACGGCATCATGAGCTTCCCGGAAGCCCGGAGGCACGGGATCCCGGTGGCGCTTGGTACGGACAGCTCGGGCTGCACCGGATGTCAGTCGATGTTCGAGGCGATGAAGCTTGCCGCGATCGTTGCACGGGTTATCGAACCGGACTCACAGGCCTGGCCCACCTCCCTTGATGCGCTCGAGGCAGCAACGCTGGGTGGGGCGCGGGCGCTGGGTCTTCAGGATGAGATCGGCTCACTCCAAGTGGGAAAGAGCGCCGACCTGATCTTCCTGAGACGGGATGTGCCTGCCCTAACCCCTCTGCATAACCCAGCGTGGCAGGTGGTGTTCGGGCGTCCAGAGGGAGCGGTGGCTGAGGTGTGGGTCCGGGGACGACCGGTCTTGGTGGGGGGACGGCTCGAGGGGCTCGATCGCAATGCGCTGCTCGATGAGGCCGCGGCCCGTGGCACCCATCTTCTTGCTCAGTGTGCAGAAGCCTACACTAAGATCCGGAAGCAGGCTCCAGCGTTCGCTGCGGCGATTGCCGAGTTCCCGTCGGCGCCAACTCGCCGAGGATTCCTTCCTTGATCGCTTCAAGCAAGGGGAAGGGACGAAATCCAGAGGGTTCGCCCACGCACGTGGAGTGGCCGGAAGACCTCCTCTGGATCCCGGGCGAGGACTCGATGTGCACAATTTGTGCACAAAAAGAGGAGGACGCGGGCGGAAACCCGCGTCCTGACTGGAAGATTGTTGGTGGAGGCGGCGGGAATCGAACCCGCGTCCTGAGTGGATGAGGGCCGAGCGCCTACGAGCGTAGTCTGCGATTTGGTTCTCGCCGCCCGGGACTCCCGCAGACCGGATTCCCGGGCAGCCAGCCCATTGTGTTTCCCGCCGTGGGCCCCGGGCCAGGGTCCACTACGGTAGCCGGCTTGTGGCGCTCGTTCCGGGCCGCCGGCCCTACCGGACGAGCGTCGTCGCTATTTAAGCGGCGAGTGCGTACTGTGTGTTGGCGTTTATGCGCCTGCCAGTTGATTAACGAGGACCTGACCACCTCGGCTCGCAGCTCTGCTGCTTCCCACCCAGTCGAGACCGTTCGCCCCCATAGTTTGAGCGATCGCGACCCGTTGCTCCAATAGTATAACACAGCGCAGGAGCGTCCCTGCGCCCGGCAGAACTCCGCAGACGTGACTACTGAACCCCCGCGCAGAGCCTCCCACGAGAACGAGGCTCACCAGGCTACGGCCCTCTCCGACGTCGCCCGCCTTTTCCTGCGGCTCGGCTTCACCGCATTCGGCGGCCCGGCCGCCCACATCGCCATGATGAGGGACGAGGTGGTGAACCGGCGGAGATGGCTCACCGATCAGGAGTTCCTTGACCTGGTTGGCGCGACGAACCTGATCCCGGGACCCAACTCGACCGAGATGGCGATCCACGTGGGATACCGGCGCGCAGGAATGGCCGGCCTGATTGCCGCGGGTGCAGCCTTTATCCTCCCGGCGACGTTGATCGTGATGATCCTCTCGTGGGTCTACGTCCGATTTGGCAGCACCCCTCAGGCGACCTGGCTGCTCTACGGGGTGAAACCGGTCATCATCGCTGTGGTTGCCCAGGCCCTGTGGGGATTGGGACGCGCCGCCATCAAGGGATGGTCGACCGCGGTGGTCGGGGCGATCGCGCTCGCGCTGTACTTCGCCGGCATCAACGAAATCGCGCTGCTGATCGGGGCGGGGCTCGCGATGATGGCCGTGGAGCGCGGGGCGCGCATGCGGCAGGCGACGGTCGCCGCGGGCCTGCTGGTCGCGTCGGCCGCCACGACCGCCGGCACCGCGGCCGTGGCGACCGCGATCCCGATCGCGCTTGTCCGGATCTTCCTCATTTTTCTAAAGATCGGCTCGGTGCTCTTTGGCAGCGGCTACGTGCTGCTGGCGTTCCTGCGCTCGGATTTTGTCTTGCGTCTGGGATGGCTCACCGACCGGCAACTGCTGGACGCGGTCGCCATCGGCCAGTTCACGCCGGGACCGGTCTTCACCACGGCAACCTTCATCGGCTATGTGCTCGCGGGAGTCCCAGGCGCGGTACTCGCGACGGCCGGCATCTTCCTGCCGGCCTTTGTGTTCGTTGCAATCAGCACACCATTCATCCCACGACTGCGCCGCTCAGCGTGGGCCGGCCCGCTGCTCGACGGGGTGAATGTGGCGTCGCTCGCGCTCATGGCCGGGGTCGCATGGCAGCTCGGGCGTGCGGCCATCGTGGATCCCGTCACCGCGGCGCTGGCGGTCACCGCCCTGCTCGTCCTCACGCGATTGAGAGTGAACTCAGCGTGGCTGGTGCTTGGGGGCGGCCTGGTGGGTCTCATCGTTCGGATGCTCGGCGGCGCGCCGTAGCCGGTCCATCACTGCCCTGCCCACGCCGCGCTCGGCAATCCCTTCAACCACGATGGCATCGAGCCCGGCATCATCCAGTTCGCGCAACTGCGCAAACAGGTTGGCGGCGATCGCCGCGGGATCGGACCTCGATCCCATGACCCGCACGACGGCATCCGCCGGCATCGCGCGGGCGGCTTCAGCGGTGACCATGACGCCGACGCGCAGGCCCTCATCCCAGAGCCGGTGGACGGTACCAGCCAGATCCGCGGTGATTTGAGAGGGTGGGGATTCAATCAGCACCACCCGCGCGCGCGGAGCGTAGTGCCGGTAGCGGGTGCCGGGCGAGCGTCTGAACGACGCGGCGGCGCCTGGGGCAGCCTGCGCCCCGGGCCCTACATACGCGCCGGGCACGGGCACCATCACGGCGCCGAGGATCGCCTCCAGCGTCTCAAGCGCCACGCCTCCGGGCCGAAGGAGGATCGGCGTCTCGCCGGTCACGTCCACCACGGTTGATTCGACTCCGAGCGGGGTTGGGCCGGCATCCAGCACCAGGTCCACAGCCTCACCCAAATCGGCCAGCACGTGCTGCGCCGTCGTGGGGCTGGGACGGCCCGAACGGTTTGCGCTGGGAGCGGCGATCGAGCGGCCCGCGGCGCGGATGAGCGCGAGGGCGACCGGGTGCGACGGCATACGCACCGCCACGGTCGACAATCCGCCGCGCGTGACCGCCGGCACCGCCGCGGAAGACGGCAGCACGAGTGTCAGTGGACCCGGCCAGCAACGCGCCATCAATGTCTGCGCGGCGAGCGGCACCGCGGTCACGAGACCGGCCAGCGCGGCGGCATTGGCAATGTGTACGATGATGGGATTGTCGGCGGGCCGGCCCTTGGCCTCGAAGATGCGGGTGACCGCGGCGGCGTTGAGCGCGTCGGCGCCGAGGCCGTAGACCGTCTCCGTCGGGAAGGCAACCAGCCCGCCCGCGGCGAGCGCTGCCGCCGCCTGAGCGATCGCCTCAGGATCAGGATGGTGAGGGTCAAGTAAGAATGTGCGGGCCGTCACGCCCGGTCGGCGTCCCTCACGGCTTGCGCCTGCGCCTGCTGGCGCGTCCGCACTCGCTCGCGCACCTGGGCATCGCTCACCCCGAGGATCCGCGCGGCCAGCAGCGCGGCGTTGATCGCGCCCGCCCGCCCGATGGACACCGTCGCGACAGGCACGCCGCCCGGCATCTGGACGGTCGAAAGCAGCGAATCGAGCCCGTGGAGATGCTCGCTCGGCATCGGCACGCCGATCACCGGCAGCACGGTCTTCGCGGCCGTCACCCCGGCCAGGTGCGCGGCGCCGCCGGCCCCCGCGATGATGACTTTGAGGCCCCGGCCTTCGGCCGATGCCGCGTATTCATGCGCCCAGTCAGGCGAGCGGTGCGCCGACACGATCCGCATCTCGTGCGCAATCCCCAACTCGGTCAACACCTCCGCGGCGGCTACC
>JBGPLF010000055.1:0-18309 GCA_041486265.1 bacterium
CCCGCAAAGAAGGCCTGAATCATCTCCTGGATCGGCTGCGCCGCGACGTTACCCGCGACGCTCACGACCCCGACCGCGCCGACTGCGAGTTTGGGCAGCGTCAGGCTGTCGTCGCCGCTGTAAATCAAGAAGCGATCAGGGGTACGCACACGGATCTCCGAGACCTGATCCAGGCTGCCCGCGGCTTCCTTCACGGCCGCGATGTTGGGTACCTCAGCAGCCAGCCGGGCGATGGTATCCGGTGTACAGTTCACTCCGGTCCGGCCCGGGATATTGTACAACATCACCGGCAGCGGCGTGCTCTCAGCCACCGCGCGAAAATGTGCGTACAGCCCGTCCTGTGACGGCCGGTTGTAGTAGGGGTTCACCAGCAGCAGGCCGTCGGCGCCGGCGTGATGCGCCTCCTTCGAGAGACGGATGGAGTGCGCCGTATCATACGTCCCGGTGCCGGCGATGACCTTGCCGCGGTCGCCGACCGCATCCTTCACGACCCGGAACAGGCGGATCTTCTCCTCATCGGACAGCGTCGGGGACTCGCCCGTCGTGCCCGCGATCACCAGGCCGTCGTTCCCGTTCTCGACCAGGCGCTTCGCGAGCGTCGCCGCCTTGCCGTAATCCACCTGACCACTGCCATCGAACGGCGTCACCATCGCGGTGACCACGTGGCCGAACAGCGCCATCTCCATCTCCTCCTCCATCTTACCGAGTCGCCGCGCGGGGACGACGGCCAAGCATCTGCCCGGCCAGCAGGTGCTCGGCGATCTGAACCGCGTTCAGCGCGGCGCCCTTGCGCAGATTATCTGAACAGACCACGAACCGCAGGCTGTGAGGATCGAACCGGTCCGGCCGGACGCGGCCCACATACACCGGGTCGCGCCCCGCGGCCAACAGCGGCGTGGGCACGCGATCGTGCAGGGGATCGTCGACCACCTCGATGCCAGGAGCCGCGGCCAGCACCGCGCGCGCGTCGTCGGCCGACAGCGGCCGCGCCAAGTCCAGGTGCACCGAGAGCGTGTGCCCGACCAGCACCGGGACCCGCATCGTGGTGACGCTGATCGGAAAGTCCGCCGCCAGCATCCTTCGCGTCTCGGCCATGACCTTCGCTTCCTCTTCGGTGTCGCCGTTCGGCTCCCACTTCCACTGCGGCCGGACGTTGAAGGCTACAGGCGGGGTCCCGGACGTCGCAGCGATAATACGATCGAGATCGCCCTGTTCGAGGGCCTCGGGCATGCCAAGCAGGCTGCGCGCATGCTCCAGCAGCGCACGCATGTTGTCGATCCCGCCGCCGGAGACCGATTGATACGTGGAGACGATGCACCGCCGGACGCCGGCAGCGTCGTGAATCGGCTTCAGCGCCATGACGAGCGCCACGGCGCAGCAGTTGGGATTGGCGATGACGCCCTGGTGGGCGCGCAGCGCGTCCGCGTTGACTTCAGGCACCACGAGCGGCACGCGTGGATCGAGCCGCCAGGTGGATGAGTTGTCAACCGCCACGCCCCCGCGCTCGGCCACGGCCCAGGCGAAACGCCGGCTCGCGTCATCACCGCCGGCGAACAACACCAGGTCGGCGTCGAGCAGGCCGTCACCCGTCTCCTCGACGGTGATCGACTGACCTCTGAACGCCACGGCCTTGCCCGCCGAGCGAGCCGTGGCGAACAGCCGAAGCCCCGCGAGCGGGAAGCGGCGTTCCTCGAGGATGCGGACCATCGCGCCGCCAACCACACCGGTCGCGCCGACCACTGCAACACGCATATCTGGGCGCACCTGCGAATCCTCCACCATATCCTGTGCTGTAGTTACCGCAATCCTAGCAGATGCTCCAACCCAAACACCAGTCCTGGCAGATCGCGCACCCGGCGAATCGCCAGCATCAGCCCGGGCATGAACGACTCCTCGTTCAATGAATCATGCCGGATAGTCAGGGTTTGGCCCGGGCCGCCGAAGATCACTTCCTGGTGCGCGCCCAGGCCCGGGAGGCGCACACTGTGCACGCGCACACCCTCCGTCTGACCGCCACGAACGCCCGGGACCATCTCTTCTTCGTGCACAGCGGGCGGCGGCGCAGTGCCCCGCGCCTCCGCGATCAGGTGTGCGGTCTTCGCCGCCGTGCCCGACGGCGCATCTCGCTTGCGGTCATGGTGCAGTTCAATCACTTCGGCGTGGGGCATGAACGGCGCAGCCATGCGGGCGAACTCCATCATCAACACGGCGCCGATCGCAAAGTTCGGCGCGATCACGGCCCCGATCCGACGCTGCGCGGCGAGATCCCGCAGCCGCTCGATCTCATCCATCGCGATGCCGGTACCGCCGACCACCGGGTGGACGCCGGCCTCCAGAGCCGCGCGCGTATGCTCCACGGCGGCCCGGCCCGGCGCAAACTCCACCAGGACATCGGGAGACGCGGCAAAGACGTCGTGCAGATGCGCTGCGATGGGTACGCCCAACCGACCGGCACCGGCGACCTCACCGGCATCCTGCCCCACGCCGCGCTCGCGGCCTAGCGCCGCTACAAGGCGCATGTCGGACTCGCGCGCGACCGCCCGCACGGCAGCCCGGCCCATGCGGCCAGCCGCACCGCTGATCGCCACGCGAATAGAATTCATGACCGGGGGCTTCGACGCCGGCTGGCCGAACTCCCGCGGGCGCGACACCCGCGGTCAGAGGGGTCAGAGGTCAGACGGCAGAGGCGACCACAGGCGCGGCCACCGGCCTGGGGGCCAGCAGGGACAGTGATTCTCTGAAGGTGCGTTCCAGATCGGCGCGGGACGTCCCGTGCGCGCCGAAGGGACCAATAGCCGCCATCGCCAGTTGATCGGGCGTGAAGAGCTCGCCCGCCAGTCGGCGCACGTCATCGACCGTCACCGCGTCGATCCGGCCCAGAATCTCGTCGAAGTCGATCTGCCGCCAGTAGTACAGCTCCGACCGGGCCAGCTTGCCCATGCGACTGCCCGTGCCCTCGAGCGACAGCATGATGCTGCCCTTGAGCGATTCTTTCGCCCGGTGCAGCTCAGCTTCGTCCAGCGTGGCGCCGAGCGCGGCGATTTCATCAATCGTAAGACGGACGACCTCCGGACCATTCTCGGGGCTCATCGCACCATAGACGACGAACAGCCCGCCCTCCCGATACGAGGCCGAGTAGGACGCGATCGTGTAGACCAACCCGCGCTTCTCCCGGATCTCCTGGAACAACCGGCTGCTCATACCGCCGCCCAGGATGTTGTCGAGCAGAGCCAGCACGTAGCGGTCGTCGGCGTCCTGTGCCCGGCCGCGCGTGGCCAGGCACAGGTGCACCTGCTCGATCTCCTTCGCGCGCAGCGACACGTCTTGGGTGAACGACGGGATCTCCGTCGGCTGCGGGGCCGTGCGGCCGTCCCAGCCACCGAGGTGACGCCCGATGAGATCGATGACGGCGTCGTGCTCGATATTGCCCGCGGCGCTGACCACGATGAGATCGGCGCGGTAGCGCTTCTCGATGTAGCGGACAAAATCGTCGCGCCCCAACTTGGCGACGGCCTTCCGCGTGCCGATCACGGGCCGGCCGAGTGGATGACCGTCCCAAATGGTTTGCGCGATCCCGTCCTGCACCAGTTCATCCGGGGAGTCTTCGTAGGTCTTGATCTCCTCGGTGATGACCTGCCGCTCCCGCTCGATGGCCTCCGGATCGAAAGCCGAGTGCAGCAGCATGTCAGCCAGCACCTCGACCATGGCCGGGAGGTGGTTGGCCAGCACGTTCACGTAGAAGCACGTGTGCTCCTTGTCGGTGAAAGCGTTCATCTGGCCGCCGAGCGCGTCGACGGCCTGTGCGATGGCCAGCGCCGTGCGCGTCCGCGTGCCTTTGAAGAACAGGTGCTCCAGAAAATGGGAGATCCCGTGGACGCTGGCCGCCTCGTAGCGCGAGCCGGTCGCGACCCAGATGCCCAGTGACGCCGTGCGGACGTGCGGCATCGTCTCGGTGATCACCCGAATGCCGTTGGGCAGGACGGACTTCTGGGTCAGCTCCATGGCAGGCTCCCCGTCGTCAATCGGTCGTCGCTAGGCGTGCGGCCGTCGAGCCGGGCGCGGGCTCTCTCCCCCTCGGCGCCGCGGCGGCCGGCCGTCGCGCGGACGCTCGCCCCGCGGCCCGCCCGGCCGCGCGTGCGAAGAGACGTTGGCCGGCTGTCCTTCTTCAAGCTCCGCGTTCCACCCTTCAGGCGGCGTCTGCGTGCCGCGGTGCGTCAGGTTGACGCGCCCCAGGTTGTCGATCTCTTTGACCTTCACCAACAACTCATCGCCCACTTTGACCACATCTTCCACCTTGTTGACGTGATCATAGGAGAGCTCTGAGATGTGCACCAGACCCTCCTTACCGGGCAGCAGCTCCACGAAGGCGCCGAAGTTCATCAGGCGCGTCACGCGGCCCTTGTACGTCTCGCCGACCTGCGCCTCCCTGGTGATCCCCTCGATCATCGCCGCCGCGCGGCGCGCCGCCTCTTCGTTGACCGACGCGATCATCACGCGGCCGTCCTGCTCGATGTCGATCTTGGTCCCGGTGTCGGCGGTGATCTTGTTGATCACCTTGCCGCCCGGGCCGATGATGTCGCGGATCTTGTCGGGATTGATCTGCACAGTCAGAATCCTCGGGGCGTAAGGCGACAACACCGTTCGCGGCGCGGGAATCACCTGCGCCATCACGTCGAGGATCGCCAGCCGGGCTGCCTTCGCCTGGGCCAGCGCCTCCCCCAGGATCGCGCGCGAGAGGCCGCCGGACTTGATGTCCATCTGGAGGGCGGTCGCGCCCACGCGGGTACCAGCGACCTTGAAGTCCATGTCGCCCATCGCGTCCTCGATCCCCTGGATGTCGGTGAGCACGGCGTGGCGCCCGCCCTGGCCCGTGACCAGGCCCATGGCGATGCCGGCGACCGGGGCGCGCAGCGGCACCCCCGCGTCCATCAGCGCCAGCGTCGAGCCGCATACCGATGCCATCGACGTGCTGCCGTTCGATTCCAGAACCTCGGACACCACGCGGACCGTGTAGGGAAACTGCTCTTCGGGCGGGAGCATCCGGGCCAGCGCCCGTTCGGCCAGGGCGCCGTGGCCCACATCCCTGCGGCCGGGGCCGCGCAGCGGGCGCACCTCCCCGACCGAGAACGGCGGGAACACGTAATGGTGCATGTACCGTTTGAATTCCTGAATCCCGATGTCGTCGAGCTTCTGCTCGTCCTGGCCGGTGCCCAACGTCACGATCGACAGGACCTGCGTTTGGCCCCGCTGGAACAGCCCGGACCCGTGGGTCCGAGGGAGCAGCCCGACGGCACAGGCCAGCGGGCGGATCTCGTCCGGTTTCCGATGGTCAGGACGGGTGCGCTCTTCCAGAATCCGGCGCCGGACCTCGCCCTTGGTGACGGTCTCGATGATCTCGCCGATCCGCCCGGCCTGTTCGGCAAATTGCTCGAACAGTTGTCCGGCGACATCGGTGTCGACCGCGCGCAGCGCATCTTCCCGTGCCAGCTTCTCGGGGTTGTCGAGCGCGACCCGCACCAAAGGCAGGGCCGCGGTGCGAACCGCTTCTTCCAGAGCCGGGTCAGGCTTGACGATCGTGACGGTCCGCGGCGGCGCGCCCGCGATCGCCATCAATTCACGCTGGGCGGCAATCAGGCGGCGGATCTCACCGTGGGCCAGGTCGATCGCATCGAGGAGGCGGTCTTCCGGCACCTCATCGGCGCCAGCCTCAAGCATGAGAATGGCGTCCTCGGTCCCTGCCACGACCAGATCGAGCCGGCTCTTTTCCTCCACATCGCGCATCGACGGATTGACGACAAGCGTGTCATCAACCAGCCCGATGCGGACCGCGCCCACCGGTCCCCCAAAGGGGATGCCGGAGATCATGAGGGCGGCGGACGCGCCGTTCATCGCCGCCACGCCGGGATCATGCTCCTGGTCGGTGGATAGGACAGTGGCGATCACCTGCACGTCGTTGCGAAAGCCCTTGGGAAACAGCGGCCGGATGGGTCGGTCGATCAGGCGGGACGTCAGGATCGCCCGTTCGCCCGGCCGGCCCTCGCGCTTGAAGAAACCGCCGGGGATCTTCCCGGCGGCGTACATCCGTTCCTCGAAATCGCAGGTCAGCGGGAAGAAGTCGATCCCCACACGGGGCGTCTCAGCCATCGTGGCCGTGACGAGCACCACCGTTTCGCCCAGGGTCACCGTCACCGCACCATCGGCCTGCCTGGCCAGGAGCCCTGTCTCAAACACCATGCGCTTGCCGCCGACCTCAGCCTCGGCGCGGCGCACGAGTGACGCCAGATCCATGATCATACCGTCCTTCCTATGCTCCTAAGATACTTTCGATGATGCGGGCAACCTGAACTCGACCCGTGTAGCCGTCGACCGGGGTCGTCCTTACCGCCGCAGACCCAACGCCTCCACGAGACGCCGGTAAACGGCGATGTCGGATTGTTCAAGATACGAGAGCAAGCGACGCCGCTTCCCCACCATCTTCAACAGCCCGTGGCGCGAGTGGAAATCTTTGGAGTGGTGCTTGAGGTGCTCACTCAACTGGTTGATCCGTTCGGTGAGCAAGGCCACCTGAACCTCTGGCGAACCGGTGTCCTCTCCGTGACGCCGGTACTTTCCAAAGATGCCCTGTTTGGTCTCAGTCTTCAACATCGGTGCTCCTCCAGTCCATGCGGGTTGTGCCCGCCCTCATGATGCCCTCAGCCGAGATGTCGTCGGAGCCTTCGAGCCTCCCCGCCGGGGTCACCGCCATACTAGCACACCACGAGGAGCCACGCCAAATTCCATTGTGACCATATCAGCGTAATAGTATTTTATATAAAACTAATACGAAATTCATGCGACCTAAATTACGTGAAAACTCCTATTGATCTCCAATGAGCTTCGCGCAGCGATCACGTCCAGTGCAATCTGCTCCCTCAACGCATCGACGGTGGGAAAGCGGCGCTCGGGTCTCAGGCGGTCGACGAACGCCAATTCCATCGTCTCGCCGTAGACCTGAACGTCTGCGTCAAGGAGATGCGCCTCGATGGCAGGCATCCCCGAGCCAAACGTCGGACGGACGCCAATGTTGACCGCCGACTGGTAGGTGTAACCGCCGACTGAAGCAAAGGCGGCATACACGCCTTGAGCCGGCACGATCTTCTCAGCGGGAATCTGAAGGTTCGCGGTGGGGACGCCCAGTTGCCGTCCCCGACCCTCCCCAGTGACGACGCTCCCTCGCGCGCTGTACCACCGGCCCAGCCACGCGGCCGCTGTTCGCACATCGCCTTCGCGCAGGCGTTCCCTCACGGAGGTGCTGCTGATAACGACCCCACCGTTCGCCACAGGCGGGACGATCCTCACATTGATGCCCCGCGGCACTCCCCAGACCTGCAGCGAGGCGGCCGTTCCCTCACGATTGCGGCCGAACGCGTGAGTCGAGGACACGACGATCGAATCTGGCTGGAACCGGGATTCAAGCAGCGCCAGCCAGTCCGCCGCCGGCATCTCCCGGAGGGTCGCATCGAACCCGACGATGACCAGGGTCGTGATGCCGGTGGACTCGAAGAGCGCGATGCGCTCATCAATCGTGCTCAGCAGGTACGGCACACGAGGGGGCGCGATGACCACCATCGGGTGCGGATGAAAGGTCGTCACGACGGCCTCACCGCCCTGCGCGGACGCCGCCGCCTTCACGGCGTCTATGACTGCCCGGTGCCCGCGGTGCAGACCGTCGAAGGTCCCGAGCGCCAGGCAGACCGGCCGTCCCGAGGGCCGATACCCGTCTATCCCGGTGACGACGGTCATGACGGTCCGGCGCCGCGCAGGATGCGGAACGGGCGGAGTTGGCCGGCTTCCACCCGGGCCAGCGCCAGCAGGCCGCGCGCGTCCCGTAATCTGATCGGGCGCGTGCCGGGGAGCTGGGCCCACCCCGGAACCTGGAAGAGCGGCAGCGGACGGCCGTCCAGGACATGATGACGCTGCGTAGCGGTCAGTTCAACCGCGGGCAGATCAGCGAGCGCCTCATCCATGGACTCCAGCGAAGCCGGCAGGCGGCCCGCGGCAACGGCGTCGGCGACCTCCTCCAGCGTCAGGCTGCTGAACAACTCGAAGCGGCCGGCATGGGTGCGCAGGACGAAGGACGCGTGGGCCCCGACTTCCAGCCTGGCGCCCAGATCCCGCGCGATCGCTCGAATGTATGTCCCCTTCGAGCATTCGATCTGGGCCAGAGCCCGCGGCTGCGGCCCCGGCTCGAAGTCGATCAGCCTGCACTCGGTGATCTCGACCCGACGCGGCTCCACTTCCACCGTCTCGCCGCGCCGGGCATGCTCGTAGAGCCGCCGCCCGTCTTTGTGGACGGCGGACACCATCGGCGGAATCTGCTCGAAGGCCCCTACAAACCCGGCCAGCGCGGCCTCCACGGCCCGGTAGTCGAGCGACGAGGCGTCTGCCTCGCTCACCACCGCCCCGTAGGCGTCGCCTGAGTCGGTGGCCACACCGAAGCTGAACTCGGTCCGGTATCCCTTGCGCTGATCGGTGAGAAACTCCGAAATTTTGGTCGCGTGTCCGAGGCAAAGCACCAGGACGCCGCAGGCGCCGGGATCGAGCGTGCCGGTGTGACCGATGCGCCGCATGCCGGTTAGGCGCCGGAGTTCGTCCACTACATCATGGGACGTCATGCCCGGCGGTTTGAGCACGTTAAGGACGCCCGTCAGGGGCGGGGCACTCGTCGCGGAAGGCCTAGGTGCCATGCCCTACGCCCTCCACCTCGCGGGCGGCCAGGACCAGAGCCCGTCTGACCGTCTCACCGAGTTCGCCCGCGACTTCGGCGCCGGCGGCCGCGGGGTGCCCTCCACCACCCATCGCGTGGGCCACGCGGTCGGCCCGAACGCCGTCTCCGGCTCGGATGGAGATACGAACGCTGCCGTCCCGCTGCTCAAAGAACATGGCCAGGCGGACGCCGGCGATCGTCCGCAGCATCGCCGCGATGCCCGAGGTCTCCTCCGGTTGCGCTCCGGATTCGACCAGCATGGCGCGCGTCACCACGGCCGTGGCCACCGCGCCCTCCGCATGAAGTTGCAGGCCGGCCAGCGCGCGCCCATGCAACCGCAGCGTCGAGGCCGGCTGGTCCTCATAGACGGCCCGCACGATCTCATGGATCGTTGCCCCCCGCTCCATAAGATCGGCGGCCAAGTGCAATGTTTTCGGGGTCGTGTTGGTGTAGCGAAAGGCACCGGTATCGGTGACCAGAGCGGTGAGCAAGGCCAGCGCGATCGGACGATCGATCTCCGCGCCGAGCTCCCTGATAATCTGGGCCACCTGCTCGCCAACCGCCGCCGCACGCGGATCCCAGTCGGTAAGGTGCGCGTAGGGCACGTGGTCCTGGTGGTGATCGATGGCGATGACCGTCTGAACCCGCGCCAGCGCCGGGGCAAGCCGGCCGACTCGATCCGGACTCGAGCATTCAATCGTCACGGCGACCTGCACCGGTTCACCTTCCGGGAAATCGGTCACGACCTGGTCGGCGCCGGGGAGGAAGGCCAGAGACGCCGGTACGCCGTCGGCGCAGGCCACCGTCACGGACCTCCCGAGACGCCGCAGCGCGGTTGCCAGGGCCAGACCGGCACCCAGACAGTCGCCGTCCGGGGCCACGTGGCACACGATCAGCGTGAGAGCGCTATCCCTGAGGGTCTGAACGATGGCCGCCCGAGGATCCACGCGGCTCTCCCTCCATCACCTCCCGGATCAGGGAGACGATACGGCTTCCACGTTCAATCGACTCGTCGAGACGAAAGTGGATCTCGGGGACGAAGCGCAGGGTGAGCCGGTGGCCAAGTTCGGACCGGAAGTGCCCTTTCGCCCGGTTCAACCCGGCCATCGAGCGTCGCTTGGCGTCTTCATCGCCCAAGACGCTGACGAAAATCGTGGCGTGGCGCAAATCCGCGGTCACCTCGACGTCGGTGATCGACACGAAACCAATGCGCGGATCTTTCAGGTCCCGTTGGATGATCTCGCTGGCCTCGGACCGGATCACTTCGGCAAGTCGCTCGGCGCGCATGGACGTCATCGTCGCTTGCTCCATTTATCGGATCTCAACCTGGAAGTCCATCAAGACGATCTCGCCCTGACGCTCGACGAAATCCTCAACTCCCGACAGGATCGAGTGCGCGTGCCGCGTGGAGGTGGACACACAGGCAAACCCCACGGCGGCCCGCCGCCAGGTGTCGTGATGGTCCACCTCGGCGGCGCTGACGCGGAACCTGTGCTGCGCCCGCTCGACCAGGCTCTTGATCAGGCGGCGCTTGTCCTTCAGGCTGCTGGCGCCTGGCAAGCTCAGCTCGGCACGGGCGACGCCGACGATGATCGTCCTCTCCTCCTGTGACGTGGGGCGGGACGGCTACGCCGGCACCTGCTGGACTTCGTACGCCTCGATCAGGTCACGCTCCTTGATGTCGTTGAAGCGTTCCATACCGATGCCGCACTCAAACCCGTCGGTGACCTCGCGGACATCTTCCTTGAAGCGCCGCAGCGACCCGATCCGGCCCGCGTGCACGACAACGCCATCGCGGATCACCCGGGCCAGCGCACCGCGCACGATGCGGCCGCCGGTAACATATGACCCCGCAATGGCGCCGAGGCGAGAGATGGTGAACACCTGGCGCACTTCGGCCTGCCCCAGCACCACTTCCCGGGTTTTGGGCGCCACCAGCCCTTTCTGCAGTCGCGTCAGATCGTCCAGGACCTCATAGATGATCCGGTAGAGCCGGACATCAACACGCTCCTCCTCGGCAATCTCGCGCACACGGGCGTCCGGACGGACATTGAATCCAATGACTGTCGCGCGGCTGGCCGCGGCGAGCATGATGTCCGACTCGCTGATGTTCCCGACGGCGGCGTGCAGGATCGTCAGCTTCACCTCAGGGCCCGAGAGCCTGGGTACCGTCGCAAGCAGCGCCTCAACCGATCCGTGAGCGTCGGCTTTGATGATCACGCGCAGTTCCTTGGGCCCCTCGGCGGTCTCCTCGATACCAGACGGGCGAGCGGCGGCCTGCTCGGCGGCCTTGCGGCGCTCCCGGCGCTCCTCGGCGATGGCCCTTGAGATGCGCTCGTCGCGCACCGCCTCGACCAGGTCGCCAGCGACAGGCACGTCGACCAGGCCCAGCAACTCCATCGGGACCGACGGCGTGGCCTCGTCCAGGCGCCCTCCACTCGCATCCACCATGGCGCGGACCTTGCCATGGGTCTCGCCGGCCACGACCGCGTCGCCGACCCGCAGGCGCCCTTCCTGAATGAGCACCGTCGCCACCGGGCCACGGCCCCGGTCGAGGCGGGCCTCGATAATCGTACCCCGCGCCGGTCGGTCCACGTCGGCCCTCAGGTTTTGCAGATCGGCCACCAGCAGGATCATCTCGAGGAGGTGGTCCAACCCGGTCCGCTGCCTGGCCGAGACCGGCACGACGATGGTGTCGCCGCCCCACTCCTCGGGCACGAGCCCCAGCTCGGCAAGCGCCTGCTTGACGCGGTCGGGATTCGCCTGGGGCAGATCCATCTTGTTCAGGGCGACCATGATCGGCACTCCGGCGGCCTTGGCGTGGTTGACTGCCTCGACCGTCTGCGGCATGACGCCATCGTCCGCCCCCACGACCAACACCGCCACGTCGGTGACCTGTGCGCCCCGCGCCCGCAGGGCGGTGAACGCCTCGTGGCCCGGCGTGTCGATGAATACAATCCGCCGGTCGCCCACCTGCACGACGGAGGCGCCAATGTGCTGCGTGATGCCGCCAAACTCCCCCTCGGCCACCTTCGTCTGCCGGATCGCATCCAGCAGGGTAGTCTTGCCATGGTCCACGTGGCCCATCACCGTCACGACCGGAGGGCGCGGCGCGGCGTGCTCGCCGGCGGAAACGGTCATACGCTCGATCTTCCGCTGTGCCGGCGGCTCGGTTTTCGAGACCGGCTGCGGACGATGCACCACCGTCCCGAACGTTTCGGCGATCCTGGTCGCCATGTCCAGCGGGATCTGCTGGTTGATACCGGCCAGCACCCCTTTGTCGAGCAGGCGCCGGACGATTTCCCCGGTCGGCACCTGGAGCCGCACGGCAAGTTCACCGACGCTCAAGGGACCGGTGAATTCGATTTCGCTGGCAACCTGCGGCGCGACCTCGACCGGAGGCGCCTCGACGCGACGCGCCGGCGCGCGCCGTCTGCGGGGCAGGCGATACATCGGCCGACGGGGTTGGACTTGCGGTCGACCCGGAGGCCGTCCCTCGCCCGGACCGGTGCGCCGACGTTCGCCCGACGGCGGCACCCGAGGGGGTGTCGGCCTCTCAGGCACCGGGGGCACCACTTCTCCGGGTCTAGCCGGCTCGCGGGGCGCCTCACGGTGGGGTTCGCGGCGCGGCGGTCTCACCGGCGCGATCTTCACCGCTTCCGTAGGGGGCGCCCCAGGAGTAGGCCGTACGGGCGTTCTGGCGGGCGCCTTCGGCGCCTCAAGCGGCGGGGCGGCGGGCGGCGAAGCCATTGCAGGGGCTTGGGCGGCCGGACGCACAACCACCTTGGGCGGCGCCTCCAGAAGTGGCCCCGCCTCCGCAGTGGCCAGCGCCGGCGCCGCCGCGGCAACGACCGGGGTTTCCGGAGGGACGGCAGCTTCGACCGGTGCGAGTGCCGGAGGCGGAAGCACGATCTTGCGCACACCGAGAATTCGCTCACCAGTAGGCGTCTTGGTCTCGGGGCGAGGCGGGCCGGATGGAACCGGCGAAGCCGCCGCGGTCGCAGCGGTCTTCTTCCCCTTGGTCGATCGCGTGGCTGCCACGTGGGCGCGCACGCGCTCCTCGGCCGCAACCGTCAGGCTACTGCTGTGGCTCTTGACGGCCACCTTGAGCGTCCCGAGGATCTCCATGACCTCCTTGGCGGTCAAGCCGAGATCCTTGGCTAGTTCATACACCCGCATCTTGCGGCCTCCTTAATGCCTTGCCCGCCGCCTGAGCGCTCCCGGCCGCCACCGTCTGCAGTTCCATGACGACGGCCTCGGGGATGGGCACCTCAAGCACGTGCTGCAGGCGCCGTTCACGCACCGCGATCTCCGTACACTCACCCGTCGGGCAGACGTAGGCGCCCCGCCCGGAAACCTTACCCGTCGCATCCAGACGCACCTCGCCCGCCGGCGTGCGGACGACGCGAATCAACTCGCGCTTCGGCCGCATCTGGCGGCACGCCACGCACTGGCGCTGAGGCACATGGCGAACTCTCGGCATCGCTCCCTTACGCCGGCTTCTCCTCGGCGACCGCCGTGGAGACGGCGGGTTCGGCCGGCGACGCCGCCGGTTCAGGCGTCGGCTCCTCCTCTGGGAGGTCCACGAAGATCTTCTGCGCCTCGATCTCCCGGATCTGCGACTCGCTCTTGATGTCGATACGCCAGCCCGTCAACTTCGCGGCCAACCGCGCGTTCTGGCCTTCGCGGCCGATCGCCAGCGACAACTGGTGATCCGGTACGATCACCAGCGCGGTCTTGGTCGCTTGATCGATCTCGACTCGGACCACCTTGGCCGGGGAAAGCGCCGCGGCCGCGAATTGCGCCACTTCCGGGCTCCACGCCACAATGTCGATCTTCTCGCCGCGCAGCTCGTCCACGATCGCCTGCACTCGCGAGCCCTTCGGGCCGACGCACGCACCGACGGCGTCCACGTTGCGGTCACGAGAAGCCACCGCGATTTTGCTGCGGGTGCCCGCTTCGCGGGCAATAGCTTTGAGCTCTACGATGCCTTCATACACCTCCGGCACTTCAATCTCGAAGAGGCGCTTCAGCAACCCTGGATGCGTGCGGGACACGACGATCTGCGGTCCGCGTGTGCCCTGGCGCACCTCGACCACGTACGCTTTGACCCGCTCGCCCTGCCGGTAGCCCTCCCGCGGGATCTGTTCCGGAGGCGGCAGCACCGCCTCGATACGGCCTAGGTCGAGGAAGACGTTCTTGCGCTCGATCCGCTGCACGATGCCGGTGACGATATCCCCCTCGCGATCACGGAACTCTTTGTAGACCAGTTCACGCTCGGCCTCGCGTAGGCGCTGCACCACGACCTGCTTGGCCGTTTGCGCAGCGATCCGCCCGAAGTCTTTCGGCGTGACCTCGACCTCCACCATCTCGCCCGCCTCTGCGGTGGGATCCCATTCACGCACCTGCGACCGCGCAATCTGGGTGGTCGGATCATCCACCTCTTCCACGATCGTCCGGACCTGGTAGGCGCGCATCTCCCCGCTCTCCCGGTCCATCTCGATCCGCATGTTTTGGGCTGTCGCGCCGAAGTTCTTCTTGTAGGCGGACAGCAACGCCGCCTCGATCGCCTCGACGATGACGTCTTTGCTGATGCCCTTCTCTTCCTCGATCTGATCAAGAGCCCGGAGCAACTCGGCGTTCATGGTCTAACGCGCCCTCCCCTGGCGAAGTCCTCACGAAGATCTTCCATGTCCACCACAAGCCGAGCCCTGGCGATCCCTTCCAGAGGGAGGCGCACGGTCTGCCCCTCCACCTCAAGGACGACCCGGCCGTCGTCATACCCCGCCAGGCGGCCTTTCCATCGCCGGCGGCCATCCACAGGCTCCGCCGTCGTGACCTCGACCTTCCTCCCGGCAAAGCGGCGGAAGTCGCCTTCTGTGCGCAGCGGCCGGTCGAGACCAGGGGACGCCACTTCCAGCGTGTACGCATGCGGGATGGGATCGTGCAGGTCCAGCGCGCGCCCCAGTTCCTCAGAAACAATGGCGCAACGCTCCAAAGTGACCTCGCCCTCCACGCTCACTCGAACGATGGTCCTCCGCCCCTCCCCCGCGATTTCCAGACCGGCCAGCGTCAGCCCGTGCCGGGCCGCCACCGCCGCCGCGAGCTTCTCGACGTGCGCCGCCCATTGAGGTCGTTTCATCATCTCCGCACCCTGCTCCCCGCCCGCATAAAAAACGAGCGGGTCACCTCACCCACTCGCGTCGTACCACCGTGCCGGCGGAGAGCCGGCTCATGAGTGCAGCAATTGCAACTACCACATCATGCTAGCATAGCCTCCGCGGACAGGCAAGCCGATGCCGCACGCGCGCGCGTCGCTCACGGATACAACCGGTTGAGCAGCCTCGGGAACGGGATCGTCTCTCGGATGTGCTCGATCCCGCAGAGCCACGCCACCGTCCGCTCGATGCCGATCCCGAAACCCGCATGCGGGACGGAGCCATACCGTCGCAGGTCGAGATACCATCGGTAGTTCTCGACAGGCAGGTGGTGCTCGGCCAGGCGCTGTGCGAGCAGGGTCCGGTCGTGGATGCGCTCGCCGCCGCCGATGATCTCGCCGTAGCCTTCAGGGGCGATCAGGTCGGCACCCAGCACCACCTCGGGCCGCTCGGGGTCAGGCTGCATGTAGAACGCCTTGCATTGCGTTGGGTAGCGGTGGATGAAGACCGGTCGATCGAAGTGCGCGCTCACCGCCGTTTCCTCGTCGCCGCCCAGGTCTTCCCCCCAGGGCACCGTCATGCCTTTGCCCGCGAGCAGGCGCAGGGCGTCGTCGTAGGAGATCCGTGGGAAGGGCTCGATCACGCGCTCGAGCGGCGTGACATCGCGTTCCAGCACCGTCAGCTCCTTCCGGCACCGATCGAGCACACGGGCGACCGCACTGCACACAAACGCTTCGGCCAGCGCCATGCACCCGTCGAGGTCCAGGTAGGCGGCTTCCGGTTCGAGCATCCAGAACTCGATCAGATGACGCCGTGTCTTGCTCTTCTCTGCGCGAAATGTCGGACCGAAGCAGTAGACACGCCCAAAGGCCATGGCGGTCGCCTCGTTGTAAAGCTGGCCCGACTGGGTCAGGTATGCGGAGCCGAGGTCGAAGTATGGCGTTTCGAAGAGCGTCGTCGTCCCCTCGGCGGCTGCAGGCGTCAGGATCGGCGCGTCGACGCGCAGGTAGCCGTGTGAGTCGAGGTAGTCGGTCATTGCCCGGATGACCTCGGCCCGCACGCGCAGGATGGCGTGCTGCCGGCTGCTCCGCAGCCACAGGTGGCGGTGGTCCATCAGAAACTCAACCCCATGCTCCTTCGGCGTGATCGGGTAGGGCTCGGCTTCCTGGACAACCTGCAGGGAGGTGAGCGCCATCTCGACACCGCCGGGCGCGCGCGCGTCGCCGCGGACCGTTCCCGTCACGATGACGCTGCTCTCCTGCGGCAGGCGGTCGGCGACGGCGAAGACCTCGTCGGATACCTCTTGCCGTGACATGACGGTTTGCACGATGCCGGTCCCGTCTCGGATGAGCAGGAAGTGGATCTTGCCGCTGCTGCGGCGGTTGTACAACCAGCCGCGCACCTCGACCGTTTGGCCGACATGCTGGTTCAGGGAGTCGATCGTTCGCGGAACCGGCGACTCGCTCACCACAGATGCTCCCGACCGCACAGGAGGTCAGCGCCGCGCATGGAATCTCCCGTCGGGATTGACAGCATGAACAGACCCCCCCTTCTGCTGATCTTCGACTTCGACAATACCCTGATCGATTCCCGGATCAACTTCTCTGCACTCCGCGGTGCGCTCATCGACCTGATCGCGACCGCCGGTCCGCTCCCGGCTCCCCGTGAGGCGCTCATGCGTTTGCCGCTCCGCGATCTGGTCGATCACGCTGCGGCGTCGTCGTCTGGGCTAGCGGCGAAGGCCTGGGCCATCATCGAAGCCTACGAAGCGGAGGGCCTGGCAGGCGCCGCCGCGATACCGCACGCGCGCGCCGTCCTTGACGCCCTGGCCGCGAGCACCAAACGGCTTGCCTTGTTGACCAACAACGCCCGGGCCGCGACCGTCCGCGTCCTCGAACACCTGGGGCTGGCCTCATGCATCGGCCTGGTGGTCACCCGAGACGACGTGCCCACTATCAAGCCCGACCCGGCCGGCATCCGGTTGATCCTCGAGCGCGTCGGGCCGGTGCGGGCCGCCTATCTGGTCGGAGACTCCTGGATCGACGGCCAAGCCGCTGAGCGAGCGGGCATCCGGTTCGTCGGATTCGGGCCGCGGCGTGCCGAGACTGAGGCCCGCGGCGTGAAGCCGTGGGCCTGGGTCACCGACCTGCGCGACTTGCTCGGCCTCGACTGGGACGCCTAGAACGCGCTCCTACCAGAGGTGGGCGAACTTCGCCGCGAACCGCCGCTCCAGTTCCTCTTGATGCAGATGGTAGACTGGACAGTCACGGAGCATGCAGACGTGCAGCGCCTGGTTGCAATAGGCGTCCGGGACCTCCCAGCATGCGTGGTTCACATAGTAGGCTGCGCAGACACCCTTCTTGGCGTGCACCGCCACCAGGTCTGGAGCGGTCCCCGGAGCCGGCGCTGCGGCCGGCGGCAGCGGATCGACCGAGGGACGGGACGCAGTGGGCTCAGGAATCTCAGGCGATGCGGGCGCCTCGGCGGGCACGGGCGCCAGGGCCGGTGCCGTTCGTGCGACAGGCTCCCGCACCAGCCGCAGGATCGGCCGGTCGTCGCGCACCGGAAAGACCGGTGCGAGCCGGGCAGCCTCTCCTCCGGCCCCGTGGGATTCGCCGCCAGGCGCCGGTACATTAGTGGTGGGTTCTGGCGGGGGCGCCTCTCCGGTCAGAACATCCATCTCGCGTGACGTGACCTCAATCAGGGTTCTAACGCCGCGCCGCAGCTCCTCGCGCCCCTTTGGCAAGAGCGATCACCTCCGCTGCTAGATTAGCGTACTCCTTCGCGCCGCGCGAGTCCGGGCTGGTCATGAACAACGGCACGCCGGCCATCGACGATTCGACAAGCTTGATATTGAAGTGCACCGTAGTCTGGAACACCTTCTTCGGGAAGAAGTCGTGGATCCCCGCGACGATCTCCTTGCTGATGGTCGTCCGTGCATCGTACATCGTGGGCAGTACGCCCAGCACCTCGACCGTGTGCCCGAGTTCATCCTGCACCATCTTGATCGTGCGGAGCAACTGGCGCATCCCCAGCAGTGCATAATAGTGCGTCTGGATGGGAATGAGGATGCTGTCGCAGGCCACCAGCGCATTCAGCGTCAGCAGGCCCAACGACGGCGGTGTATCGATGAGGATGAACTCGTATCGCTCGCGTACGGTGGCGATCCGGCGCCGCAAGGAGTTCTCCCGACCGATCCGCGCAGCCAGTTCAAGCTCGGCGGCCGCCAGGTCGATCGATGACGGCGCGATCTCGAGCCGCTTGACGGTCGTGGGACGAATAACCGCGGCGAGCGGCAGGCCGTTCTCATGATCCGGGTCGACGAGCACATGGTAGATCGTCTGTTCCAGCGTGGCCGGGTCGACGCCGACACTGACGGTGGCATTGGCCTGCGGATCCAGATCA
>JBGPLF010000056.1:0-17884 GCA_041486265.1 bacterium
ATTCGGGCGAGCGCGCCAGCGCCGCCATAAATGTTCCGAGCCCCGCGGCGGCCAGCGCCGTGGCGGTGACCATCAAGAGCGTGAGCATCGGCGATCCCCACTTCACCCCATAGAAGGCGCGCGTGAAGATGACCAGTACCGTGAACTGCAGCAGTCCCGTCAGGAAGGTGGCGAGGAGTTTTCCTCCGACGATGTCACCCGCGGCGGTGGGGGTTGTCCGCATGCGCGCCAGCGTGCCCTGGCGCCGCTCGACCAGGATGCTCTGGCTGGCCATGCTCACGCCGAAGAGGATGTACATGACGCCCATCCCGACGGCGTAGTAGTCGATGGCCGCGGGAAAGCGGGGACCGGCGCCGCGCTCCTCGGCGATCGACACAGCCTGCCGGTCCACGAACTTCTGGACGTCTTTCAACCAGTCGGGGATCGCAGCGATCACCTTATCCGGCAGCATCACGCGCTCGATGATCAGCGTCTCCGCCGCCACCGTGATGGCGACCTGCCGCTTGACAATCTCGGCGGCGAACCGGTTGACGATGCTGGAGACGATGCTCGCGCGGATGCTCTGTGCCGGATCGGTGTAGAGGGTCAGCCGAGTGGGACGCCCCGTCATCACCGCCCGCGAAAATCCTTCCGGGATGACCAGAGCCGCGACCCGCCGGCCATGCAGCACCAGGTCGCGCGCCGTGGACGCCTGCTCTGCGCGGTCGACATGCAGCAGCCGCCCGATCTCGCCGGTGGCGAGCACCTGGTCGATCAGCAGCCGCGCCATCTCACCCCGGTCGTTGTCCACGACGACCAGAGGAATGCGCTGGATCGCGGCTGTGCCCTGCCACAGCGGGTTGAACACCAGGCCGAGGATGAAGATGAGCACCATCGGCATGGCGAGCAGGACGACTGCCGATCGGCGGTCCCGCACCCGAATCGCAAGATCCTTCAATGCGATGAAGAGCGTCTTCTCAGTCACGCAGCGCCTTCCCAGTGAGTTGGAGGAAGAGGCTCTCGAGGTTCGGCTCCTTCACCTCGATGGCCAGGATCGGCACATCGTGCTGCACGAACTGGGTGACGATCTGCGGGAGTAGTTTGCGGCCGGCGGGGGTCAGAATCTCGACGTGGTCGTCGTGGATGCGGAGATCGTCCACCTCGGAAAGCGCGCGCAGCGCGGCCGGCAGGGCCGCGCCCAACTGGGTGGCATGCGTGGCGATGCGGATGAGGTCGCGTTCGCCCACCTGCAGGCGCAGTTCCTTCTCGGTGCCCATGGCAATGACCTGGCCCAGGTCCATGATCGCGATGCGGTCGCAGAGGAACTCGACTTCTTCCATATAGTGGCTGGTGTACAGGACGGTGAGGCCTTCGCGGTTGAGCTGCTTCACGGTCTCCAGGATGTTGGTGCGCGACTGCGGATCCACCCCGACCGTCGGCTCATCCAGCATTAGCAACTTCGGTTGGTGGAGCAGGCCGACCGCGATGTTGATGCGACGCTTCATCCCGCCGGAGTACGTGTCGATCCGCTCGCCGGCCCGATCGCGGAGCCCCACGATGTCAAGCACCTCGTCGATCCGCCGGCCGGCGGCGTCGCCGGGGACCTCGTACATGCGCGCCCAGAAGCGCAGGTTCTCGCGGGCCGAGAGGGTCGGGTAGAGGGCGATCTCCTGCGGGACCACCCCGATCACCCGGCGGACGGCCATGGGTTCCCCCAGGACGCTGTGCCCCGCGATCCGCGCATCGCCGCCGGTGGGTTCAAGCAGGCACGCCAGCATGCCGATCGTCGTGGTCTTGCCCGCGCCGTTGGGACCGAGCAGGCCGAAGGCCTCGCCGGCCCGCACTTCGAAGCTGACCCCGCGGACCGCGGAGTGCCCGTTGTAGCTCTTGGCCAGGTTGTCAACGACGACCAGCGCGTCCATGGCCTCTGATTCCATCTTATCGGCAGGGCGGGCGGACTCAAGTGCGAATTGTCAGAACGCGAACCCCACACGACGGTAGGGAGCGCGCAGGCATGGAGCGCAAAAACATCTCAAGCGGAACACCCTGGGAACCCATCGTGGGATACTCCCGGGCCGTGCGCGTCGGCACGCTGGTCCACGTCTCAGGGACGACGGCCACCGACGCTGCCGGGAAGATCGTTGGCCGCGGCGACCCGTACGCCCAGACGGTCCAGGTCTTGGCGAACATCGAGCGGGCCCTGCGCGCCGCCGGCGCCGAATTGACAGACGTGGTGCGCACACGCATCTACGTGACGAATATCGATGACTGGCAGCAGATCGGGAAGGCTCACGGCGAAGTCTTCGGCGAGATTCGCCCCGCCACCAGCATGGTCGAAGTGAGCCGCCTGATCGATCCCGACATGCTGGTGGAGATTGAGGCGGAGGCGTTGATCCCCTGAGCTTTCTGATCCGGGGGATCGTCATCGGCCTTTCGATTGCGGCTCCCGTGGGGCCGATCGGCGTGTTGTGCATCCGCCGCACTCTGGCCGAGGGACGGGCCGCGGGATTCGTCTCCGGTCTCGGCGCGGCCACGGCCGACGCCATCTATGGGAGCATCGCCGCGTTTGGGCTGACGGTCGTCTCTGGCGTGCTGATCGGTCAGCAGGTGTGGCTGCGTCTGATCGGCGGCGCGTTCCTCTGCTATCTGGGGTTCAAGACCCTTAAGGCCCGGCCCGCCGACCGGACGGTCGCGGCGAACAGCCGCGGGCTCCCCGGCGCGTATGTCTCCACGTTCTTTCTGACGCTCACGAACCCCATGACGATCCTGTCCTTCGCGGCGATTTTCGCCGGGCTGGGGCTCGCGGGCGCGTCGGCCGATCTCACCTCTGCGGCAACCCTCGTGGCCGGCGTCTTCCTCGGGTCGGCCACGTGGTGGCTCATCCTCAGCACCGGCGCGAATGTCCTGCGTGAGCGAATCCCGCCTGCTGGACTCCGATGGGTGAACAGAATCTCGGGCGGGATTATCCTGCTATTTGGACTTGCGGCCCTCCTGAGCCTGGCCAGGCTATTCTAGCGGAGACGGCGGTTTGCGCCGAGTGCCGGAGCCGGAATCCGGCTCCTGAGGTCATCCCTCGACCACAAACTCCCCATTTTGCGGCGAAAGGTGGCTCTGAACTTCCCTCAACCCTTATTTCTCGACGAAGTAGCCCCGAATTTCCGGCCAACCTCACTGTTCCTTTCTCAGCCTATCGGACGATACAAAATCGGCCGTGGGAGCAGGGATTAGCAGGTTAGAATGGAGGGGAAGTTGGGCGCACCGTCGAAACCGCGGTTACTTTAAGCAATCGAGAGTACGCAATCAACTGACCTCCGAAAAGGCAAACCCGGAGCGATTCGGGGACGCAAAGTCTTCAGGGCCGGGAAACCGGTCGGCTGGACTGCCGAAGAGATGCCAGTGTCCAGCCTATTCGCACGTGGGGCTGCCTGGTCAAATGCGTGGGGGGGTAGGTCTTTGGGCCGACGGCCGCTGAACCGCAACCCTGAAGGGTTCACCCTTCTTGAAACGGTCATCGTGCTGGCCATTGTCAGCATCGGCCTGGCGTTGGCTGTGCCCGGCTACCTCAATCGCGCGAGCAACGAGCGCACGCTGGGCGCGGCACGTACTCTTTCGGCCGACCTCCACATGGCTCAGCAGGAGGCTGTGACCCGGCGTGCCGTGATGACCGTGACATTCTCCGCCGCGGACCCCGCGTGCACCGGGGGCGGGCCACTGGCGTCGTACGTGATCGCCAGCGCCTCCGCGGTGATCAAGCGGACCTGTCTGCCGTCAGATGTTGAATGGTCTCCGGCCCCCGCGCCGGCCCTGGCGTTCCAATCGCTGGGGGCGCCTGACGCCGGCTTGACCATCACGCTCCGCAGCGCCCGTACCGGCCGGCAACACACCGTGACCATCAAGGCCGAAGGCGGAGTCATCGCCGATGACACGCGCTGACGCGTCCGCCAGTCGGCCGCGTCTGTTCGGGATGCGAGGATTCTCGCAGATCGAGGTCCTGGTGGCCATGCTTATCATCGGGCTGGCCACGCCCTATCTCTTGGGCGGGATCATCGGCAGCCTGACCCGCGCCCGGAGCGCGCAGGATCAGGGCGCGGCCACCGCCTGGGTGCAGGGTGAAGTCGATTACTTGCGGCGCATGTGCTACGACCGCCTCGGGCCGTCGACGCGGAAGGTGACGCCGCTCACCGTTCAAGGAGGGGAGCCACAGCTTCCCCAGGGATTCGCCGCCGCCTTCGTTCAGCTTGAGCCAGCCGGGCCCGCCAACCTGAGAGCCACGGTCAGCCTCTACAAGGCGGATTGGAATGCCCCAGTCCCCTCGGCGGCTCCGGCCCTCAGCACCAGTACCTACATCGGCGACATCCGGGTTGCCACCCTGTGTCCATGATGCCCCGGCGCGCGTTCACAGCGCTTCATCGCGCCTCGGCTGGCGCCACGCTGATCGAGTTCGTGACGATGCTTTCCGTCATCGCCCTGGTCGTCGGCAGCCTCTTCCTGCTGCTGGGCGCCGGAGTAAAGGGCCGTCTCATTGTCCATGCCCGCGTGTCCGACCAGGAACGGGGCCGGCAGGCGCTGACGTGGCTGGCCGATCGCGTGCGCCAGGCCGCCTACGATGCGCAGGCAGCCTGCCCCGACGGGTTCGTCCTCATCGGGAACGGCAACGGCTACGACCAGCGGATGGCGTTCCGCGCGACCATCGACGCGCACATGGATCCGCCCCGGCAGACCTACGTGTATTACGTCCAGGGTCGGACGCTCTGGCAGGAAATTCTGCCTACCGATTCGACACCTCAATGCACCGACGAGGTAGCCAGATCCACTCCAGACTCCAGGCGCGTGCCGCTCACTCCACCCGTCGTGCGGGCCTTCGATCTCGGTTACCTTGATGCGAACGGCCAGCCCACATCGATCCCCGCGGCCGTCCGGTCGGTCCGCATCACGCTGACCGTTGAGGCCGAGGCGACCCCCGGCCGGCTGGAATCCCAGACCCATCAGACGATTGTGACCGCGCGGACCCCGTAGCGACATGACGACGCCCACCGACGCGGAACGCGGTTTCGCCCTCACCTTCGTCCTGGTGACGTTCATGCTCGTCGCCGTCATGGGCCTGGGCGCGCTGTCCGTGGTGATGAGCGACCTGCACGGCGCCGTGGCGAATCAACTGGCGATGCAGTCGTTGAGCGCTGCGGAAGCCGGGCTGAACTACGGCGTGGCGCAGATGACCGCCCGGGCTGCCGAGGGCACGCCATCTGATGAGGCGTATGCCGGTGAGGCGAACGATCTCGCCGTTCCCCCCCCGGGGGGATCGCCGTTCGGCACTTTCCAGGTGACTGTCCGCTGCGCGTACCCGCTTGGCGCCGTGCCGCCGGCCTGTCACGATGATCCTCACACCTTTGCGATCGACGAGCGTGACCTCCGGGTCGTCACCTCTACCGGGTTCATCCCCGGACGGCCTGGCCGGGCACGCCGCCAGATCGAAGCCACGGTGCGGCGCTACACGGCCGGTCACGGGGATCTCAACATCTACGGCATCTGCGGCCGGGATCGCGTTGAACTGGGACAAGAGACGTCCGTCACCGCCGATGTCGGGAGCAACGGCGACATCCTTATCGACGGCCCCCGGCTCAGCCCGGGGACGGTCCGGCTACGCGTCCCGCGAACGCCGCCGTCGACCGCCACGGTCCAGGCCATCACGCCTGGAGGTCAGGCGGCCGGGCTGAGCGGCACATACTCCTGGCGAGTCACCTTCCTGGAGGGGCGGGGTGTGGAGTCGGGCGGCAGCCCGCCCACGCTGCCGGTGCCTCTGACCAGCCAGCATGCGCGTCTGACCAACATCGCAACCGGCGACGGGACGATCATACGGCGTCGTGTCTACCGGTCGCTGCCAGATTCCCCACGCGGCCCCTGGTTCCTGGTCGGCGAGATCCCCGACAACGACACCCAGGACTTCACCGACTTCATGCCCGACGAGGCCCTGCGCATTCGCATCCCTGGGGCCATCAACGGGAACCTGACGGCGGCGGGTGGCGTCTTCTGCTCGCGCGGCTGCGCGAATCAGGTCGAGGGCCAGATCACATCCAACGTGCACGAAGTCATCTGCCCTGCCTTCCTGCCGCCCCCCGTGCAGCCCGGGACCAAGCCGGCGCCCAACCCGATCGTGCAGACGGCCACCGACCAGACCGTGAACTGGACGTCGCTGCATGTGGGCGAGGACGAGGTGTTCACGATCCAGACGCTGAGCACGCTGGACGCCCGTCTGCACATTCACCTGACCAACGTC
Organism: bacterium; assembly: GCA_041486265.1. GTDB lineage: Bacteria > Sysuimicrobiota > Sysuimicrobiia > Sysuimicrobiales > Humicultoraceae > JBGPLF01. Next base: position 6,254 of record JBGPLF010000056.1, read on the forward strand.
GTGCTCGAGCGTGGAGCCGCGCTCGTCATCACCGGCCCGGGGACGGTGTACCTCCATGTGAGTGGAGTGTTCATCCTTCGCCGGGATGCGATGTTCGGCGTGACGGATTTGAGCGGCCATCTGATCAGGCCGTCGGATCGCATCCAGGTGTTCATGAGCGCCCGCGACGCCTCGCTTCTGGAGACGGGCGCCGCCTCCGTGTGGTGGGAGCGCGGCAATCGGGTCTCCGCGCTAGTGTTCGCGCCCAACGCCAACGTCCTGGTCGACCGCGCAGAAGCGATCAGCGGTGGCCTCTACGGGAAGTATGTGCGCCTCACCCAGTCGACCGGCATCGTCCTTGATCCGATCGAGGGCCTCGGCAGCGAGAAGTCGGCCGTGTGGTCCACGCCGTTTCAGTACGTCACTCGCTGGTACGATAATCCGAATCCTGGTCCCTAAGCTTTCATCTGCTGTAGGAGGGGGTGACGGACAGAACGGTTTGACGGTTTGAAGGTTCAGACCTAAATCGCAAGGAGGGAGCTTATGAACAAACTGAACATGGCATTGACCGTTCTACTCGTGCTGGCTCTGGGGGGCGCGATCTCGACGATGCCCCTCCAGACCGTAACGTCTCAGCAGGTGGTGGCGAACACCAACAGGGTGCTCGCACGCAACGCCGCGATTGTGGCAGGCACCGTGCGGGCCCGTCCCAAGGAGCAGATGGTATCCGGGGGCGTGATGACGGCCTACCTGGAGCGGACTCGAGCCGCCGCGCCGCGTGGCGCCAATCCTCCAGTGGTCTTCGGCGCCGGTGCTAGCCTGAACACCCTGGGGTGCAGCAATGTGTTTGCCGGCCCCTTCCCGAACATCCGGGTCAACCAGGACTGCTCGTTCCGGCGTCAGGCCGAAGAGGCGGTCGCCATCGACCCCAACAACTTCCTCCACCTGATGGTGGGCCAGAACGACAGCCGCATCGGGTTTAACCATTGCGGGATCGACTTCTCGTTCAAGCGGGGCGCAACGTGGGGGGACTTGCTCCCGCCTTTCTATCAGTTCATCATGCTCGATGGGCATACCGCCGACGCCTGCAGCGATCCGACGCTCGCCTTCGACTCGCGGAGCAACGTCTACTTCGGAGGGATTATCTTTGATGTCCTCTCTTCGGTGAGCGCCGTCGTGGTGACGAAATCCAACTCGATATTCGGCGGCACCTTCTTCCACTCGCCCGACTCGACGCAGCCCTCCCAGGCATTTCTCGCCAACCCACTGGGCGTTGTCGCCAACGATGGCGACCCGAACATCTTCAACGATAAAGAGTTCATGAACGTGGACGCCAACCGGTCCAGCCCCAAGCGCGACTACGTCTACATGACCTGGACCCGCTTCAACGGGGCCACAGGTGCGGGCGTCGGCGGCGACAGCCCCATCTACTTCTCCCAGTCCACGAATGGCGGGGCGACGTGGTCGCCCGGCATCGAGATCAGCGGCGCGAACGCGGCGATCTGTACCTTCGTCAGCGGAGAACCCGACGCCGGAGCATGCGACCAGGATCAGGGTTCCTGGCCCGAGGTCGGGCCCGACGGGAACCTGTATGTGTCCTTCAACAACAGCAACACGCCGACCCTTGGCGTGAACCAGCAGTTGCTCGTGACGTGCCCGGTTACCGCCGACTGCTCGGTCGCAACCAACTGGACGGCGCCCGTCAAGATCGCCGATGACTTCGGCACCCAGCCCATCAGCGCGCCAATCGGGGGCTGCCCGGGTGGCCGGCAGTGTCTGCCGCCCAACGGCTACCGGCTGGACGACTTCGGCGTGGTTCACGCTGATCCCAGCACCGCCGGACGCCTCTACTTCGTCTGGTCCGACTTCAGAAACGGCGGGCCTTGCGCGCCCGGTCTGCTGGAGCCGTGCGCCAATCACAACAATGACGTGTTCCTCGCGCGCTCGGACGACGGCGGCGCGACGTGGGGGGCCCCAGTCAATGTGACTCCCTCGAGCACCTTTGGGACCACCGCCCAGTGGCAGGCCTGGTTCGCTGTCGGGCCCACCGGGATGCTCTACATCGCCTTTTACGACCGCCACTACGGCGATTGCGAGACGTCCGGGTGCAACGACATCACCCTGGCCACCATGGCCAGGACCGCCACATCGTTCACCTATTACCGCATCACGACCGCGTCGATGCCCAACCTGACACCGACCACCAACGTGGTTCAGCAGGGATTCCTGGGCGACTACATGTTTGTCGCGGCGGACCGTTTTGGTGCGGTGATCGTCTGGGCCGATACCCGTCCGCGGCCCGGGATTTCAAGGACTCCAGAGGAGGATATCTACTTCGCCAGGTTCCCATAATTCGGGGAGTGGCTGAAGAATCGCGGGCCCCGGGGCGTCACGCCCCGGGGCCCGTGGTGTTATGCGCAGGACTGGGGTCTCAGCGTGCCCCGGGCGAGCCCTCAATACACCGGCTGCGTCTTCGCCCGCACAAACCGCACCGGCAGCGCGGAGCGCGCAAGCCGGACAATCTGGAACGGGACCACGGGCGGCACGCCCTCGCCGTCCGGCCCGGGCAGCGCCATGAAGGTATACCAGACCTCAATGCGATCCGGTTCACGGACGATCTTTCCGATCGCGACCCGGCGCACCTCACGGGACTCGCCGCCGAAGATGGCCAGGACCATGTCACGCTCAAAGTCGATGGACGGAGCCGGACCCTTTGTTGATCCCCTGTGCCGGCCCCAGAGGGCCAGCCAGGCGGCCTGATCCCGGATGACCAGTTGCGCCGGTTCGCGGACGCCGGAGGCGTTGCCCTGCGTCACGGTCACGAACGGTATCGCCGGGCCGGTCTGCCCAAAGGCGATGGCGGTATTGGCAGCCAGCACCATCAGGGGCAGCATCATGAGGAGCACACGAATCCTCGTCATTCCAGCGATAGGACGTACGATGCGTCTGTACATGTCTTCTAACATATGAGACGGGCGATCCCTGCTGTAAGTTCCAATCCATTGGCACGCTCCGTCGGGGGCGCGTCTGGGCGCGTCAGGCCCTGGACGCGGTGTGGGCCTATTTCCCCATGCCGGCCGCGGGGCCATTGCGTGCCACGGGCCAACGGGCGAGCGCCACGCCCGCCAGGGTGACCGCTGCGCCGGCCAGGTGGTGCGGCCCGAACGGCTCGCGCAGCGCGCTCACTGCAATCACGACGCCGAGCACGGGCATCAGGAACGAGTAGGCCGCCACGCGCGTCGGGCCGATCCGGCGGATCCCCTCGTACCAGAAGAGATACCCGAGCGAGCCTGCGCCCAGCGCCGCATAGGCGAACTGGATCCACGCGGTTGGCGTCACCGCCCACGACTGACGCAGCAGTTCGGGCATCCCCACGGCGACGAGCAGGATCGTCCCGAACATCATCGCCACCGTCATCACCGTCAGTGTGCCGTACCGGCGATACAGCGGCAGGACGATGACCGGCGTCACTGCGTAGGACCACGCCGCCAGCAGCGTGATCAGATCGCCCTTCAGGTGCCCAGTGGACAGATCGCCGCTGGCCTGGACCAGGATGACCACACCGGCTGCGGCCAGGAGCATGCCGATGACCTGACGCGGGGTAATCGGCTCGGAGCGCGTGATCCAGACGAGCAGCATCGTCATCACGGGCGCCGTGTTGATGATCAGTACTGAGTTGCTCGCGGTCGTGAGCCTGAGACCCATGCTGAAGAAGATCTGATAGAGCCCGACGTGGAAGACGCCGACGGCGGCGACGCGCAGCAGGTCGCGCCGCTCAATCCGGGGCACCTGTCCCCGTACTCCAAGGATGGCCAGCAGCCCCAGCGACGCGACGACGAACCGGACGGCCGCGAAGGCGAGCGGCGTGAACTCGTGGTAGGCGGACTTGATGACGGTGAAGGAGGTCCCCCACAGGATCACCGTCACCAAGACGAAGACGTCTCCCATGCCCAAGGCGCTCCGAGCGGCATCCTTCCCGGATGATGTCATGACCGTCTCAGCCATCTGCCTGCCTCGCAACCTCAACAGGGATTCTGGGGCTGGGACCAGTCGCGCAGGATCAATCCGACCTCTCCCAGACAGTTCGCCGACGCTTTGAACACGATGTGATAGGCGAGAGAGATGCGCGTCAGGACCAATGCGATCCGGGGCGCCGTCAACCTGCCCCTCGAAGACCTCCCGCCTGAACTCGCCTGTGCCGCCAATCGGCTCCTGTGGGCTTCGCCCATGAGGTCGCGCATCCTTGCGTAGACCAACCGTTCCATCGATTCGGGATTCTGCATAACGGTGCCGCCCTCCGTTGCGTCCGTCTCGCTGGGCATCCTGGGGACTTCCCTCACCGTACCCGTCCATGCTATATTAGTCAAGCCAATGATTATAGAGTATACATTCGATTTTATCGATAAGGGGATGTGGCGGTGGAACTGCGGCATCTGAGCACCTTCCGCACCGTGGTCAAGTCGGGGACGTTCCTCCGGGCCGCACAGATCCTCAACTACTCGCAGTCCACCGTCACCCTGCACATGCAGCAACTGGAGGCCGAACTGGGCGTGCCGCTCTTCGCGCGCCGCGGCAAGCGGGCGACGCTCTCCGAAGCGGGCCGTTTGCTGTCGCAACGAGCCGGCCCCATCCTCGATCAGGTGACGTCGCTGGAGCAGTTCATGGCCGAACTGTCGGAAGGCGAAGCCGGACAGGTGCGGATTGGGGCGATCGAGCCGACGGCCACGCGGCGGGTGCTGCCGGTCCTCGCCCGTTTCAGCGCCGATCGCCCGCGCGTGCGGGTCGCGTTCGAAGTCGGTGGCACCCGGGCGCTCAGCGTCATGGTCGCGTCGGGCGACCTCGACCTGGCGGTGTGCTCGCCGCCGGCGGGCAGCCTGGAACTGACGTTCGAGCCGCTCTTCATCGAGACGATGGCGCTCTTGCTTCCGAAGAAGCATCCCCTGGCCCGGGCAAAGAAGATCGACGTTGATGATCTCAAGGACCATCGGATGCTGCTCACCGACCCGGCCTGCGCCTATCGCCAGTTGACGGAGCAGCGCCTGCTGGAGCGCGGCGCCAATCCCTATTCCGGTATTGAGATCGCCAGCATCGAGGCCTTACTGTGGGCGGTGCAGAGCGAGATGGGCATGGCCATCGTGCCGGTAGCCTCCGTCACGCCGCCGCCGCGCGGCACCATTCTCAGGCACATCACACATCTGGACCTCGGGCTGTCAGTGGGACTCGTCGCCCGCCGGAATGGCCTTCTCCCGAGCCGCGCGCTGGAGGCTCTGGTGAGTGCGCTCCGCGAAGGGCTCACGATCAAGCAGACGAGTCGCTCCGCATAGGGCATGGGTTCTAGCGATGAGTTGCTGACCGAACATACGCTCTATTGGATGTCCCGCCAGGAGCGGAATTCCTCTTCAATGAACTGCTTCGTACCTTCCCGTCCCGCCAGACTCAGCCACAACGCGCCTTCTGCGCCGTGCAAGTCGACTTGAAAATCAAAGAATGGGCAGTACTTACGTTCCAAGTCGACCCATTCGGCCACTTCCACCACGGAGACCCGGTTTGACTTGATCTGGAACGCGTAGCCGTCGGCTAACTCGCGCCGGATCAAGATTGCAGACCTCAAGTGCCCGTCCGCTCCTGGTGCCGCTTTCTCTCGTCTGGCTGGAACGCCCTGAGGTTACAGGCGAAAGCAGGTTGCCCTGCCTGTTCAGGACGGGTCGGATTCATCCTCCAAACCTCCCCTGGTGCGCGCAGTCTCGTTCGGACGTATTCACAACTCTCATAGCCGGATGATAGGATTTCAACCGAGCTTGGAGTCAAGGAGATTCTGCAGCCTCGAGAATTCGCTTGACTTGAAGCGCACGAGATGACGCTCCCCTCTCCACCCGCTTGCAGCGCCTCGCTCGAGCGCAAGTGTGCCGGTGCCTCGACCTTCAGGAATGCTCACGCAGGATTCTCGAATCACGCTACCTGCCAGACCGCACTCGGCGTGCGGTCCACGTGCCTTCTCCACCGGCGCTGATGCTGTACCGGCCTTCGGCTGAGTCCTCCGCCACGATCCCCTCGAATGTCAAGAGCGTCACGCCCTCCCGGAGGACGCCCCAGCGGACTTTCTGACCCTCGACCACGCCGTCGATCCGCGCCTGCGGCAACCAGTCCAGACTCAGCTCAATGGGCCCGCCGATCGCGTTGCCGCGCTGCCTGATCTCTACGCGGAACGTCCCGGTGGACTGGCGATCCGCGGAGGTCCAGGACCCCTGCCACACGCCCGCGATATTCGCCACGCGCGGGCCGCAGGCCGCGGCCACCAGGCCGCAGAGGACCAACGTAAGGCCCAGGGTGTAGGGGATGCTCGCTCTTCGTGGCGAGGCGCTACGTGGCGATGAAGACGTTCTTCACCTCGGTGTACAGCTCGATCGCGTTCATGCCCAGCTCGCGTCCGAAGCCGCTCATCTTAACGCCGCCGAAGGGCGCCTCCTGATGCACGCTGTGATTCGTGTTGACGCTCATCACACCCGTCTGGACGGCCCGGGCGACGCGGATCGCGCGGCCGACGTCGCGGGTCCAGACCGATCCCGACAGCCCGTAGGGCGAGTCGTTGGCCATGCGGATCGCGTCCGCCTCAGCGTCGAAGGGCATGAGACACGCGACAGGGCCGAAGATCTCTTCCTGGGCGACCCGCATTCTGTTGTTGGCACCGGTGAGCACCGTCGGGAGCAAAAAAGAGCCGGCCGACAGGTTCGGATCGGCGGGCGGCTTGCCGCCGAACGCGACTTCTGCGCCCTCGTTGAGCCCGATCTTCACATAGCCCAGGATGGACTCCCGCTGGTGCGGCGAGATGACCGGTCCCATGTCGGTCGCCGGATCGAGCGGATCGCCGACCCGCAGCCGCCGTGCGGCCTCCCCAAACAGGCCGGCGAACTTCTTGTAGATCGAGCGCTCGATGAACACGCGGCTGCGCGCGCAGCAGTCCTGACCGGCGTTGCCGTAGACGGCGGTGGCGCCGCTCTGCGCAGCCTTCTCCAGATCGGCGTCTGCGAAGATGATGTTGGGGGATTTGCCGCCCAGTTCCAGCGAGACCCGCGTCATCGTGTCCGCGGCGAGCTTCATGATCTGGACGCCGGTGGTGGTCTCGCCCGTGAGCGCAACCTTGCGAACGTAGGGGTGCGTGACGATCGCGGATCCCACCGAGGCGCCGGGTCCCGTGACCACGTTGAGCGCGCCCGGCGGCACACCCGCGTCGAGCGCCAGCGCGCCCAGGCGCAGCGCCGTGAGCGGCGTATACGAGGCCGGCTTGAGAATCACAGCGTTGCCGGTCGCCAGCGCCGGGGCGACCTTCCACGACGCAATGAGCAGCGGGAAGTTCCACGGCACGATCAGGCCGACGACGCCGATCGGCTCGCGCACGGTGAAGTCCAACCCGTGGTCGGCGACGGGGATCGTTTCGCCGAAGACTTTGTTGGCCGCGCCCGCGTAGTACTCGAAGCATCCAGCGGCGGCGCCGATTTCCCACCGCGCGTCGCTGATGGTCTTGCCGCTGTGCCGGACTTCGAGCACGGCGAGTTCCTCGGCGTGGCTGCGGATCTGATCGGCCAGGCGCAAGAGCACGCGACCTCGATCCGTGGCGCTCATGCGGGGCCAGGGCCCGGACTCAAAGGCGGTTTTGGCCGCCCGCGCCGCGCGGTCCACATCCTCAAGACCGCCCTTGGCCACATGGGCAATTACTTCTCCCGTGGCGGGGTTTCTGACCTCAAACGTCTCGCCGCTTGCTGCGGCGACTTCGTTGCTATCGACGCGCATGCCGACCCTGAGCTGTCGATCGCCCGGCGGCCGGTCCGGAGCCCGCCGGACTGCTGCGGACCTTTCCACTACCCGGCGGGGTTGGGGTCGTTCCGCGGGACGCCCGGCCGCCCGCTGGGACTTGGTGCGCTGGTTTGCAGTATTTCGCTTTTGCGTACGCTGAGCCATGATGCGCCTCCGTGTAGGGGTCCGGCACAGGATTTCCCTACCCCATGCCGAACACCCTCCGCCGGGATTCCACAGACCACGACTCGAGGGGCTCCATGTCGCTTCGATTTTGTATTATCAACAGCTATCCAGCGAAGAACCGAGAGGTCCTCATTCAGGCCGGCCACTGCAGCGCGGATGAGATGTATGTGTGGGTGTTCAGAACGCTCCAGCCCGACGTCCAGTTCGATGTGCTGTACCTTGCCGATCTGGACGTGTCCGTTCCTGATGACCGGTGGATCGAGGGTCATGACGCATTCCTCTGGACGGGGTCCAACCTGACGATCTATGAAGACGATCCCCGTGTCACCCGCCAGATCGAGTTCTGCCGGCGGATCTTCCAGAGCGGCCGGCCCCAATGGGGAAGTTGCTGGGGTGTGCAGATGGCGGCGGTGGCCGCCGGCGGTGAGGTCCGCAAGAACCCGAAGGGCCGCGAGATGGCGTTTGCCCGCAGGATCATGCCCACGCCCGAGGGTCGCGCGCACCCGATGTACGACGGTAAGCCCCCGGTGTTCGATGGATTCATCTCACATCTCGACGAGGTCACGCGCCTGCCCGACGGCGCGACGCTGCTGGCCACTAATGACCATACCCGGGTCCAGGCCCTGGAGATCAGGCACAAGAACGGGGTGTACTGGGCCACGCAGTACCACCCCGAGTATGATCTCAACCAGATGACCCGGTTGATCGTGGCTCGTGGGGAGAACCTGATCAAGGAGGGCTTCTTCGCCGACCGCGCTGCCCTGGAGTTTAGGATCGAGCGGATGGAGGCGCTGGTGCGGGACCGCAGCCGCAAGGACCTGCGCTGGGATCTGGATCTCGGGGATGATATTCTGGACGACAACGTGCGCCGGCTGGAGCTGCGGAACTGGCTCCACACGCTGGTGATCCCGTCCGCGAAGCGGTTAGAGCACGCCTAGGCTCTCGCCCGCAGCGGCGCCAGGGCGATCACCCCGACGACCGGACCGAGGGCCATCAGCCCGAACGCCCATCCCCACTGCGCGGTCGGACTGGTCTGCGCGGTCTTCGTGAGGTCGAGCACCAACCCGAACGCCGCCGGCGCGGCGGCCGTCGCCGCCCATCCCACGAGCATCTGCATGCTGAATGCCCCGCCGAGTGAGCGAGCCGGCACGACCTCCATCAGCGTGGCTGAGTAGGAGGGGGAGTCGGCAAGCGCCGCAACCCCGTACAACAGCGCGACCGCGATCAACAGCACCAGCGGGGCCGAGAACAACCAACCAAACACGGCGGAGCACAGCAGGCTAACGCTCAGGATGAGCGTGGCGGCCCGCGCGCGGCCACGCCGGTCCGAAAGCCGTCCGCCGGTCACTGCGCCGATGCTGCCACCCAGTCCGACGGTGACCGCCGCCAGCAGGCCGCCCCAGGCCAACGCGTCGCCATGCGCAGCGCCGCGCGCCGCGAGCGAGGCCACCATGAAGGGCGCGATCCATCCCCACATGCCGAAGAGTTCCCAGTTGTGCCCCGTGTAGGCAACGATCACGCGGCGCGCCTCGCGGTTCTTTAGGACGTCACCGAGGTAGCGTGCGACGCTCAGACGTTCGCGCACGGGGAGCGGCACGCTCGGCACCTTCCAGGCCATGATGAGGGATCCCAGCAGCTCGAGAGTCCCAACGCCCGCCATTGTCGCGCGCCAGCCCACGTGCGGCGCCAGCGCGCCGATGTAGTAGAGGGGCGCGGCGTACGCCGCGACGATCGTGCCGATGTAGATTCCCGTCGCCATGCCCCGGCGCGCCGGAGGGATCGAGTCCGCGATTTGCTTGAGGGCCGGCAGGTACAGCCCGCCGATCAGGATCCCGACGAGTAGTCGAAGCATAAACCCGGATGCGAATTCCCCGGCCCGCCACGCGAACAGGAGATCACCGATCCCCACCAGCGCGGCCGACACCGTCATGATCGGCTTGCTCCGGACGCGATCCAGTAGGAAACCGACGGCGACGTAGGCGCCCAGGGTCCCGAGCTGGAACCCTCCGAGGATGATGCCAGCCTGGCTGGACGACAGGTGCCATTCAGTTTTCAGGATCGGGATCAGGACGGAAAAGGCCAGCCCGGTCTGGTGTCCCAGGAACTGGCCGAGACACAGGGCCGCGAATCCAGACCTCCAGGTGCCGTTGCGCAACTAGCCGTCCTGCTCGCGGGTCCGCCGCGCGACCCCGCTGACGGCGGCGGTCCGGATCTCATCGAACTGCACTTCAATCTCAGCAGTCACGGCATCGGCGACCTCCCGGGGGTTGCCTTCACGCGAGAGTACGGGGCCGATCCTCCAGCCTTCCAGGTACGCGTCTGTCCCGACCAGGCCCTGCCGCATCGCGGCGGCGTCAATCAGTTCCTGGAACCGGTCACTGAGCCGGCTCCGCACGCGCTCGGCGCCGGTGAAGGCCTCGACCTGAGAGGGGATGGCGTTCCAGTGGGTGATCCGGTATTCAGCCATCACGCTTCACCCTGGACGACGATCTCAGGCGGTGCTTCCCGAGCGCGACAAAACAGCAATGTACCGCGGCCCGGGTCCATCAAAGTAATGCTCTACCTCCCAACCCGTTCCGCGCACGATGCCCTCCATCTCAGACTTGGAAACCAGCAGGTAGTCAAGCCACGGGGTCGCCAGGTTCTTGTACCGCGCCCGCATGCGGATCTCGATGTATCGATTCCGACCACTTCGTGCCCACGTTCCTGCAGATAGATGGCGTGACGGCCGGCGTTACACCCAATGTCCAACACCCGTCCTCGGGCCTTCCGAAGAGCCGCTCGTTCATGAGGTGGCCAACTCTTAGGCGGAGAGAGGTAGACCGCCGGGCCCCCGCTGACAGCAATGAGACCGTCGGACCGTTCAATGATCTCGTAGGCGGGTGAACCCCGGTAATGGTTGTAGACGGCCTGTCCGACTGCGTCTTGATGTCCTGTCACGACATCGATTCCCGAGAGGACCGACTTTTCGCTATCACTTCTGCGCCTGGGCAATGGCAGCCGCGAACTTAGCGGTGACCAGCTCGAAGCCCTTCGTTGTTGGGTGCAGTTCATTCGCCCACAGCGTCTTGTAATCTGGACCGGTCGACAGCGTCTTGCGCAGATCGATATGCTTGACGTGTGAGAAATCGGGGAGCCCAACGACATCGTGGAGCATTCTGTTGAAGCGATCAATCAGCTTCCTGACCAAGTCGATGCGGTCCTGGAGTTGCTCGAACCCCTTTTCTCGAAAGCCGGGTTCCAGCCAGGGTCCCGGCAGGAACCACCATCCGCCCAAGAAACCGCGGCCGTCGGGCACCGGATAGTCGTAGCCGTGTACGATGATCGGGATGCGCTGGTTAGTGTAGTGTTGGCAAACCGTTGTGACGGCACTGAGGATCGTCGTGTACGCGAAACGAATACGTTGGTCAATGACCCCGGCCACGACCTGCTCATTCAACCCAGCGATTCCCGACAGCGAGTGATTCAAGAGCATGCCGAACTCGTTGCCGGCGATGTCGTTGCCTCCGCCAGAAAGGAGGATGGCCTTGGGGATCACACTCTGACGTAGAAGTTTCTCGATACGCCGGGCGAACTCTTCGAGTTGCCCACCTGCGTACGCCATTTCCTCAACGCGATCCCCCCTATGTGCGACCGACTCGACGTCGTAGCCGTAGTCGTCTTCCAGGACTCGCA
>JBGPLF010000057.1:0-17675 GCA_041486265.1 bacterium
CGATGGCGCCCAGCATGATGAGAGGCGCCGCAACGCCGATGCGCGTCATCGCCCCGTCCCCCGGGGGTCTTCACCGGCGAGCCGAAGGTTTGCATCGGTGGTGACCAGTCCCAGGTACGCCCGGTCCATGAACGGATCGTCGGCCGCCGCCTGTGTCGCCGCCCGCATGAAGAGATCGGGCCCCACCTCCGCAGCGCGGAGCCGGTCGCGGCGATTCTGGACCATAGGCACGGCAACAAGGATGAGCGCGAGCGCAACGGCCGCGAGGGTCATCGCGGGACGCGGCACCCAGGCCGGCCACCACGTCCAGCGGCGCGCGGTCTCACGCTCGATGCGCCTCCACACCTCGGGGGCGAAGCCCCGGGGCAGGGCAGGCGGCTCCAGCCGACCGAGCAGGCGCTTCGTCGTGCGCAAGTCCTCCAGTTCAGCCTCGCATGAAGCGCACTCGCTGAGATGCAGGCGCACGTCCCCCATCTCAGCGGGGGGCAACTCGCCGTCGAGGTACGCGCTGAGCTGTTGTTCGATCCGGTGTGGCATGGTCACCCCGCTCACGTTCCTCCGGGGGATCCGCCGAGGGTCCCGCGGACGGCCGCCAGGCGGTCCCGCAACGCGCGGCGGGCTCGATGGAGACGCGACTTGACCGTCCCGACCGGGACGTCCATCATCCTGGCGATCTCCTCATACGCGTAGCCTTCCACGTCCGCCAGTACGACGACCATCCTGAGGTCCGGCGTCAGATTCATCAGCGCATCCTGGATCTGCCGGTCGACCATCGCGCCGAGCACTGTCCGCTCGACATCCACCGAGGGATCGGGGCGCTCCCGCGCCAGTTCACCGGACGCCGTCGCGATCGGTTCATCGAGCGAGTGGACCTTGGACCCGCGCCGCCGCCGCAGGAGATCGATGTACAGGTTCTTGACGATCCGATACAGCCACCCCTCCAAGCGCGCATCTGGATCGATACGATCCTGTGCCTTCCAAACCCGGATGAAGGCCTCCTGCGCCAGGTCCTTGGCGTCGGCCTCATTACCGGACACGCGGTAGGCAACGGCGTACACATGCCTCCCGTACCGGGCGATCAACTCCTCAAATTGCGCCCGGCCTGCCGGGGAATCCGCCGGCCGCCTCTGATCAGGATTCAGAGCCACGCCGCACCTGCGGCCGTGGGAGCCCCTCTATTGCTACGGTGGGTGCGTCGTCGCGGTTCCCTCGTCGAGCCGGAGCAGAGGCTTCAGGCGGCGGAGGAGCTTGGGCCCGATCCCCTCAACCTCCAGGAGGTCGTCAAGCCGCCGGAACAGTCCCCTGGCCTCGCGATGCTCGACGATCCGGCGCGCGAGAACCGGTCCGACCCCAGGCAGCCGTGTAAGGTCCGCCGCGGTCGCGGTGTTGACGTTCACCGCCGCCGGCGTCTCCCCTGCCGGAGGCGACTTCGACGACTTCGGGGGCGTCGCTGGACGGCTTCCGAGCGTCGCGCTCATCGGCGCGTCGCGAAAAGGGTACGTGGGCTGGATGATTCGGGGAATGACCACTCGGTCGCCATCCCGCAGCACCGCCGCCAGGTTGACGCGCCGCACGTCGGCGATGTACGTTGGTCCGTGCGCCGCGAAAATCGCGTCCTGAAGACGGGCGCCCGCGTCAAGGACGTACAACCCCGGCCAGATGACTTCGCCGACCACATCCACTTTGATCTGCGACGGTGCGGCTGGCGTGGCCACCGCGACAGGTACTGCAGCTCCACCCCCGCCAGACCGGGCGAAGATGATGACGGCCAGTCCCAGTGCCGCCGCGGCCCCTGCCAACGCCAGTTGTTTGGTCCGATCGAGAGCCATCGTCCCCTCCCGTCCTTCTTCTCGGTTGGGGCGGTGGAAACGTACAGGAGGCGACTAGCGGAGGACGACGTTCACCAGCCGTCCCGGCACAATGATCACGTCCGCGACGGTCTTCCCGTCCAGGTACTGGCGGACACGAGCGTTGGCCAGCGCGATCTCCCGGGCCTGTGCCTCGGTGATGCCCGCTTCCACCTCGACCCGGTCCCGCACCCGGCCGTTGACCTGCAGCACCAGCGTGATCTTCTCGGCGGCGGCCTTCTGCGGATCGAACACCGGCCACGGCTGCACGTGCACGCTGTAAGGCTGGCGCAGGTGCTCCACCCACAGTTCTTCGGCAACGTGCGGGCACAGCGGTGCCAGCAGCAGCACCAAGGACTGCAGCGCGTGACCCCACATCGGGGATCCCGCGATCGGCGTCGCTTTGGCTCGCTGGAGCACGTTGGCGAACTCCATCAGCGCGGCAATGGCCGTGTTGAACCGGAAGCCTTCCATGTCCTCGGTCACGCGCCGGATCGTATGGTGCGTCCAGTACTCCAGGTCGCGCGGGCGCAGCACGTCGGGCGCCTGCACGTCGCCCGGCTTCGCCGGTTCCGTGACCAGCGTCCACACCCGCGACAGGAACCGTGAAGAGCCCTCGATGCCCCGGGTATTCCACGGCCCGCCTTCATTCCAGGGGCCGATGAACATCAGGTACATCCGTAGCACGTCGGCGCCGTACTTCTGGACGACCTCGTCGGGATTGACGACGTTGCCCTTCGACTTGCTCATCTTAATGCCGTCGGTACCCAGGATAGTCCCCTGATTGAACAGGCGCATCATCGGCTCGCCGAAATCCACCAGGCCGATGTCGCGCATGACCTTGGTCCAGAACCGCGTGTAGAGCAAGTGCATGACGGCGTGCTCGACCCCGCCGGTGTACTGGTCCACCGGCAGCCAGTAGGCCGCCTTCGTGCGATCGAACGGGCCCTCAGCGTAGTGGTGGCTCAGGTACCGATACTGATACCATGACGAGTCGATGAACGTGTCCATCGTGTCGGTCTCCCGGCGCGCTGCGCCGCCGCACTTCGGGCACGGGACGTTCAGGAACGCTTTGTGGTACTTCAGCGGCGATTGACCGGTCGGCCGGAACTCGGCGTCCATCGGAAGCACTACCGGCAGATCGTCGTAGGGGACCGGCACCGTGCCACACGCATCGCAGTAGATGATAGGGATCGGCGTCCCCCAGTAGCGCTGGCGGCTGATCAGCCAGTCGTGCAGGCGGTAGTGGATCTTGCGCTGACCGACGCCGCGGGCCACCATATCGTCCGCGATTCGCCGCCGGCCCTCATCTGAAGACAGCCCGTTGAAAGGACCCGAGTTGACCATCGTGCCGTCTTCCAGGTAGGCCTCGCGTAGCGGCCGGCCGTCCCAGCCGGGCGGCGCGACAACCACCGGACACGGCAGGCGGTACTTCCTTGCGAAGTCAAAATCGCGGGTATCGTGCGCGGGCACCCCCTGGATCGCGCCGGTGCCGTAGGTCAGCAAGACGTAGTCGGCGATAAAGATCGGCGCGGCATCGCCGCTCATCGAGTTGGTGGCGTACGACCCGATGAAGACACCGTCACGCTCGCGTTCCGTGGACAGGCGCTCAATGTCGGACTCGCGCGCGGCCTTGAACTTGTACGCCTCCACGTCCTTCCGACGGTCCGGCGAGGTCAGAACGTCTACCAGCGGATGCTCAGGCGCGAGCACGCAGAAGGTCATGCCATAAACGGTATCCGGCCTGGTGGTGAAGACCCGAAACGAGATCTCCGACCGATCCTTCACCGGGATCGCGAACTCGACCCCCTCGCTGCGGCCGATCCAATTGGTCTGCAGCGTCCGGACGCGCTCAGGCCACTCGATCGTCGAGAAGTCCAGCAGCTCGTCGGCGTACGCGGTGATCTTCAGAAACCACTGTTCCAGGTTTTTCTTCACCACAGGGGTGCCGCAGCGCTCGCAGACGCGGCCGTCACCCACCACCTGCTCACGCGCCAAGGTGGTATTGTCTTTGGGGCACCAATCGACCGGCGACAGCGTCCGGTAGGCCAGACCCCGATCATACATTCTTAGGAAGAACCACTGGTTCCACGTGTAGTATTCGGGGTCGCAGGTGACGACCTCACGCGACCAGTCCCACATGGCACCCATTGAGCGCAATTGCCGGCGCATCCGGGCGATGTTGTCCATCGTCCACCGATAGGGGTGAATACCCCGCTCGATGGCGGCGTTCTCGGCCGGCAGTCCGAAGGCGTCGAAGCCGATCGGAAACATGACGTTGTAGCCGCGCCGGCGCTTGTAGCGCGCAACCGCATCGGAGGGCGCCATGGGGTACCAGTGTCCGACATGCAGGTCACCCGATGGGTACGGGTACATCGTGAGCAGGTAGAACTTGGGCCGTGGGTCGCCGTCGGGCGCGTCATACAGCCGGTCGGCCTCCCACCGGGCCTGCCACTTTGCCTCAACAACCGTCGGATCGTAGCGCATCGTGATCCTCCCAGCGCCTGGCGCCCTACGCCCCCGCCCGGACGGGAACCGGCGTCAGCCAGCCGTGCCGGTCGGCCAGCCGCCCTTCGGCGAGACCGAAGAACTCCTCTTGCAGCCGGCGCGTGATGGGCCCGCGTGTGCCCGACCCGACCACGACCCTATCGACCGAGCGGATCGGTGAGACCTCGGCGCCGGTGCCGGTGAAGAAGACCTCATCGGCAACATAGAGCATCTCACGGGGTACCGACATCTCGCGGACCTCGATGCCCGCGTCCCGGCACAGCGTCATGATCACGTGCCGTGTCACACCGACCAGGATCGACGCGGTGGTTGGCGGCGTATACACGATGCCGTCATGCACCAGGAAGAGGTTCTCACCGCTCCCTTCGCTCAGGTACCCGTGCACATCGAGCGCGATCCCCTCGGTGTAGCCGTTGTCCACCGCCTCCATGACGATGAACGCCGAGTTCACATAGTTCCCGCCGATCTTGCCCATGCCCGGGTGAGTGTCGGGCGCCATGCGGCGCCACGAGCTGACCATCACGTCGACACCCTGCTCAATCGCCTCGGGGCCCAGATACCGTCCCCACTCCATCGTGATGATCGCGACATGCGTCGGGCATTTTCTCGGGTCGACGCTCAACGACTCCGATCCGCGGAATACGACGGGCCGAATGTAGCACGACCGGTGGCGGTTGACACCGATCGTGTCGAGCACGGCGCTCCGGATCTCGTCGCGCGAGTATGGCACGGGCATGCGGAAGATGCGGCAAGAGTTCTCCATCCGCTTCAAATGCGGATCGAGGCAAAAAACCGCTGGGCCGCGTGGCGTCTCGTACGCGCGGATTCCTTCGAACACGCTCGACCCATAGTGCACGACGTGCGACGTCACGTGGACGCGGGCGTCATCCCACGGGACCAGCTTTCCGTCCATCCAGATCCGGCTCGATGCCTGCACGGCGACACCCCCCCTATGAAAACAGTAATGCCGTCTTCACCAAGGGCGAAGACGGCCTTCGCGGTACCACCCCGGTTGACGGATGCGCAATCAGGTCTGGTGGAGCAGAAGGGAATCGAACCCTCGACCTCCCGCACGCCAAGCGGGCGCTCTCCCGCTGAGCTACTGCCCCGCGCACCTGTCCGCTCAGGCCCGTCTCGTGGGCGAACGGCAGAGACTACAAAGGGCGACCCGCCCCGGTCATCTCCGCGGCTCCCGGACGAGTTCGGCATGCCCGCCCATCGGGTCGCACCCTCTCCCGACTCTCTCGCGCGCCCACTTGGCGCGGGCGAGGCACGTGCCTACTGCTCCCGGTCATCGCCGTCTGTGGCCTCTATACGAGGCCCTGTCAACCGCGATTATATCGGTCGAAGCGAAGGAGCGTCAAGAACTGGCTAGAGCTTGTAGCCGAAGCGCCGCAGCAGATCCTTGCGCCAGGAGACCTCGGCCGCGTCCTCAACGCCCACCGGGGTGAATCCATCCAGGACGCCGAGCACTCCGCGCTGCTCGCCTTCTTGGGCGACCACCACCTGGGCGGGATTGGCCGTGGCGCAGAAGATGCCCACAACCTCCGGGCAGGCCTTCACCGCGTGCAGGACGTTGATGGGAAAGAATCCCTCGCCCAGCACGATGATGAAGAAATGCCCGCACCCCACCGCACGCGCGTTCTTGACTGCCAGCTCGACCAGCCCGTCGTCGGTGCCGCTCTTCCGCACCAGACGCTTTCCGCTGGCCTCAGAAAAGGCCAGGCCGAACTTGATCCCGGGCACAGCCGTCACCAGGGCCTCGTGCAGGTCCTCGACGGACTTGATGAAGTGGGTCTGGCCCAGGATCACGTTGAGGCTCTCGGGCTTGTCGATGGGGACAAGAGTCAGATTCATGGCTCTATCCTAAATCACCCGGCCATGACTTGGAAACGCGCGCGCGCCCGCCCTAGACGGTTGGCGCCGGGGCCTTGGGGATCGACTCCGCCTGGGGAGTCCGGAATCCTTCGGGCAGCGCGCCAACTACCGCCGCCGGGGCCCTGTGCGGCGCACCGAGGACCAGGGCGCGTTTGAGCAACTGGATGGCCAGGGCGGGGTCCACTCCTTTGGGACACGCCTCGCTGCACGCGCCGGCCAGGTGGCAGCCGAACACGCCGTGCAGGGCGTCAACCGTCGGGGCCCGCTCGTTGAGTCCGTCGTCGCGCGTATCGGCGACGTACCGATAGGCCTGCGCCAGCGCCTGCGGGCCCAGGAAGGCCGGAACACTCGCTTCGGTCGGGCAGGCCGCCAGGCACAGACTGCATTTTAGGCAGTAGCTGAACTGGACGTACCCGATCATCTCTCTGGGCGTCTGTGAAAATTCGCGGGTAGGCCGTTCCACCTCGGCGACATCGCGCCGGATCAGGTAGGGACGCACCGACCGGTGCTTCACAAGCGTCCCCGCCAGATCCGGCACCAGGTCTTTGATGACATCGTGGTTGGGCAGCGCGCTCACTTCGACCACGGATCCCAGCTCGCTGACCTGCGTGTTGCAGGCCAGGCGGGGCTTGCCGTTGATCATCATGCCGCACGAACCGCAGACGCCCATCCGGCAGGAACAGCGAAACGCCAGTGATCCGTCGTGGCGTTCCTTGACGGCGAACAGGGCATCGAGGACGGTCATGCCGGGTAGCGCTTCAATCTGCCAGCTCTGCCCGCGTATTCCCCCGTCCCCGTCGGGGTCGTACCGCATGACCCTCAGCGTTACCGGCGTCCCGGTTCCGGCCTGCGTCGTCGCTGCTGCGCTCATCGCCATCCCACCTTCACAGCAGAGCCGCGTGGCGCCCGGCCAGCGCGATCACAGCTACCCCGTAAACGAACACCGCCAGTCCGAACACCACAGCCGCTGCGCTGATGACGCGGACGGCACGGTCTGATGACCAGATTTCCTGCAGGATGCCGCGCGCGCCGTACAGCCCGTGGTAGAGCGCGAAGCCCAGCAGCAGGACGTACAGGCCCCGCATGATCGTGCTGCGGTCCCTGGCCAAGACGGAGGCGAAGCCGAGCACCGGGCCGCTCGCCGCGCCAAACATCTTGAGGACCGACTCGTAGTGCATGATGGTCATATGCATCCCCAGCAGCGCCAGCAGGGCGACCGCTGAGATCAGGTGTAGCGCCCAGAGCCTGGATTCCCTCACGCCGCTCCCCTCCTTCGCCCCGACCTCACCTGATCATGAACTCCCACGCGCCGATGGCGATCAAGAGCCCGACCAGCATCATCAGGACCACCGTGAGCGGCCGCTGGCGGTGCAGGGCCACCGGATACGGGTACACCGGATAGCCCGGCGCGCCCAGCGTGTAGCCCAGGTGGCCGAGCAGCAGGCGGATCCCGTTGAGCGCGTGGAAGATGAACGCGGCCAGCACCAGGAACTCTCCGACCACCAGCGCCGGATGCCGGAGCGTCGCCATGGTCTGCTCCCAGATCTCCGGCCCGGCCAGCCGGCGGCCGGTGACCCAGACGTGCATCGGCAGGTAGATGATCAGACCCAGGCCGGAGACTCGGTGCAGGATGTAGAGATACCGCTCCACCGGATACCGACCGGCATAGACCCAGCCCCTGAGGCCGAGTTGCCCGCTGATGCGCCGGGGGCCGGCCTCCTGCGTGGCTGCGCGTGTCAGCGTCGCCATAGATCGCTCCTGCCTTCCAGACGGTGGTGCGTACGTCCGCCCGTACGTGCGTTCTGTCAGTACTTGCGTTCCACCGGCTTCCACGTCGTGATCGCCACTGGCGTGTACGCCAGCCGCGGCCCGGCGTCCGCGTGGTGGGCCCGCGTGTGCGCAAGCCAGCGTTCGTCGTCGCGGTTGGGGAAGTCCCGTCGGGCGTGCGCGCCTCGGGACTCCCGCCGCGCCAGCGCGCTCCCCACCACCACCTCGGCCAGGTCGAGCAGGTTCTCCAGTTCGAGGGCCGAGGCCAAGTCCGTGTTGTACACCCAACTCCGGTCATCGAGGTGGATCTCGGCCAGTCGGCCGCGCAGGGCGCGTACCTCGTCCAGCGCCGCCTGCAGACCCTGTCCCGTGCGGAAGACGCCGACGTTCTCATCCATCAACTGCCGCAGCCGGGACCGGATGTCGTACTGGTTCTCCGGACCGCGGGCATGCAGCAGGCCGGCGAGCCTGGCCCGCTCTTCCTCCGCCTCGGCGGCAGACACGTCCGGAATAGCGTGCCCGTTCATCGCCCACCGCGCCGCTTCCCGGCCGGTGATCGCCCCCCAGACCAGGCACTCCGCCGTGGAGTTAGTGCCGAGCCGGTTCGCACCGTGCAGGGACATGCAGGCAACCTCGCCCGCCGCCCAGATCCCGTCCACCACCTGTCCGTTGATGTCACACGCGATGCCGCCCATCGAGTAGTGGGCGGCCGGCCGCACCGGCAGCGACCCTTCGATGGGATCGATGCCGTTGAACTTGATTGCGACCTCGCGGATGAGCGGCAGCCGTTCGGTGATCCGGTCCCTGCCGAGATGCGTCAGGTCGAGATGGACGTAGTCCATCCCGCTGGGGTGCTGGAAACCGCGGCCCGATTCGATCTCCATCGTCTCGGCACGGGCGATGATGTCGCGCGGCGCCAGTTCCATCATCTTGGCGGCGTAGCCGTCCATGAAGCGCGCGCCGCCAGCGTTCCTGAGATACCCGCCTTCGCCCCGCGCCGCCTCGGTGATCAGGATGCCCGACGGCACCAGCCCGGTGGGATGGAATTGCACGAACTCCATGTCCTGGAGGGGCAGTCCCGCGCGGTAGGCCATCGCCATCCCGTCGCCGGTGACCGAGTGCGAGTAGGTCGTGAAGCCGAAGAGCCGGCAGCACCCGCCGGTGGCGATGACCAGCGCCTTCGCGCGGACCAGCGCAAACTCGCCGGTCGTCAGGCTCCAGGCGGTCAGGCCTGCAAACGCACCGTCGCGCAGAAACATCCGCGTCGCGATCCACTCCTCGTAGCGGGTGAGGCGCGGATGCCGCTGCAGCGTGTCGTACAAGGTCTGCATCTCGAAGAACCCCGTCTTGTCAGCGGCAAACGTCGCCCGAGGGAAGGTGTGCCCGCCGAAGGCGCGCTGGTCGAGACGCCCATCGGCGCGGCGCGACCAGGGCGTGCCCCAGTGCTCGAGCTGCCGGATCTCCTGCGGGGCCGCCTCGACGAACCGGCGGACCACGTCCTGGTCGGCCAGGAAGTCGCTGCCCTTCACCGTGTCCCAGGCATGGAGGTCCAGACTGTCGCCATCTTCGGGATGCAGCACGGCACCTGTACCACCCTCGGCGCAGACGGAGTGCGCGCGCATTAACTGCGTCTTGGACAGAATCGCCATGTCGAGGTCGCCCTTGGAGGCGCGCATGACTTCGAGGGCGGCGCGCAGCCCGGCCAGGCCGCTGCCCAGGATCAGGACATCGTGGGTATACGTGTGCACGCATCGCCTCCTAATGGCTGTGCCGGAGACATGGCGACGAACGCCGGCGGAACGTCACTATCACGATAGCCCGAGGGTGGAAAGGCGGGAAATCGGTCCCGGAACTGATCTTCCTAAGGGTGGCTGCTGGGGGTGCTCGTTAGGGGCGGTGCGGCGTGCCCCAGGAGTGCGGGTCCCCAGCCAGCAGCGAGAGTGCGTGAGGGAGAACCGGCAGCAGTACTTCCAGCCACTCTCGGGCGCCCCCTGGGCTGCCGGGTAGGTTGACGATCAAAGTGCGCCCCCGGATACCCGCCACGCCTCGCGACAGCAATGCCAGCGGCGCAGCCGGCAGGGTGCGCTGCCGGGCGGCCTCGGGCAGGCCCGGCACAAGCCGTTCGACGACGTCGAGCGTAGCTTCGGGGGTGACGTCGCGTGGCGCGACGCCGCTGCCGCCTATCGTCAAGACCAGGTCGACGCGCAGGTCATCGGCATAGGCCCGGAGGCGCGCAGCGATCGCGGCGCGGTCGTCAGGCAGGACGTCTCGAGCGATCACCTCGGCGCCGTCGGCGCTGACCATCTCCGCGACCACGTCGCCGCTGCTGTCGGGATGCCCCACCCGAGAGATGCTGTCGCTGAGCGTCAGGATGGCTACCCGCCGCTGCTCAAGCGTCGCCACCGGTCAGGTGACCTCCTCGGACCGCCGGTACTCCCCGCTGCGGCCCCCTCGCTTGAGCACCAGGCGGATCGCGTCGATGGTCATGCCACGGTCGACGGCCTTGCACATATCGTACACCGTCAGCGCAGCCACCGCGGCTGCCGTCAAGGCTTCCATTTCGACCCCCGTGGGTGCCGTGGTCCTGGCCGCCGCCTCGATCGCCACGCCGGGGATCCTGGGATCCGGCTCAACGCGCACCTGCACATCGGTCAGCGGAATGGGATGGCAGAGCGGGATCAGGTCCGCGGTGCGCTTCGCCGCCATCACACCGGCGATCTGCGCGAGGGATAGCACGTCACCCTTGGCGACCCGATTCGCCTGGATGAGTGCGAGTGTCTCGCGCTGCATCCGCACCATCCCGCGCGCCACCGCCACCCGCACCGTGGCCGGTTTGGCGGACACGTCCACCATCTTCGCCCGGCCCCCGCGGTCCACGTGCGTGAGTTTCTTCCGAGTTCTCTTCATCGGAGAAGCCTGACGTCCACCTCGTCCCCCTGCTCGTGGCTCCGCCCCTGAGACACAACGACGATCCCGTCGCCGCGGACCAATGAGGTCAGAATCTGCGACCCAGCGGACAGCGGGATGGCCCAGATACCGTCGGACCGGGCCTCCAGCCTGACGCGCCGGTGATCTTCCCGGTCGCCGGCCCCGGGCAGGCCAGCCGCAAGGCGCGCGCGGACAAGTCCCCAGGGCCGCGAGGCAGGATCCATTCCCAACATCTCCTCGATGACGGGCCTGGCGAAGAGATCGAAAATCACGAGGGCGGAGACGGGATTCCCCGGCAACCCGATCACCGGTACCGTACCGGATGCGGCCAGCACCGTGGGTTTGCCCGGGCGTATCGAGATGCCGTGCACCACGACTCCCGGCGGGCCGAGCGCGGTGATGGCCTCGGCCACGACGTCCCGGTCGCCAACCGACGAACCGCCGGAGATGAGCACCATCTCGTGACCGGCCATGGCGCGGCGCAGCGCTTCATCTACCGCTCCACGCTCATCGCGTACGATCCCGCACAGCGTCGCGACCCCGCCGGCCGTGAGCACGGCGCCGGCCAGCGCCGCGCTGTTCATGTCGCGCACGCGTCCCGGCGCCAACGGCTCGTCGGGACCGACCACTTCATCGCCGGTGGCGAGGATGGCCACTCGAGGCGGCAGCGTCACCGGGACGCGTGCCAACCCGACGCCGGCGAGGATCCCCAGGTCTGCGGGCCGCAGCCGACGCCCGCGTCCCAGCACGAGGTCTCCAGCCCGAACATCCACACCCCGTTCGATGACGTTCTCGCCCATGCGCGCAGCGCGGCGAACCAGCAGGTCTGGGCCCGACACGTCCACATACTCCTGCATGACCACCGCATCGGCACCAACAGGCAGCATGCCGCCTGTTGGTATCCCGACCGCCATCCCCGGTTCGACCGCCGCACCGGCAGCCGACCCCATCCGGACCTCGCCGGCCGCCCGAAGGCGTACGGGCTTTGCGGCGCTCGCGCCCGACGTATCCTCGGCCCGCGCCGCCCACCCGTCGACGGCCGAACGCTCAAAGGGAGGCAGGTCATGCGGGGCGACCACATCGGTCGCCAGCACGCGGCCGAGCGCCGACTCGATGGGGATGACTTCGTGACCGCGGGCCCGCAGGCGCAGAGCCGCGGCATAGCGTGCCCGCGCTTCGCCTGGGGTCAGAAGCGTTGAGAAGGCCTTGGGAGGGCCGGCCAGCCTACATCACTCCCACGGAGCGGCCGGCTCGGGCGAACGCTTCCAGGGCGCGTTCCAGGTGCTCCGTCGTGTGGGCGGCAGTCACGATGGTCCGCACGCGGGCGCGCCCGCGCGGGACGGTCGGAAAGGCGAGGCCGAGCGCGAAGACGCCTTCTTCAAAGAGACGGTCCGAGAGCTCCATCGCGCGCACTTCGTCGCCGACGATCACCGGCGTGATCGGCGTCTCGCTCATCCCGACATCGAACCCCTGCCGGCGCAGTCCGTCCTTGAAGAACCGTGTGTTCTCCCACAGCCGCGTGATCAGCTCGGGATGCTGCTGGACCAGGCGGACGCCGGCCAGGGCCGACGCGGCGACCGACGGCGGATGTGACGTCGAGAAGAGCAGCGGGCGGGCCCGGTGCATCAGGAAGTCAATGAGCGAACGGCTGCCGGCCACGTAGCCGCCGAGCCCCGCGAAGGCTTTCGACAGCGTCCCCACTTGAATGTGGACCCGGCCGTGCAGCCCGAAGTGGTCCACCGTGCCGCGGCCGTCGCGACCCACCACGCCGCTCGCGTGGGCGTCATCCACCATCATGATCGCTCCGAACTCTTCTGCGGCCTCCACCAGGGCGGGCAGCGGCGCAATGTCGCCGTCCATGCTGAAGACGCCGTCCGTGATCAACAGCACCCGACGGGCGCCCCGGGACTCGGCCAGCAGGTGGCGTGCCGCGGCCACGTCCTTATGCGGGAAGATCTTCTTGTCGGCGCCCGAGAGGCGGCAACCGTCGATGAGGCTTGCGTGGTTCAATTCATCGCTGACGACAACATCTTCCTTGCCCAGCAGCGCCGACACGGTGCCCGCGTTCGCCGTGAATCCCGACTGGTAGAGCAGCGCGGACTCGGTGTGCTTGAACGCCGCCAGTTCGGCCTCCAGTTGCTGGTGGATCGCCATGTTGCCGGCGATCGTGCGCACCGCGCCCGATCCCACGCCGTACGTGGCGATCGCTTCCAGGGCCGCGGCTTTCAACGCCGGGTGGTTGGCCAGGCCGAGGTAGTTGTTCGAGCAAAGGTTGACGACCTCGCGCCCGTCATACCGGGCGACCGGCAGCTGCGGACCCTCCAACAACCGCGGCCACCGCCACAGCTTCCTGGCGCGCAGATCCAGAAGTTCCTCGTCGACAAACGCGAGGGGAGATTTCGGATCAGGCGCCAAGGGTGAGGATCACCTTCCCAGCCTCTCCGGCTTCGAGCAGGGCAAAGGCCTCGACAAACCGCTCAAGAGGCAGCTTGTGGGTGATGACCGGCGACACGTCGAGTCCCCGGCGCAGCAGCGTGGCCATTTGCTCCCAGGTCTGCCACAGGCGCCGGCCGAAGATGCCCTCGACCCGAACGGCCTTGAAGATCACCAGGTTCGTCAGGTCGAGTTCCAGCGGCGCACCTGGCAGACCGAGCAGGCCTACCCATCCGCCGCTGCGCACGGCCCGCAGCGCGTCCCGTATGCCGTTAGGGTGCCCGGACATCTCAAGGACCACATCCACGCCCCCTGCGTCCGTCTCCTGTCGAATGCGATCGGCAATGTCCCCTTCCCGCGCGTCCAGCACCAGGTCGGCGCCCATACGCCGCGCGAGCGCCAAGCGGCTCGGCGTGACGTCTGATGCGATGACTAGCGCGGCGCCGGCCATCCGGCAAATCGGGATGGCCATCAGCCCGATGGGGCCGCATCCGGTGATCGCGACGGTACGCGTGACCAGTTCGGTCGCCAGGGCCGTGTGCACCGCGTTCCCCAGCGGATCCATCACGGCACCGATCTCCAGCGAGATGCTCGCATCCAGTCGCCAGGCGTTGCGGGCGGGGATGGCGACGTACTCTGCGAAAGCGCCGTCCCGGTCCACCCCAACGATCTCAAGCCGCTCGCAGATGTGGGCCTGACTGTGCCGGCAGCGGTGGCACCACCCGCACGTGATGTGACTCTCACCCGCCACCCGCTCACCAACCGCCACCTCGGTGACATCTTCACCGACGGCGACGACAGTACCGCAGAACTCGTGGCCGATCACCCGCGGCGGCCGGATGCGCGCCTGCGCCCACGGATCCCAGCGGTAGATGTGCAGGTCGGTGCCGCAAATCCCGCCGGCGGCGACCTTGATCAGGACGTCGGTCCGACCCGGCGCCGGGACTGGAACCTCGACGATCTCGAACCCGCGGCCGGGGGCGAGCTTTGCCAGCGCCCGCATCCGGCGCGGGAGCGCAGCGGATGTGCGGACCGCAACGGGGGCTTCCCTCTGCGAGTGGCTCATACAACACCCTTCGACACTGCGCGCGGGCGACTCCTGCGCCTCCCCCCGGCGCCGGTGCGGTGATACTCGCGTTACTCACTCGTGATAAGAACGGCAACAGACCGGCAGGAGCATTCCCGGTGAGGTGCCGAAACAGTGAGCCTGGCGTGTCACGAGCGCCCGGCGCGACTAGTCGCGTGATCATGGGGAGGCCGTATGAGTTTCCTGCCTAAGAACTTTCTCTTCCATCCGGCAGCCGTGCACTTTCCCATCGCACTCTGGTTAACCAGCGCGCTCTTCGACCTCCTCTTTCTGCGCACCGGTGACCGCTTCCACCTTCGCGCCGCGCGGATCCTCATAGGCCTGGGATTGCTCGGCGCCACGTTGGCCATTGGCCTGGGCTTCGTGGACTACCTGGCCCAGGTCAAGCAGGATGTGGGCCAGGCATTCATCAACCGCCACACGATCCACCAGTGGTTCGCCTTTGCATCCACGGCCGTCTACGCGGTCAGCTTCGTGGTCCGTTCACGCCGGACCGACGTCAGCCGGCGCTGGATCGCCGTCCTGACGATCGCCGGTGCGATCCTGATCGGCGTCGCCGGTTATTTAGGCGGGGACATTCGGCTGGTGATGTAGCATGGCGGCGCTTCAGCGCATCCTGGTCGTGGATGACGAACCGCACATCGTGGAACTTGTGCGGTATAACCTCCTGCAGGAGGGCTACGATGTTACCACGGCGGGCGACGGCGAAGCGGCCCTGGTCAGCGTCCGCAGCGCGCAGCCGGACCTGATCATTCTGGACATCATGCTGCCGGGCGCGGACGGTCTCGAAGTCTGCCGGCGGCTGCGCGTCGAGTCGACGGTGCCGATCATCATGCTGACGGCTAAGGGCGGCGAACTGGAACGGGTGGTCGGGCTCGAGGGCGGCGCCGACGACTACGTGACCAAGCCGTTCAGCCCGCGGGAACTGGTCGCGCGCGTCCGCGCCGTGCTGCGGCGGCGCGTCCGCGAGGTGGCGCCCGCAGCCCAGGAGCCGATCCGGGTGGGCGACCTGCGACTCGATCCGGCGACGCACGAGTTCACCCTCGGCGGCCGGCCGGTGGATCTGACGGCGCGCGAGTTCGACTTGCTGCGCCTGTTGATGCGGCATCCCAACCGGGTGTTCACCCGGGACTTCCTGCTTGAGCACCTGTGGGGATACGATTTCTACGGCAGCACACGCACCGTGGACATGCACGTCAGCCGGCTGCGAGAGAAGATTGAGGACGACCCGGCCCGCCCGACCTACATCCTGACCGTCAGGGGAGTCGGGTACAAGCTACGCGGCGTGGAACCGTCACGGCAGAAGGTGCGTACATGAAAGCGCGCTCGATCCGCGGCCGCCTGACGACGTCCTACCTCCTGCTCGTCTCGATCTGCCTGGTGCTCGTCGCGACGTACGTCACCTGGCGGCTGCAGGCACAGTATATGTTCACGTACCGGTCGATGGTCCTGACGCAGTCGCGCCTGATCGGCGGGATGCTGCACACGTACGCGCAGGAGGGCAAGACCGATCCCGCCGCCCTGGACCGGCTGGCGCAGGAGTTCCGCTGGCGTCCCGACGCGACGATCCACGTTGTGGGGATCCCGGCGATCAGCCTGCAGGGAGCCGCGGCAAGCCCGGAACTGCGCGAGGCCGCACTGGACAAAGCCTATCCGTCCGCGCCTGAGGCCGTAGCGGCCCTGGTGCGCGTCCGCGAGCGGCTCGTGTTTGCCGCGACGGCCGTCACGCTGGATTCAACACCGCTTGCCGTCGTGCACGTCTCCGTGCCCACCACGTGGGTCTGGATCCAACTGCGGGGGATGATCCCGAATCTCGCGCTCGCGCTGGTGATTGGACTCCTGGTAGCGTGGATCCTCGGCACGCGGCTTGCCCGGAGCCTGGTGGAACCCATCGACGAGTTGACGCGGGTGGCCTCACAGATGAGCGCGGGCAATCTCAACATCGGGGTCCGGCCCCGGGGCCCGGATGAGGTCGGCCAGCTGGGCGAGATGTTCAACCGCATGGCCGACCGCCTGAGGGCGACCATCACAACCCTCTCGGCCGAGCAGACCAAACTCGCGGCCATCGTCGCGGGCATGGTGGACGGGGTCGTGGCGACGGACCGGAACGGAGAGATCGTCCTGGCCAACCGCGCCGCCACCGACCTGTTGGGGTGGCCCCCGGTCACCGGCGACGGCGCGCCGCCTGCCGCCCCGGGCCCGCGCCTGCGTGCCATTCTGGACGACGCCGCCGGGGACGGGCGAATCACGGCGGAGGAACTCCCGCCTTCGGAGACCGGGGACCGGCTCGTCGAGGTGCACTGCGCGCCCATCCTGGGCGATGCCGGCCGGCCGGTGGGCGCGGTCGCTGGGCTGCGCGACGTCACCGATCTGCGGCGGCTCGAGCGGCTGCGGCGCGAACTGACGGCCAACGTCTCGCACGAACTGCGGACGCCACTGACCTCCATCAAAGGATTCGCCGAGACACTCCTCGGCGGCGCGATGCGTGACGAAGTGACCTGCCGCCGCTTCCTCGAGATCATCGATAAGGAAGCCAACCGGCTGGTCAAACTGGTCGACGACCTGCTCGACCTCTCGCGCCTGGAGAGTCAGCGGATCAGCCTGGAACTGGCGCGGGTGGATGTGGGGGATCTCGTGGCGGACACCCTGACCCGGCTGCGGCCGCTCGCGGGAAGCCGGGACTTGCAGTTGCGTCCGGCGGACGCCGAGGTGACGGTGTTGGCCGACCGGGACCGCCTCGCGCAAGTCCTGATGAACCTGCTGGACAACGCCATCAAGTTCACCCCTGAGGACGGCCGCATCGCGGTGGGGTGGCGCACCGTCAACGGCGAGGTCGAGGTGACCGTCGCGGATACCGGACCGGGGATTTCCGCGGCGGATCTCCCGCACGTGTTCGAGCGATTCTACAAGGCCGATCGGGCAAGGCCCGCGGTGCCCGGCGGCAGCGGGCTCGGGCTCGCGATCGCCAAGCATATCGTCGAAGCCCACGGCGGCCGGATTCGGGTGGCGAGCACCCCCGGCGCCGGGACGACCTTCGCGTTTACCGTGCCGAGAGAGGGAAACTAGCCCCCCGGTGCCGTCGTACGACGCCATCGTCATCGGCGTGGGCGGCATGGGGAGCGCCGCCGTCTACCATCTCGCGCGGCGGGGCGCGAGCGTGCTAGGCCTGGAGCAGTTCGACATTCCTCACGACAGAGGCTCCTCTCACGGCGTCAACCGCATCATCC
>JBGPLF010000058.1:0-17504 GCA_041486265.1 bacterium
CCGTACCGACGCCCCCACCGTAGCATTAAGGGAAGGGGGTCCTACGGCCGCAGGTGCGGGGTGGCTCGGAGCCCTGATCAGGCGCAACCGGCGGACTCTCCGGAAGACCGGGCGCAGTTTGAGGAACTGGTGGCCCGGTACAGCCGGCATGTATACGCCATTGCCTATCGCGTGGCCGGGAATGAGGCCGATGCCAAAGATCTGGCGCAAGAGGCCTTCATTCGGGTCTGGAGGGCGCGGCACCGAATTGATCCGGGCGCGCGGCTGGAAGGCTGGTTGTACCGGATTGTTACGAACCTGTTTATCGACCTGCTGCGGCGGCGACGCGGTCCGAAGGTGTACTCGCTTGACGAGCCGATCGCAACGGCCGTGGGCGAACTGGCGCGGGAGCGGGCGGATCCCACGGCAGACATCGAGCGGACCGTGCTGGATGCGACGGTGGACCGCCGCATTCAGGATGCGTTGATGACGCTGACGCCGGAACTGCGGATGGTGGTGGTCCTGGCCGACGTCGAAGGGTACGCGTATGAGGACATCGCCGTAATGATGAAGGTGCCCGTCGGAACGGTCAAGTCGCGTCTCCATCGGGCGCGACGGGCGTTGCGCGATCGCCTGGCGCCAATTCGCGGCACTTTCAGCGGCGCAGGATGAGATGAATATGCCACACCGATTTGAACAGCAACTCAGCGCCTACCTCGACGGCGAACTGCTCGTGGACGAAATGACAGAGGTCCGCCTGCACCTTGCCGGGTGCCCGTCCTGCCAGGCCGAACTCGAGGAACTGCGAGCGACCAAACACCTGGTCGGGCGGCTGGTCGAACCTGATCTGTCGCGCGCGTTTGCCGCCGATCTCTGGGGCCGCCTCGAACGGGAAGCACCGCGGCGACGGCTCTGGTGGCCGGTCTCGCGGCCACGCCCGGCCATGGCACTGGCGGCTGTTGCACTCGCGCTGATCCTCGTCGCCGTTCCCGTGGTGCGTGACCATCGCGACCGCCTGCACGCCGCCGAGGTGGGGCCTGATCTCTTCATGCGGGCGGCAACGCAGGCCGCGGCTGACGATCCCTTCATGGACCGGGCCTATCTCGGCCTGGTTGCCACCGACGCAAATCTGAGACTGGCGGGTGAAGATCCTCGGGGGACGGGACGGTGACCCGCCCGGCCAGCGCCGCGATGATCCTGGGGACGGCGGCATTCATCGTCGCCCTTGCCGTGGTGCTTGCCTTGGCCGTGCAGGCGGCCTCTCAGAATTCGACCGAATACCTGCTCGGCGGCGTCTCGGTGGAAGAAGTGGCACGGCATGCGGTACTGGCCCCGCAGATCGTCGATTACGAGGGTACCAAGGTGCTCTCGGTGCTGCGTGGCGAGCTGATGGAGACAGTCACGATCAACGAGGCCCACAGGCGGCCATCGAAGACCCGGCTAGATTTTCTCTCGCCTGAAGGGGTCGCCGGTCGTCTGGTCATTGACGATGGGATCCAGACCTGGCACTACGAGCCCAGGCTAAACATCGCCTTTCAGGGGCCGTCGCTGGCCGCGCCGGCCGACCTGGCGGTCACCTGGCCACCCGGGCGGTACCGGGTGCGGCTGCTGGGCGTGGAAGAAGTCATCGGCCGGCCCACCGCCGTGCTGAGCCTGTGGCCTCGTGACGGTCGCCGCGAACGCCGGTTGTGGATCGACCGGACGACCGGAGTTGCGCTGCGATCGGAGGAACGGGATGCCGACGAGGGGCTGGTGTCCACCGCCTACTTCACCCGAATCAGCTTCGGTCTGAACGTCCCAGACGCGCTGTTCCGGCCCCGCCTCCCGGCCGGGGCGCGCCTGATTGCGCAGGGTGGGGCTCCCGGGCCTTTGCTGCCGCTGCCTGTGCTGGAGCGCATGATTGGATTCGCCCTGCCCGTGCCGCACGCACTGCCCGGCGGCTTCACACTAGTGGGTGGCGAGCCCGTCCGCGCAGGCCCGCTGCTGGCGGCTCACTTGCACTACACAGACGGTGCCCGGACGGTCGCCTTGTTCATCGCGCCCGCCGCCCGGCTGGGCCCACCGGGGCGCGGCGCGCCTGTTGCGCAGCTTGGGAGTGGCGCGCGGACGGTCGTCATGGGCAGCATGCGTCTATTGTTGTGGGAAGGTAAGGGAACCCGCCTGACGCTGGTCGGACCGCTCCCGCTGGTCGACCTGGTGCGTCTGGCGACGGTCATTACGCCCGGGCACTAGCCCCGTATTCGTAGGGATTCCATCCCCTCGCCACGAAATCCGGTGGTATTGTGACCCTTCAGGAGTTCCAGCACCACATCGAGGCCACGTACGGCGCGCGAGACCGGGCGCGGGGAGTTGATGGTACCTTCCGCTGGCTCGTCGAGGAAGTGGGCGAACTGGCGCGGGCGCTGCGCGACGGCGACCGCCAGCGCCTGGAAGACGAGGTTGGTGACGTCCTGGCGTGGACGGCCACCGTGGCTTCCCTCTGCGGCATTGACGTCGCCAGGGCCGCGTCCCGGTATGCGGCCGGCTGCCCGAAGTGCGGCGCTACACCGTGCGCCTGCGGGTCCCGCTCGGCCTGATCTCTAGCGCGCGAACGCCAGGAGCATCTCGCGCACCAGCCAGGCTGCCAGGACCACCGTCTGCCCCGATGGGTCATAGGGCGGGCTGACCTCGACTAGATCGCATCCCACGACGCGTGCCTCGCGCAGCACCGCCAGCAGCCCGACAAGGTCGTCCACGCGGAGCCCCAGCGGCTCGGGATTGCCGGTGCCCGGGGCGACGCCGGGGTCGAAGGCGTCAATGTCGACTGAAAGGTAGAGGGGGCGCCGCGCCAGCCCGGCCCAGGCCGTCATGGGCACCGCCGCCGTGCGCTGGCAGCAGGTTAGCGATGCGGCCGCCGCCCATTCGCCGCGGGTCCCGGAGCGGGCGCCGAGGACGGCCATGCGCTCCAGGCCGACGTGCTCGGCGATCCGGCGCATCGTCGTGGCATGTGACCACCGCTGCCCTTCGTATTCATCCCGCAGGTCCAGGTGCGCGTCCAGAACGACGACGCCCAGATCGGGATAGCGATCCACTAGCGCGGTGACCGCCCCAACCGTCACGGTGTGCTCACCGCCGAGCAGCACCGGCAGGCTGCTTGTCTCCCTCGCGCTCCCGCCCGGCGCGCGCGCCCCCGCCGCGCCGGTCCCCGCGGCCACGCTCGCGACCGCATCTCTGACCCGCTCGATCATCTCTTCCGGGCTGCAACCGGACAGGTCGAGATCGCCGGCGTCACTGAAGGCCAGATCCGCCAAATCGCGCTGCTGGACCGCGCTGTAGGTCTCGATGCTCTCCGACCCCCACCGGATTGCCGCAGGCGCGCGCTGCGCGCCCGAACGGTACGATGCCGTCGCGTCGTACGGCGCGCCGATGATGACGCCGGCCGGATGAGGATGGGCTCGCGCCCCCAGAAATGGCACGGCCGGCTAGCCTGTCGAAAGGATGGCGCGGAGGAACGGGGGCAGGTCGAAGAGACCGCGATGGGCCGCAGTGGTGTAGTACTGTGTAGCGATGCCCTCGAGCCTCTGGGCGATCTCCGCCTGGTCCACGGTCACCGGATCGCGGGCCTGGGCGCCGATCGTGAAGGTCCACAGGACGCCGGGGTAGGTCGGGACGGTGCCGAGATAGGTGCGTACCCATCGGAAGTGTGGGGTCATGTTCCGGCGCACCATCTCGATCACGTCCTGCTGGTAGAGCGGCGATCCGCTCTGGACGGCCAGGGTGCCGGAGGGCCCGAGCAGCCTGGCCACATCGCCGTAGAACTCGCTCGAGAAGAGGCCGAGCGAGGGGCCTTTGGGATCCGTGGAGTCCACCATGGCCACGTCGAAGCGCTCGGCGGTCTGCCGTGCAAATTTGATGCCGTCTTCGATCAACAGGCGTGTGCGGGGATCCTCATAGGCGTCACCGGGGATCGACGGGATCAACCGCCGCGTCACCCCGACGACCTCGCGGTCCAACTCGACCATGGTCGCATGCTCGATGGGATGGCGCAGCGCTTCGCGTAGCACCCCGCCGTCCCCGCCGCCGATGATGAGCACGCGCCGCGGGTTGGCGTGCGCGCAAATTGGGACATGCGCGAGCAGTTCGTGATAGATGAAGTCGTCGCGCTCCGTCGTCTGCACCGCCTCGTCGAGGATGAGCATCCGGCCGAAGTCGCTGTTCTCGATCACGCGGATGCGTTGGTACTCCGACCGCTGGTCGTACAACAGAGCGTCAACCCGGTAGACGTGGGCGAAGCCCGGTCCGCCGGGGTCAGTGATCCACTCTCGCTCATCCAGCCCCTGGATGCTCATCAATCCGGCCAGAGCAGTACCGCCGCGACCACACACCCGGTGCGCTGCACGAGGTGCTCCTTGGCGGCGACGAGGATCTCGGCCGGGTGCAGCCCGCGGGTCGTCATGGCCTCCTCGACCATGCGCCGGACGATCTGGTCGGCGTTCTCGGCCGTCCCGGTGTGGGAGTGTTCCATGATCACGCCGTAGCCCTCGGTGCCGATTCCGATGCCAACCGCCGCGGCGATGCGCTCGCCCGGCGTGTGCCGGCTGATCCGGGCGTATACCGCCGGCATCAGCAGCCCCGGGGTGAATGGTCGCATTGGCACGACCCGCGCGCCCTGGGGAAAGATGCTGGTGACCTTAAGGAAGTTCAAATTGGCGATTCCGGCGTCCAACAGCGCATGGTCGAAGGCGTTGAGATCGGTCGAGCCTTCACCTGCGCCGGCCACGGCCGTGACGGCCCGTGGGAGCGTCCACATCGTCGAGCCTCCTCGTGGATAAAATGCCTGTGACGGCAACAAGGCGCTTCTATTCCAACCGATGGAATGCCTTCCTTCCACGACGGAGGGAGCCGCGGGTCTGCGCCGAAGCCTCCGCCAGTGGTCACTCGCCGGAGGGAGACCGCAATGCTATCGGTTCGCGCCCGTCCGCGCCCGGGGATTGCATGACCGTAAGACACCTGGCCCCCGCGGCGATGATCGCCGCGCTCCTCGTGTTCTCGCTTGGACGGCCCGGCTCGGGCCAGCCCGCGGCCACGCCGGCTCCTCAAGCCACGACCCAACTCGGCCTTGTCTCACCCGACGCTGCGGCCCTTGCCGCCGCAAAGAGTCTTGGCGTGCGAGCCGTCAAGATCCTGGCGGACTGGAGCATCATCGAGCCGAAGCGCGGCGAGCCGTCCTGGGCCGACCTCGATCGCGCGGTCACCGCCGCAGCCAAGGAAGGTCTTTCACCGATCATCGTCCTGACCTACACGCCGCGCTGGGCCAGCCTCGGCACAGGTCCCGATCTCACCCGTCCTGAGGTCTACAGCCGGCAGCCGCCGCGGGACGTCCGCGACTGGGAGCGGTTTGTGGGCGACGTGGCGGCACGGTTCCGCGGCCGCGTCTCCGAATGGCAGATCTGGACGCAGCTAGGACTCCCGCAGTTCCGCGGCACCGGATCAGAATACCTGGCCCTTGTGCAGGCGGCACGTGCAAGGCTGCGCGCCGTGGATCCGGCCGCGCGCGTGGCCCTGGCCTCGCCGGCCGGCGTCGACCTGGCGTTTCTCACGCGCGTCCTGCAAGAGGCCCCGGCGACCTTCGACGCGGTGGCGCTCAGCCCGCAGGGATTTCCACCCGAGTCCCTGCTTCGGCCGTTGGGTATCCTGAGCAGGCGGATGCGGAGCGCGGGCAAGTCGATTTGGGTGGAGTGGTCCCCGGAGGGTCCGGGTCCCGATGGGACCGGCGCGCCTGCTCGTGGGGT
Source organism: bacterium (assembly GCA_041486265.1). Classification (GTDB taxonomy): domain Bacteria; phylum Sysuimicrobiota; class Sysuimicrobiia; order Sysuimicrobiales; family Humicultoraceae; genus JBGPLF01. Next base: position 5,751 of record JBGPLF010000058.1, read on the forward strand.
CGGACAGTGGGCGCGCATGCTGGGCGTGGCGCAGGCGGCAGGGGTGGACCGGCTGTTTACGGCCGATCCGGCCCGCCTCGACGGCGATCTGCGCCTCATCGGCGCGCTGCTCGCATCCCGCCCCTACACCGGCTACCTAGTGCGCGATCCCGATGTGTATGCTGCGGTGTATGGGGCGGCGGCCGACGCCGTGCTGGTGGCCTGGTCCACGACGGACGGGCGGACTCTCGAAGTACCCGCGTCACCGACCCTGCGTGTGACTACGTTCGATGGGCAGGCCGCGCCGCCGGACGTCCGCGAGGGCCGCGCCGCCGTCCGGCTCTCGGCGGCGCCGCAGGTGATGAGCGGGATCCCCGCGGCCCTGGTGGACGAGGCCCGCGCGACCGCGGCGGCGCGCGGGCCGATGCTGCCCGTGCTGAGCGTCGAACACGATTTCGGTCGCAGCACCGAGGTTTCCGCGCGCCTCGGCCGGATCGGTGAGGAACGCGGTCTCTACAATCTGCCCTATCGCTCGCGCCGCAACGGCGCCGTGGACGCCATCGAGATCGGCGGCGTTGAGGCGATCCAGACCAGCATCGCGCGCCAGGTAATCTACGTCTACTTCGATATCGATGATACGTTCCTGTACTTCGCCGAGGGACGGGTTCCCATCGAGATCACGGTTGAAGTGTGGGGAGCCCGGGCGGCGCGGCAGGTCGGGTTCAACGTGCTCTACGATTCGACCGGCGGCTACCGCTTCACCCCCTGGCAGTGGGTGGATGTCCGCGAGGGCTGGGCAACCTACACGATCAGACTCACCGACGCGAACATGGCCAACACGTGGGGATGGGATTTTGCCATTAACACCTCGGGGAACCGCGCGGAAGATCTGATCGTCCGGTCGGTCACCGTGCGGAAGGGAGCCCCCTAGGCCCCGGCGAAACCATCGGTCACTCGAATACGCTCGCGCAACGATCTCGCACTCATCTGAAGGGGGGAGAGACGTGAGAGGATCGCTGCTCGCCGTCGTGTTGATCCTGGTGGCGCTGGTGGCCACCTCGGTGATTTCTGTCGGCGCCCAGGTTCCGCCGCCTTCGAGCATCAAGGTGGGGGCGCTCTTCGATTTGACGGGCCCGACCTCAGACGTCGGCGTGGACTACTCCAAGGGCGTCCTCGACCATGTGCGGTACATCAATGAGGTTCAGGGTGGGATCCGCGGCAAGGTCAAGATCGACCTCGTCTGGGCGGACTATAAGTACCAGATCCCGGAGAGCCTCGTCCTGTACCGGAAGTATCGCGATATCGACCGGGTCCAGGCGATTGTCGGCTGGGGCACCAACGACACCGAGGCCCTGAAAGAGCAGATCGCGGAGGATCAGATCCCTTACATCTCGGCTTCGTATTCGTCGCACCTGAACAACCCATCCAAGACGCCTTACAACTTCTATCCAGTGTCGTCGTACTCGGATCAGCTTCGCGCCGTGCTGAAGTTTGCGCGCGCACTCGCGCGGAAGGAGCGCATTGAGAAGCCGAAGTTCGTTTTCGTGTACCCTGATCACCCCTACGGCCGCGCTCCGATTCCTGCGGGCAAGGATTACGCAAAGGAACTGGGTTTCGAGGTCGGTCCTGACCAGTTCCTGGCGCTGACGGCCCTGGAGGCACGCTCGCAAATGGCCGCGGTGAAGGCATTCGGGGCGGACTTCGGCTGGCTGGGCGGTACGACCAACTCGGCATCGGTCGGCGTACGCGACGCCGGCCAGGCGGGGCTCAAGACCCGCTGGTTCGTCAACGTGTGGGGGTACGACGAGAACATGATCAAGCTAATCGGCAAGGCCGCCGAGGGCGTTTATGGATCGACGCCGCATGCGTACTTCGGCGAGCCGGTGCCCGGCATGAAGACCCTGTACGATGCGTACACGCGCTTCCAGGGCAAGGACGTCCCGAAGTTCGATTGGGGGACGACGAACACGCCCTACATCGCATCCTACATCCGCGGATGGTTGAACGTGTACTTGCTGAAGCGGGGTCTCGAAACCATCGTGGACGGGTGGTCCAGCTACGGTCCTCAGGCCGGGTTCCTCGGCACCAACGTCCGCTCGGCCCTGGAGTTGCTGAAGAACTGGGATCCCGATGCGCTGGCAGCGCCGATCACCCTGGCGCGGGACGACCATCGTCCGTCGACGACCACTCGGATCATGCAGGTGAAGAATGGCCGCGTCGTGCTCGTGGAGACGGTTACGGTCGAGCGGCGCAAGGACTGGTTGGGATACTAAGCCTTAACAACGTAGAGGTCGTCTTCTGGGGGACCATTCTGGTCCTCAAGGGAGTTTCTCTGCACGTCCCCAAGGCGAGCATTACCGCGCTGATTGGCGCCAACGGCGCCGGGAAGACGACGACCCTCAAAGCGCTCTCGGGCATGATCCGGCTGGAGCGCGGCGAGGTGACGCGCGGGACAGTCGAGTACGAAGGGCAGCGCATCGAGAACCGCCTACCTGAAGAAACCGCCCGCATCGGGATCGTGATGGTGCGGGAGGGACGCCGCCTGTTTGAGGAGTTGAACGCCGAGGAGAACCTGCTGGTTGGGGCGGCCCTGCGCGGCCGGGCCGGCAGTCGAGAGCGGCTCGACCTGGCCTATTCCTACTTTCCGCGACTGAAGGAACGCCGGCGGGTACGCGCGGGCTATCTCTCGGGCGGCGAGCAGCAGATGCTGGCGATCGGATGCGCGCTAATGGCGCAGCCGAGGCTGTTGCTGCTCGACGAACCGAGCCTGGGACTGGCGCCGCTGATCGCACAGGAGATCTTCGAGCTGGTCCGGCGCCTCAACGCCGACCAGGGACTGACGATCCTGCTCGTGGAGCAGAACGCCAAGATGGCGCTGCAGGTGGCCTCGTACGGGTACGTGATGGAGAATGGGAAGATCGTCCTCGACGGGCCAGCGGAGCGGCTACGCGAGGACGCGGACGTGAAAGAGTTCTACCTGGGGATGAGCAAGACGGGGCGGCGAAGGTTTACTGAGGTGAAGAGCTACAAGCGAAGGAAGCGGTGGTTGGCGTGACCCCACCTAACTTGTGAGAGTCGCGGTGCCATCGACAGCGTCCCCATCGTCTAGCGATGAGCGGAGTGGCTTATCGAGACCCGACTGAACCACGAGATCGGTCTCGACTCCGTACTTCTCTGCTACGGACCGGACGGCGGCCGCAAACGATGGTGGGACCAGCGGTGCGACATGGACACGGTCAATCAGAGTCTTGAGAGAGACTGGAACATTCATCCCGGCAGTTTGCCGGATTATGGCACCAAGAAAATGCGTCCCTAATCCTGAGACAACGGCCCGCAGTTCGTGCCCGTACTCGAAAAATCTCCGTTTGTGAAGTAGCGGAATAAAGCGATTGAACGCCGTATTCGTCTCATCTACAAAACTGTACGTGTTGAAGTCAACATACCTGACGACGCTCACATGCAAGGTGGCTTCCTGGAAAACTCCCTTCCTCTCGAACGAATCCTTGAGTCTCGCGAAAGTGGTACGCACGGCCACCCCTTCGGAGTGCGGGACATAGGTCTTCCGCAACCCAACGGATTCCTGCTCGACCATACTCCAGCAATCCACTATTGTCTCGCGGCTCGTGCCTTCATATCCAGCTCGAAGCCACTCGTGCGTGATCTCATAAGTGGATTTTGTCAACCGTTCCTCATGGATGTCCTCGAGTTTATCCACCCGGCAGAAGTCGAGTGCTCTGTTGGCTAGGAGCGAAACGAATTTGGCCAGACTCATGTACCGCCAGAGGAGGTTGTCTCGCTTGGTTCCTCGAATACCGCTTGCCTTTCGAACATGACGGTTATGCCCCGGGACTTGAGTCTCGCAGTCTAGTGAGGATACGGCCAAAGGTCAAGATACCGCTTCAACTTCCTGAGCAGCATCGCCAGCCCGCCCGGCTCCCAGATCAGCAATCCGATCAGTATCGCCCCGAAGATGACCTCCCGCGACGTTGTCGCGGCTTTCCCAAAGGCCGGAAATACCGTCACAATCGCGGGCAAGACGAACCGCAGCACCTGGTTCAAGAGGATGACAAACGCCGCGCCGAGGTGCGGCCCCCAGATACTCGTTAGCCCGCCGATGACGATGATCGCAATGTAGTCGATCGACTGGATGATCCCGAAGTGTTCGGCACCGATGACCCTGTTGTAGTGGGCGAAGAGGCTCCCGGCGAGGCCCGCGTACGAGGCGCCCAGCGCAAAGGCCAGCGTCTTGTACTGCAACAGGTTCACCCCGAGCACCTGCGCCGCGTAGTCCTTGTCCCGCACCGCCATGAGCGCCAGCCCCACGCGACCGCGCATCAGGTTGGCGGCGTATACGCCGCCGAAGACCCAGATCGGCAACAAGAGATAGTAGAACTGTGTCTCCGTGCGAAACTGATAGCGGCCGATTGTTGCCGAGGGGACGACGGTCCCGCCCATCCCGCCGGCCGTATGGATGATCACGTACTCCGTGATGAATTGGAACGCCAGGGTGGCGATCGCGAGATAGAGACCTTTGATCCGCAGCGACGGCAGGCCGACCGCCGCCCCGATCGAAAACGTGACGAAGCCGGACAACGGGAAAGCGATGACAAACGGCAGACCCAGTCGGGCGGTCACGTACCATGACGTGTACGCGCCGATCGCCATGAAGGCCGCGTGGCCGAGCGAGATCTGTCCCGCGAAGCCGGTTAGCAGTGTGAGGCCGATCGCGCCGAGGGCGAAGATGCCGATGGTGTTCAGCAAAAACAACCAGCGGCCCAGCAGCACCGGCGCCAGCAGCAGGGCCGCCAGGAGCGCAGCGAAACCCAGACGGAAGAAGCGGGTGTCCAGGAGCGCCATATCCTGGACGTAGGCGGTCTTGAAATCGCCGGCGGGCCGGACGCTCATGAAGAGTGGACTGTCACAGCCGCTCGATCTGCTCCGTGCCGAACAGCCCGTAAGGCTTGAACATCAGCACCAGCAAGATCACCACGAACGGCGTGATGTCCTTAAACCCCTGCAGCGGGACGCCGAAGAGCGCGACATTGGCGTCGATGTAGCCGCCGATGACGTTCTCGACGACCCCGAGGATCAACCCGCCGAGAATCGCCCCCGGAATGCTGTCCAATCCGCCCAGGATCGCTGCGGCCAGCGCCTTCAGACCCACATAAGCCAGCGCGAAGTTTACGCCCAGCCACAGGCCGATCAGGATGCCTCCGACCGACGCGGCAATCGCCGCGGACGACCAGGCATACGCGAACACGCGTTTGAGGCTCACGCCGAGGGTGGACGCCGTCATCTGCTCATTGGCCGCGGCCCGCATCGCGATGCCCCACAGCGAGTAGCGGAAGAACAGCGAGAACGCGACGAGCAGGATGATGGCCACCAGGGCGCTCCAGATGCCCACCTCGGGAATCGCGATGTCGCCGAGACGCACCACGCCCGTCGGCACGACTTGCGGAAACTGGCGCGTGTCGCCGCCCCAGAGGCCGACCATCAACCCCCGGATGATGTAGCCCATCGCCAACGTCACGATGATGATCGACAGCAGCGGCTGACCGAACAGCGGCCGCATGATGCCGCGTTCGATGACGAATCCCAGCGCCGCGGCCGCTCCGAGCGTCAAGAGGATCGCGACGACGAACGACACGCCGACCGGCAGCGGCAGGCTGCGCGTGAGGGCGATGGCCATATAGCCGCCGAAGAGCACCATCTCGCCATGGGCCAGGTTCAGGATCTTCGTGGATTTGTACAGCAGCACGAACCCAAGCGCGATGAGGGCATAGATCGAGCCCACGGCGAGCCCGATGACCAGCCCTTCGACAAGAGAACTCAGGGTCACGCCAACACGACGTCCCTCGGAGCGAGGTGCCTGCTCATACGTCCACGTCGAGGATCTGCACGACCGGCCGCATCTCGGCCGTGCGGCCGTCCTCGTACCGGATGGTCACGACCGCCTGGAACTGCGACGCCCCGCCGTAGATCGCAGTGATGAGATCGCGGTAGCGCTCGGTGATATGGCCGCGGCGCAGCTTGCGCGTGCGCGTCATCTCCTCGTCGTCGGGATGGAACTCTTTGTAGAGTGACACGAACCGCCTGATCCGCCACTCGGGCTGCAGGCGCGCGTTCGTCTCGCGGACCAGGCGGCGCAGGAGGTCAACGATCGCAGGCTTCTGCGACAGGTCGGTATATGACGTGTAGGCGAGGTCGTGATCCTCAGCCCATTTGCCCGCGTTGCGCATGTCGATATTGAGAATCGCGGCCAGGTGGGGCTGCCCCTCGCCCACCACCATGGCCTCCGAGATGTAGGGGGTGAACTTCAGCATGTCCTCAATCACGCGGGGCGCGACCCTCGTCCCATCGGCTTTCTGGAGCATGTCACCCATCCGGTCGAACATGATGACGTCGCCGCTCGCATCCAGCGCCCCATAGTCGCCCGAGTAGAGCCACCCGTCGCGCAGAGACCTGGCGGTTGCCTCGTGATTTCTGTAGTAGCCGAGGAACACCGAGGGGCTGCGCTCCAGAATCTCGCCTTCGTCCGAGAGCCTGACCTCGGTGTGCGCGATGGGCGCGCCCATCGTCCAGAAGCGCACCTGCCCGTCGCGGTGGACGCACGAGATCCCGGCGATCTCGGTCTGCCCGTAGATCTGCTTGAGATTCAATCCCATCGCCCGGAAGAACTTGTGGTAGTCGGGCCCGAGCGACGCCCCGCCGTTCCACGCGACGCGCATCCGCGTCATCCCGATCTTGTCCAGGATGGGCCGGTAGACCGTCCAGTACCAGAGGACCCGCGCCAGCCGCAGCACCCAGGGGACGGGTTTGCCATCCGCCTCGAGTTCGACGGCGCGGATGCCCGTCCGCATCGCCGCGTTGTAGATCCCCCGGCGGATGCGGCCGGCGTCGAGGATGCGCACCGTGACCTGTGAATGCAATCCCTCGTAGATCCGCGCGGGCGCGAAGGTGAAGTGCGGTCCGATCTCGCGGAAGTCGCGCTGCGCCGTATCGGGCTCTTCCGGAAAGTTGACGGTAAATCCGATCTGCTGGTGCAGGGTGAACGAAAACATCTGCTCACCAATCCACGCAAAGGGGAGATAGCCGACGAACTCGTCGCGTTCAGAGATGTGCCGCTCGAATATACGGAAGTTGTCGCCCTGGGTCAGCAGGTTGTCGTGCGAGAGCATCGCAAGCTTGGGCATCGCGGTCGTGCCCGACGTCTGGCACAGGATCGCGACGTCGTCGCCACTCCCTTCGGCGACCATTTCATCAAACCAGTCAGGGCTGCGGCTGTCGGCTTCGCGTCCCATCGCTTCAAGGTTGGAGTAGGCGAGCAGTTTCGGATGATTGTAGCGCCACATCCCCCGCCAGTCCTCGACGATGATCCGCTCGACGGTCGGCAGGCGGCCCTCCATCTCGACGATCTTGTCGGTCTGTTCTTGATCTTCGCAGAAGACGAAGCGCGCCCCGGCGAAGTCGATGAGTTGCGCAAGCTGCTCGGCCAGGCTGTCCTGGTACATCCCGCAGGAGATGGCGCCAATCGCCTGCGCGCCCATGGCCAGGTAATAGAGTTCTGGCCGGTTGTCGCCGATCAGGGTGATGATGTCCCCGCGCCTCAGGCCGAGTGCGTAGAGGCCGTGCGCGCAGGCGCGAACGTGGTCCAGATACTGCCGCCATGTGATCTCGTGCCAGATGCCGAACTCCTTTTCTCGAAAAGCGACGCGGTCGCCGAACCGTTCCGCGTTATGCCGCAGGCGCTTGGGGAAGGTATCGAGTCGCTCCACTGCGGCTGCGGGCACCACGACCATGGGACGTTCGAGGATCGCTTGCGCGCTCATGCGACCGTCGCCTCGCCCAAATAGGCCCGGAGGACATCTGGATGGCGCTGGATCTCATCCGGCGGCCCTTCCGCGATCTTCTTGCCGTAGTCCATGGCGACCAGGCGATCGCAGAGATCCATGACGACCCCCATGTCGTGCTCGATCAGGATCATGGGCAGCCGGCGGACCTCGCGCAATTCAAGGATGTACCGGGCCATGTCGGCCTTCTCGTCGGCGCTCATCCCGGCCATAGGCTCGTCGAGCAGCAGGAGTTTCGGCTCCATCGCCAAAGCGCGCCCAAGTTCGACCTTTTTCTGCACCCCGTACGGCAGTTCGGCCACGCGGTGGCTGCGGTGCTCTTCCATCTCGAGGAAATCGACGATCTCCTCGGCCCGTGCGCGATGCTCCAGCAGCTCCCGCTCCGCTGGTCCCCAGTAGATGCCGTTGGTGACGACGTTGGCGCGCATGTGGATCACCCGGCCCGACATGATGTTGGCGAGCACGCTCATGCCGGGATACAGCGCGATGTTCTGGAAGGTACGCGCCAGGCCCGCCTTCGCGCGGAGATGCGGCGGCAGGTGGGTGATGTCGCGACCGGCGAAGATGATCCGGCCCCCCTGAGGATGATAGAAACCGTTGATGCAATTCAAGACGCTGGTCTTGCCGGCCCCGTTGGGACCGATGATGCCCAGCAACTCGCCCGGACGCAGGGACAATGAAAGATCATCGATCGCCCTCACGCCGCTGAATCGCAGCGTGATCTTTTCGGCGATGAGGATGGTGTCCAGAGCGGGGGTGTCGCGCCCCACGGCAAGAGGAATACGGCCCGCAGGAGCGCCCTTCCTGCCCCCCAGAGGCTTCGGCCGCGTCGCGGCGAATCTGTCGGGCTGTGGAATCCTTTTACGATGCACGCGAGGGACTCTCGCGCGCGGAGTGGGAACGGTGGATGTCTGCGCGCCTGGCCGAGACCGTTGCCCTCGCCTATCATCAGACCGCCGCGGGCAGAAAGGTGGTCGAGGCTGTGGGCCGCCCGGCGGAGAGCCTCCGCTGGCCCGACGACCTGTCGCGGCTCCCGTTGCTGCGCAAGAGCGATCTGCCGGCCCTGCAAGCTGCGGAGCCGCCGCTGGCCGGGTGGAACGCTGTTCCGGTCGAGGCGCTGCGCCATATCTTCGCGTCTCCCGGGCCGATTTACGATCCAGGGGGCCTGGCTGAGGATTATTGGGGGTTTGCGCCGGCGCTCCACGCAGCCGGCTTCCGGCGCGGCGACCTGGTCCTCAACACCTTCGCCTACCACCTGACCCCGGCCGGAGCGATGCTCGAAGGTGGACTCGCCGCGCTCGGGTGCCCGGTGATTCCGGCCGGGACCGGCAACACCGAGACTCAGGCCCGGACGGCAACGGACCTCCGAATCCGCGGCTTCGTCGGCACGCCGTCTTTCCTCGCCACGCTCTTGGAGAAGATGGAGGGGGAGTCCCCCTTTCAGGTGGCGTTTGTGTCGGGGGAGATGCTCACCGAGAGCCTGAGGGGCGACCTCAAGAAGCAGGGCGTCCGGGTCAGTCAGGGCTATGCGACGGGCGACGTGGGGCTGATCGCGTACGAATGCGGCGAGCGAAATGGGTTTCACCTTTCTTCGCGCGTCTTCGTTGAGATCGTTGATGTGGATAACTGCGAAACCTGCGCCACCGGTGATGTGGGAGAGGTCGTCGTCACGTTTCTGAGTGACATCTATCCGGTACTGCGGCTTGCTACCGGGGATCTGTCCCGGCTTGATCTCGCCACCTGTTCCTGCGGGCGCGGTGCGCCGCGGCTTGCTGGCGTGCTTGGACGCGTCGGCCAGTCGGTGAAGGTCCGCGGGATGTTCGTCCATCCGAATGACGTCCGGCGGGCCATGGCACACTTTCCTCAGGTAGCCAGGTACCAGCTCGAGGTGACGCGCGAGGGCCACCAGGACCGTCTGACGGCCCGCATCGAGACGCCGGCAGTGTCGGACGGCACCGAAGACCTGCCCCTCGCCATTGGCGAGCATCTTCGTGAGGCCATGAGGGTGCGCGCCGACGTCGAAATGGTACCCCACGGCACGCTGCCCGATGGCGGGCCCCTCATCAAGGACGGACGGCAGTGGGCGTGAACGCCGGCGCACTCGTGACCCGGTCGTTGGGCGCGTTGACACTCCCTGGAGGCCATGCTAGATTGGCGATGATTTTGCAGGCGAATCTCTTGACGTCGGTCTGTCACTGATGCCGACACCCCTTCCCCAGCGCCACGGATTCGAGGTCGACAAGCGCGGCCACCTTGTCGTCGGCGGCGTGGATGCCGCCGATTTGGCCTCTCGCTTTGGCACCCCGCTGCACGTGATTGACGAGACCTGCATGCGGGCCAATTGCCGTGACTATGTGGAGGCCATGCGGGCGTTCGCACCGGGTCCCAGCCGGGTGCTCTTTGCCTCGAAGGCGCTGTGCACCATCGCGACCTGCCAGGTGGCCTATGAAGAGGGGTTGGGAATCGACGTCGTCAGCGCCGGCGAGATTTACACGGCGCTGCAGGCACGCGTCCCGGCTGAGGCGCTCTTCTTCCACGGCAGCAACAAGACGCCCGACGAGATCGCCTACGGCCTCGAGGCCGGCGTTGGGCGGTTCGTGGTGGACAGCGAGTACGAGCTGACCTGGCTCGACCGTCTGGCCCGCGAACGCGGGCGGCGGGCGGATGTCCTCCTGCGCGTGACGCCGGGTATCGAGCCCCACACGCACAAGGCGATCGTGACGGGCGGAGTGGATTCGAAGTTCGGATTCGGCCTGCTCGGTCCGTCCGCCGAGGCGGCGGTCCGTCAGGCCCTGGCGTCGCCGGGCGTGCGGCTGCGCGGGCTGCACTGCCATATTGGTTCGCAGATTCTCGAATTGGACCCCTTCGTGATGGCCGCGCGGGCCGTCATTGCCTTCGCGGCCGAGATGCGGTCGAGCGGATTCGTGCTGGAGGAACTGAACCTGGGCGGTGGTCTCGGCGTCCGGTACCTGGCCGCGCAAGAGCCTCCCTCCCACGAAGCCTACGTCCGCGCGCTGGCCGATACCTCGCGTGAGTGGCTCGACCGGTATCAGATGCCTGCGCCGACGCTGCTCATCGAGCCGGGGCGATCGATAGTCGGTGACGCGGGCGTGACCCTGTACACTGTTGGGGCCATCAAGCGCATCCCCGGCGTGAGAACCTACGTGTCGGTGGACGGCGGGATGTACGAGAATCCGCGCCCGGCCCTCTATGCCGCGCGGTACGAGGCCGTCGTCGCGACCAAAGCGGCCGACGCGCCGACCCAGCGGGTCGCCGTCGCCGGTCGTTGCTGCGAGTCCGGTGACGTGCTCATCTGGGATGCCGATCTGCCCGAGGTCCGGGAAGGCGACCTGCTGGCGGTCTTCGCCACCGGCGCTTACACTTATTCAATGGCCAGCAACTACAACCGGTATCCCCGGCCCGCGCTGGTCTTCGCCCGCGGCGGATCGGTCCAGATCGCGGTCGAGCGCGAGAGTTCGGCCGACATGGTCCGGCACGACCGTCCGCTCACCGATTCGGTGACCGGCCCGGCGCGCGGACGCTGATGCTCCTCTTCGGCGATCTGCGGACCCTGCCATACCGTATCATCGCCATCCTGATCGCCATCACATTCCACGAGTACGCGCACGGGTGGATGGCCGACCAGCTCGGTGATCCCACACCGCGGCTGCGAGGCCGGCTCTCGCTGAATCCGATCGTGCATCTCGATCTCATGGGGACCCTGCTGCTCCTGGTCGCGGGATTCGGATGGGCCAAGCCCGTGGAGGTCAATCCACGCAACTTCACCAACTGGCGACAGGGGATGATGATCGTCGCGGTGGCAGGCCCGCTCGCCAACATCACACTGGCCTTCCTGATCGGGCTGCTGTTCCGGCTGCAGTTGCTGGACCATGAAACGCTCCTGGGACTCGTGGCGGATGTGACG